>CAYRIB010000149.1:0-4914 GCA_964424165.1 uncultured Myxococcales bacterium | reverse complement strand
GTTCCTGACCGGGGGTATCACCGCGGACCACGTGATGTTCAACTTCCCGGATGCCCCCCCGCCGGTGAACGGACAGCCGGGCAGCACGATGAGGATCGAAGGGGTGCAGTTTTTGGGCTCGATCCTGGCGCCGAACGTGTCCGTGTCGTTCCCCCAGGGACTGCTGATCGGTCAGATGTTTGCGGCATCGCTCGAAGGCGGTGGTCAGACGAACCTGATGCTGTTTGGTGGGTGTCTGCCGATCCCGCCGTGCATTCCGGCCTGCGAGAGCGGATACGAGTGCCTGAGCCGGCAGTGCGTGGACGTGGACGAGTGCCTGGCCGGCACGGACAACTGTTTGGATGGCGAGAGTTGCAACGATATCGATGGTTCGTTTGTCTGCTGCGACACGGTTTCCGAGGTGTTCGACACCGTGTCGGAGGCTTGCGTGTGTGCCCAGGGCTTCCAGGCGGCTGCGCCGGGCACGTGCGTGGACATCGACGAGTGCACGGTCGGGTCGGACACGTGTCAGGAAGGGGAGACCTGCAACAACACGGTGGGTAGTTTCGTATGTTGCGATGCGGTCACCGAGGTGTTTGATACGGCCACGAACACGTGCATTTGTGCGGACGGGTATGAGTTGAATGCCGCGACCGTGTGCGTGGATATCGACGAGTGTGCGAACGACACGGACGGATGTGCCCAGAACTGTCAGAACACCATTGGTAGCTACACGTGCAGTTGCAATGGCGGTTATGTGCTCAACGCGGACGGGCATGCCTGTGACGACATCGACGAGTGTGCGACCGCTGGATGGTGCAGCCAGGGTGAAGAAAACCCGCTGCAGACGGATGCGGTCTGCCACAACACGGTCGGTGGGTTCACCTGCGAGTGTGTTCTGCCGTATTCCTCTTCGTCGGCGGAGGAGGTGCACGACTGCGTCGGCCATGCGATGCAAGTGATCACCGTCGAGTCCGATGGCGACACGGTGGTTGGCTGGGGGTCTGGAGCCGACACTATTTACGGCTATGATGGGAATGACTCGATTGATGGCGGTGGCGCGAACGACTATATCGACGGTGGGACAGACAATGACTCGCTGCTTGGTGGTGCCGGCAATGACGAGGTTCGCGGGGGCCCCGGGAATGACACGGTTGCCGGTGGGTCAAGTGATGACATGCTGTATGGGGAAGCGGGAGATGACACCCTGATTGGGAACATCGGCACCAATTCGAGTACGGGTGGAAATGACAAGATGTACGGGGGCGACGGCGCAGATTCCTTGTTTGCGGAAGGCTCGGCGATTCTCGAGGGCAATGGGGGAGGCGATATCTTCGCCCCATGGTATCTGTCGGGTGCCAGCAGCAGCCTTACGTTCTACGTCAAGGACTTCTCGTTGGCTGATGGTGACCACATTGCCCAGAAGGGCCGCACGGGTTCCTGGCGCATCTACGGTGGCACGTGTTCTACTTCTAGCATCACCCAATGTGGTGGGCCGGCGTGTCGCGTGACTTTCAAGGACAGCAGTGATCGATTCCATATCCATCTTTGCGGCGTTTCCCAGGACGATGCTCAGGTGGCTTGCGATCAAGCGTTGACGCTGTAACCAGTTGACCCTTCCGGGGTCATTTCAGCACGAGTGCCTATGTCGTTGACATCGTCAGAAGAAAGCAGCTATCATCATAAAAGGACGAAGTTTTCGGCTATGGTAACTCGTGCCGGGAGGTGGACCATGCGCGCTCGCTGTTGGCTGGCGGTTTGTATCGCTGTGTCGCTTCCGCTTGTAGGCTGTGTGATGGGTAACGACGCCCCGTCGGGTTCCCATCCAAACGGGACCGCAACCCCGACCGGGTCCGGGGGTAGCGCGATCTCGTGGCAGGAGGTCGTTGCTGCGGGCGAGGGTGCTGCTTGCGTCTTGGACCCCTTTGGCGAATGGGGCGACTTCAATGTCCTGACGCTCGCCGCTCTTGAAATGTGGGGCACGGACATCGAGGGGCAGGTGGCCGTGGGTGGCAATGCCAAGTTCACCGCCGTGACCTTGGGCCTGATGATGACCCCGCCCGATCCGCTGCGCAACGACCTGGTGGTGGGCGGGATCCTCGACTTCATGAGCGGCTCGGTGCCCAACGGCGCCATCGCCTTCGGTGCATGGCCGGGAATGTCCCCCACGGTGACCACGTTGGCTGCCAATCAGGGAGTTCCCTTGGACTTTACGGTTGCTTCGATGGCGTTGACCCAGATCTCCGCTGCACTCGGGGCGTTGCCGGCACCGGGCATGAACCTCGATACGACCGTGCAGACGGCGAATTCGGACGGAACGCGCCACGAACTTCTGCTGTCCGGGACGGACGTTGTGCTCAACGTGTTCACGGTGGCGGCAGCGGATCTGTCCGGTGCATACCAGGTGACCATCACAGTGCCCCTGGGGTCTTCGGTGCTGATCAACGTCTCGGGTTCGTCGGTGACCCTGGCGAACATGCACGTATTCTTGAACGGGGTGACCTCCAGTGGCGTGCTGTTCAACCTGCCCACGGCCAGTTCCATCACGATCGAGGCGGTTGAGTTGCCCGGGTCCATTCTGGCGCCACGTGCTCAGGTCTCGTTCCCGCATGGGCTGATCGATGGGCAGTTGTTTGCGAAATCGCTTTCCGGTGGAGGCCAGATCAACCTGACTCTGTTCTCGGGTTGCCTTCCCGTGCCGCCGTGTGTGCCGGCATGCGTGGGCGGTGCCGTATGTCTGGAGTCCGCATCGGGATACGCCTGTGCGTGCCCCCCGGAATATGTCCCCCCGCTTCCCAACACAGGCCACCAGTTGATCCATGACTGCCCAGGCCAGGCGATGTCCGCAGACTGGCTCGAAGGGAACGACACGGTGTATGGCTACGATGGAAACGACACCATCCATGGTGGTCCTGGGGACGACTTCCTTTATGGCGGTCTGGACCGGGACCTCCTGCTCGGCAATGCGGGTTTGGACATCCTGTATGGATCGAGTGGGGACGACCGGTTGCAAGGCGGGGACGGCTCTGACAAGCTCAATGGAGGGCCGGGAAACGACATCCTGATCGGCAACGACCTCGGGCAAAGTGGAATCGACTGGCTGGAAGGGGGCGACGGCGCGGATTATATCGTGGTCAACGGCAACGGCTCCGTGGTGTTCCCGGGCCTTTCCTATCTGCGGTCGGCTTGGGTCAGGGACCTCGACGAGGACGTGATCGTGCCGAGGGTTCCAAGTGGCCCAGAAGGGGGGGCCGCCTTCCGCGTCTTCCATTTCGAGCCGTCGATCGACCGGATCGGCATGGTTGGCTACACGTGTGCGCAGTTGCGAGACTTCTCGACCGTGGTCGTGGAGCCGGTAGCCTTGGCCAACTACTGCAATTTTGGTTCTTCGGGGCCCGATTCGCACGATGCGCACTCCGGTCCCGGTGCACTGCGCGTCTCCCTGATCGCCGCGCCTGATCACGTCTTCGTGGCGGACATCACCTTCTGCGAGGACGCGGGATGGACCCTGGCCGAGATGCAGGCTTCTGCAGAAATGATTCTCAACCGCTGCGTGGAGGTGGATCCCGCGGTGCTCGGGCTCTAGACCCTCGCCCCCCCATGCCGGCCGCATTGCTGATAGACTAGGCCCCACATCCCGGCCCGATTTCGTGACCGGACATGAAAGGAACGCACACGGTGGATGACACCCCGGATAAGGCAAGGGCCGCAACGTCGCCGCAACGCCCCGCTCGCCGCAAGCGCTATCGGGGGGATCACCCGCGCCGGTTCGACGAACGCTACAAAGAACTCGCCCCCGAAGTCTTTCCGGACGTTGCGGCCCATGTTCGCGAGCAGGGCAAGACCCCCGCGGGCACGCACGTGCCGATCATGGTGCCCGAAATCGTGCAGTGCCTCGACCCTCACCCCGGGGACGTGGTGGTGGATTGCACCCTGGGACACGGGGGCCATGCCGTGGCGTTTCTGACGCGTATCGGGCCCCGTGGGCTGCTGCTCGGTCTCGACGCCGATGGGGTGGAACTCGACCGAACGCGGGTGCGTCTGCAGGCCGAATACGCGACCACCCTGCGTATCTGCCACGCCAACTTCGAGGCCCTCCGAGGCGTTCTGTGGGGCGAGGGTATCGAGGCCGCGGACGTGATCTTCGCGGACCTCGGGGTGTCCTCGATGCAGGTGGATGACCCGGTGCGGGGCTTCAGCTACAAGTCCGATGGACCCCTGGACATGCGCATGGACCATCGGGCCCGGCAGACGGCCGCGGATCTCGTGGCCACGCGGTCTGTTACGGACCTGGCGCTGGCCCTGCGCGACCTGGCCGACGAGGAGGACGCATCGGCCGTGGCCGAAGCCATTGTGGCCGCGCGGACCCGCCGGCCCATCCTCACCACCGCGCAACTCGCCCATGTGGTGCTTGCGGCCAAGGGCCTGTCGTGGCGAGGCTGGCGGGAGGCCCTCATGGCCGCCCCAAACGCGCCGCATCCGGCGGCCAAGACGTTCCAGGCCCTGCGGATCCTGGTCAACGATGAACTCGGATCGCTGTCCCGACTGCTTGCGGTGGTTCCAGATTGCCTGAAGCCCGGCGGGCGGATCGGCATTTTGTCGTTCCACAGCGGCGAGGACCGCCTGGTGAAGGGATCGTTTCGCGACGGGTTGCGGGGCGGGGTCTACGACGCCGTGGCCGAAGAGGTTTTGCGCCCGTCGTCTGCGGAAATCCGGTCGAACCCGCGCGCGGCACCGGCACGCCTTCGGTGGGCGCGGCGCGCGGCAGGGGAGGAACAGGCTTGATCCGCGTCCACGAACTGCGCCTGCCCGTAGACACGACCGACACGGACATCGAACGTGCGGTCGCACGTCGGCTTGGACTCGGGGCTGCGGATATCGTGGCATGGAAGGTCTGGCGCCAGTCGATCGATGCGCGCCGTCGCGGCCGTGTCA
>CAYRIB010000148.1:0-4959 GCA_964424165.1 uncultured Myxococcales bacterium | reverse complement strand
GGGCCTCGCGCACGCGTCCACGGGCCCCTTCGACCAGGTTGAACACCACGTCGGGTGAGAATGCGCGCAACTGCAGCATCACGCTTTCGATTCCATCATCGGCCGCAATGACGGTGGTCGTGTGTCCCTTGGAGGCCAGGGCCTGCGACACCAGATGAAATACCTCGGGTTGCACGGTATCCGGCACTTCCACCGGCACCCGATCGTTGCTTCCGCCCTCGCCCAGTTCATGAACGACCGCTATCTTCATGGGTTCTTGTCCTTGCGCCCCAATCTCATGGGCGCGTTGTCGTGAAAAGTCTCGAAAGACCGGTCAGAGTCGGAATGAACTTCCCGGACCAGGCAATGCCCGGGTGCGAAACGAAGAAAACAGTCGGATTGATTGCAAGTCGCCGTCCATCACGCGAAATTATGTTGGCAAGCGCCCCTGAAATCAAGCATTATTTGGCGCATGAGACACACACCAACATGGGCATGGATCTTGTTTTTGGGCCTTGTTCTGCCCCCGTTTACCGCCGCGGCCGGACAGGGCGAAAATGCGGTGACCCTGGGGCTGTCCTACGAGAACCTGCTGCAGGCGGGCGATTCCGCGAAAGGCGGCTTCGGGATTGCGGGGGGCTATCGTTACGGGCTCAAAGACGACTGGAACCTGTTTTCCAGCGCGGGATATCAGGCATATTTCGGTCCGGGCGACCGCCTGGATCAGGTATCCGTGGTGGCGGGTGCCGCGTACGTCGTGGATGCCACGACCTGGGTGCCCGAGATCTACGGGGGCCTGGGATACTTCGGGCCCGCCTCGGTGAGTGCCCTTGACCCGAATCTTGGGGTTGTGGTGGGAGTGGGCATGGAATACCGCCGCGTCCGCGATTTCGGGGTCGGTGTCCGGTTCGAGTACCGCGTATTCGTGTTCAACCGCGACGTTTCGCCGCAGTCTTCTGCCCTTACGCTGATGCTCGCCCGCTATTTCTGATGATGGGGTGAAACGGGGGTCCTATTCCTCGGGCACGTTGCGGCAGCAGTACACCGCGCGTGGGTCCCCGGCCGTGAACTCCACCTCGTCGGTGAAGCTCTTGTCCTGGTAGCGGGTGTCGCCGTCACCCCACAGCACGATTTCTTCCGTGGCATCCGAATCCGGCACATCCTCGATCCCGCGGACGACCTTGCCCATGGCTCCGTAAACCAGCGAGACCGGGGTTCGTTCGTCCCACACGTCCATGGTTGCGGTCTGGAATTCGTCGTAGGTGCTTGCCGCGTAGGTCGTGGGCGCGCGCGGCACCCACAGGCCGTAGTTGCCACGGTCCGGTTGATAGAAGCCCCAGCTGGTGTGTTGGTTCGGCATCATCGAAAACTCGCCGTGCACCGCGAGGTATTCGTCGGCCAGGCAGACGTGCCACCCATAGGCACAGGCATCATCCATATCTTCGGCTACGAACGTGCCGCCGCACAAGGCCAGGTCAGGGATGCCCGTCCGCGACGTGTCCGCCTCGCCGGGGAACGTGAATGCCGGGTGTTCCGCGGTCCGGCATGCGCACGCCTGATTCGTGCCCAGGACAGCCAGTTCTTCCGCCGTCGCAAACAGGCCCTCGAACGTGAAGTTTCGGGTCTCGACGTCCTCGGCACGCTTCGGACCGTAGAACATCCACCGCCACGGCAGGGTCAGACTCACCGTGTTGCAGTCGTACGTCAGATCGATGCCGTTCATGCCGAGCAGCGGGATGCTGCTAGACTGCGTCAGGTCCACCCGCTCGCCGTTGAACTCGATCGCTTGCAATGCGTTCGTCGGATCACCCGCTGCAACCGGGGCGAGCGGCGAGAACGTGATCGTTTCGACGCCACATTCCGGCGTGGTTTCCCCGGCCGGGATCACGGCCCCAAGCACCGGGTCCGCCCGCACCACGATGGGCATGAGGCCCACGCTCGTGGTCAGGGTCGGCAGCGGTACGAACCGTACGCGGACGTCGATGTCCCCGTCGACCAGAATCCGAAGAGTGATCACCTGGCATGCGTCCGAGGTAGCCCCGCGGCAGCCTTCGACGAAAGGATAGCGTCCGCTCAACTCACCCCAGTCGGCATCGCCGCCGCACATCGGCAGTTGCGCAATGGCCGACTCTTCGATGCGGCTGTAGTCCGTGCTGCCGTCGTAGGCGGTCTCGATGGTATCGACCATGTTACCCGCGGCCGGCGTCAGCGTGACGTAGCGCACCTCATGGCAGTTTGCAAGCTGCTTGTCCGGGGTCACGGTGCCAAGCGACTTGTCCTCTTCGATCGGGTCTTCATGGGCGGTGATCACATTGTGCGGACACTCGCCCACGGTCAGGACGTCGAGCCACGAGGCCGGGTCCGTGGGGCAGATGGACTTGACGAGCAAGCAGCGCTGTACCACCTCGTCAACCGTGGTCGGGACCACGATCTGACGATCGTAATTGGCCAGATCCGTGTCGATCGTCAGGGTGCCGGACACGACCTCGATACCAGACAGGGCATTTCGGGATGCGCGACCAGGATTGGCGATATCGCTAAGGTAGTTTTCACACCGCCACGCCGGCCGGAACTCCACTTCGTTCTTGCCTTCCTCGGGCACCGCATTGATCGTGTAGAGCTGGTCGCAGAAGACTCGGGCGAAGCCGTTTCCTCTGCCGAAAGTGTCGTACACGGCGCATGCATTTTCGAACGCGGTCAGTCCCATACCCTTGGCGAACACCAGGGACGCAAACCACCAGTCATCATTCAGCTTGAGGCTGGCGTCGGGATTCACCCCGGCTTCGGCCGGGTTCGTCACGGCCAGACCGGCGATCTTCTCGGTCACCACGTTGCCGTCCTTATCCTTGGCCACTACCGTGAACGTGTTCTCGGCCCCAACCGGGCCTATCGCGGTGTTGGTGATCATGCCATCACCGTCGAGCTTGAACGAACCGGCGATGCCAGCCACGTGAATCAAGACCTTCGCATCCTCTGGCAGCAAATAATCGATCATGCGATATGGCCTCAGGAGGGCGTAAAAGGCTTCTTCCCACAAAAATTGAAATACAGGTCCCTGTCTCTGTAACCAGGCCAACGAAATTAGCGCGTTCAAGCCCAACTCCAAGAAGTTTGAGATGGCCCCGCGCGTTGCGTCCAAGTTGGCTTTTATGTCGTAGATCACGTTCAGTACGTTTGTGTTCGAATCCAGACGGGCGTCGAGCAGCGTCCCGACCGGGGCAGCGAAATGCAGATTCCACGGGTACCGCTGATACATCGTGGCCATTTCGGACGAGGCCAGGGACAGGTCAATCGCCTCATCCACGGCCACCTTCAGCGTATGCAGCCCAGTGACCGGGTCCACCACGAGGTCGAACGACCACTGGCCTGCCGGGGTTTCGATGACGCGGAACATCAACATCCGGCTTATCCTGTCCTCCCAACGAAGGATCGACACCATCACGTCCGCGAGCGAGGTCACGTGGTCCAGCACGATGGCCAGATCAGTGACCTTGATCACGCCGTGAATGCGGTCCGGGAACAGGTCCATGGTGACCAGGGGCACACGGTCCGGACCCACGCCGAGGATCACGGTGATGCCGTCGTCGCAGTTCGTACGCAGGGTCACCCACACACCGACCACGTCAGCCAGACGATTGAACCGTTTGAGGTGATCGCGGACCTCGAAGTACTGCTCGCCGAACTGGCAGTCCTTCAGGCAGCCCTCGGGGCGGGGCACTTCGAGTTCCTGCTTGTGGTTGTCATCCTGGTTCGTCAGCAGGTTCATCAGATCGCGCGACCCACAGATGACCTCGCAGATCTCGGCATCCGAAGCCAGACCCATGCGGTAGACGGCCTCGTCCTTGCCCTGATCGAACAGGTTTCCGGCAAAGACGGGCTTGAGCAGCATCTGCACCCATTCCGCAAACACGTTCGGAGTGGCCATCACGAGCATCGAATAGGGCGAGATCTTGTCCCGCTGCTCGAACGCCCCCCCGTTTGCGCTGCCGCCGTTCACGCAACCATACATCCGGTCAACGAAGCTGCGCATGAACGACATCGTGTCCGACTGACGGGCCAGCTTCTCCCAGTTGTCGCGCATCTGGTTCACCAGGAAGTACCAGCTTGCGGTCAGGCCCTTCTGACCCATGTTCACCAGGATGTTCGACACCCGACTCACCTGGTCCGCAGGCACGATCCCGCCCTGGGCCACCACGATGCTCTTCGTGGCCACACCGATGTTGCCGTTGGCATCGGTCACTTCACACCGCGCCGTGTATTCGCCCGCGCTCACGTACTGGTAGTAGGCATCGAAGTGCGCCACGTTGTCCCCGGTCCCGAAGTGGATCACGTACGTGTGAGGCGGATTGCCCATCGTCGACGCGCACGTAAAGTGCACCATCAACGGTGTGATTCCCGCGCAAAGGCCAGCCTCGTCGATCCCTTCGACCGTTAGCACCACCTCGGCCGTGGTGTCCTCTTCGACCTCGATCGTGGCCTCGGACGACGCCTTGTCCCCATCCTCGTCAGTCACCTCGCACTTGAACACATGCGTCCCCGCGGCCAGTTCCTGCCGCAGCGCGGGCGCCGCAGCCCCATCGATCGCGGTGTTGTCCAGGTACCACTGATAGGCGACCGGGGCATTCCCGCCCGCCACTGAGGCCAGAAGGTTCACGGTCATCGGCGCGATCCCGTGATACCGGTCCGCCGTGACTTCCACTGCGGGCAGGTCCTCGGTCGCAAGGTGCACGGTGATGGCGTCCGTGGCCACATCCCCGTTGGCATCGGTCACACGCACCAGCACCGCGCACTCGCCAGCCGTGGTGAACTCGTGCGTCACGGCCTTCGTGTTCGCGGCCCCGCCGTCGCAGAACGTCCACTCGTACGTCAGTTCCGGGTCACCGCCCACCGCGTCTGCGGCAAAGTCGATCGACAGCGGCGCCACACCGAGCGTCCGGCTCGCGCTGATCTTCACGCGCGGCACCGAGTTGGTCGCCACCA
>CAYRIB010000147.1:0-5071 GCA_964424165.1 uncultured Myxococcales bacterium | reverse complement strand
AACGTCCTGAAGGAGACGAAGATTGACGGCGACCCGGCGTGAGACACGGCACGTGCCGCTGCGCCGATGCGTGGCATGCGGCAATGTCCGGCCCAAGGCATCCCTGCTGAGGCTGGTGCGAGGCCCCGATGGGGACTTGTCGACCGATGCGCGGCAGCGAGCCCCGGGTCGGGGCGCCTATGTGTGCCGCGAAATCGCGTGCTGGACCCGCGCGGTACAGCGAAGGCTGTTTTCCCGCGCATTGCGGTCCACGGTCAGTGTTTCGGCCTCGCGATCGAGCGAAGTCGAACAACTGCTGTGGACGATACGGTGAGGGGTGACTGATGGCGGCGACCGGCAACAAGCGGATCTATGAACTGGCCAAGGAACTGGGGGTCGAGACCAAGGCGATCCTGATCCGGCTTCGAGAGGTGGGCATCCAGGTCAAGGACCACCTCGCGGTCCTCAAGGCCGACGAGGAAGACAAAGCCCGCAAGCTGTTCGAAACCCCCAAGGCGGGCGAACCGCAGGTCAAGAAGATGGAAGGCGGCCGCGTGGTCCGCCGTCGCGCGGGAAGCGCAGTGGCAACCCCGGTCGAGGCAGCCCCTCCCACCCCGGTGCCGGCGGTGATGCCGGTCACCGACGAAGCGAAGGTTCCCGAAGTGGTCGAGGCCCCACCGCCGGTCGAGCCCGCCACCGAGCCCGCAGCCGTCCCGGTCGAAGCACCGGTCGAGGCGCCCGCGGCCGAACAGCCCGAACCGATCGCCGCCGCCGAACTGCCCGAGGCCACACCTCCGGCCTTGCCCGAGGCCCCGGCCCCGGCAGCATCCCCGGCCGTGGTCGCCCCCACCGCCAAGCCCGCGGAGGTCAAGCCTGCGGAGCGCGGTCCGATCCCCCCGGAGGCGATCAAGACCCTGGCCGAGCCGGACAAGAAGGGCAAGCAGAAGCGCCTGGTGTACGATCGCCGGCGCGACGTCATCACGCTTCGGGAATTCAAGCTCAGTCCGTCGGAATCCGACGAAGCGGACCACGTGGAGCAGCGGCCCCCGTCCCGACGCCGCAAGCAGAACCAGCGCATGCAGCGGCGTCCGCAGCGGACCGTTTTGACCACCCCCAGGGAGCAGAAGCGCGTGATTCGAATGGAAGGCGACGTCATCCAGGTCGGCGAACTGGCGCATCACCTCGGGGTCAAGGCCACGGACATCGTCCGCAAGCTGATGAGCCTCGGCGTGATGGCTTCGGTGACCCAGATGATCGATTACGACACCGCGGCCATTCTGGCTTCGGAATTCGGCTACACGGTCGAGAAGGTGGGCTTTGATCCGGCATCCCTGCTCAAGGAACTGCCTGACGGGGAACTCGAACTCAAGCAGCGTCCGCCCGTGGTCACCATCATGGGCCATGTCGACCATGGCAAGACGACCTTGCTCGACTACATCCGCAAGACCCACGTGGTCGACGCCGAGGCGGGCGGCATCACGCAGCACATCGGTGCCTACAAGGTGCGGTTGCCCGGCGGAGACATCGTGTTCCTGGACACTCCCGGTCACGAGGCCTTCACGGCCATGCGCGCACGCGGCGCCAAGGTCACGGACCTCGTCATCCTGGTCGTGGCCGCGGACGACGGAGTCAAGGCCCAGACCCTCGAAGCCATCGCGCACGCCAAGGAAGCCAACGTACCGATCGTGGTGGCGGTCAACAAGGTGGACAAGCCCGAGGCCCAGCCCGACCGAACCCGGCGCGAACTGTCCGATCAGGGTCTGATCCCCGAAGAATGGGGCGGCCCGAACATTTTCGTGGACATCTCCGCCAAGCAGGGAAAGGGCGTGGACAGCCTGCTCGAGATGCTGCTCCTGCAGGCGCAAGTTCTGGACCTGAAGGCCAACCCGGACAAGCCCGGGCGTGGCGTGGTACTCGAATCCCGACTGGATCGTCAGGTGGGTCCCATCGCAACCATGCTGGTGCAGTCCGGTACGTTGAAGATCGGTGACATGGTGGTGACCGGGCTGGCCCACGGACGCATTCGCAAGATGCTCGACGACCAGGGCAAGCCCATGACCGAAGCCCACCCGTCAGAACCGGTCCGCGTCGTGGGCCTCGACATGGTCCCGAACGCCGGCGACCTGTTCCTGGTCATGCCCGACGAACGGCAGGCACGGGAATTGGCGAGCTGGCAACTCGAACAGCAGAAGAAGTCCCGCGGGGCTTCTTCGGGCGTACGGGTGTCGCTCGAAGACTTCCACGCCATGGTGCAGTCCGGGACGACCAAGGACCTCAAGATCATCCTGCGCACCGACGTGCAGGGGTCCCTCGGGGCCCTGACCGAGGCCATTGCCAAGCTCAAACATCCGGAAATCAACGTCCGGATCATTCACAATGCGGTCGGCGCCGTGACCGAGGGTGACGTCAATCTGGCCATGGCGGCCAATGCGGTCATCATCGGGTTCAACGTGCCCGTGGACCCCAAGGCCCAGAGCTTGGCCGACCAGGAAAAGGTGGACATCAAGCGCTACTCGATCATCTACGACGTGATCGACGAGTTGAAGAAGGCCATGGAAGGCCTGCTCACGCCCAAGTCGATTGCGAAGCTTGCCGGGAAGGCCGTGGTTCGTCAGGTGTTCAATCTGTCCAAGTACGGCAAGATCGCTGGGGTGATGGTCACGTCCGGACACGTGATCCGTTCGGCGGAGGCCCGTGTGATGCGCAGCGGCGAGAAGGTCTTCACGGGCAAGCTCGCCTCTCTCAAACACTTCAAGGACGACGTCCGTGAGGTGAAGCAGGGCTTCGAATGCGGCCTTTCGGTCGAAGGGTATGACGCGCTCGAGGTCGGCGACGAGGTCGAATTCTACGAGATCGAGATGGTGCGGCCGACCCTCGATGCCGCAACCTGATCGGCCACCTTCCCTGGCCGTTCTCGGTCACCGGGAACTCGAATTCATCCATTGTTGAGGCAGATGCCATGCGAAGCTACAAGCGTTCCGATCGGGTCGCGAGCCTGGTGCTCCAAGCCCTGTCCGAATCCATCCTGCTGCACGTCCGGGATGCCCGCGTGCAGGGAGTGGTGGTGACGCACGTGAAGATGACGCCGGACATGTCGATCGCCCGGGCCTACGTGCGTTCCCTGACGAACGACGAGGCGGGTCGGCGGCACGCCATGGCGGGTCTCGAGGCGGTCAAGGGCTTCTTGCGCTCCGAGATTGCCCGTCAGGTGAAGCTGTTGCGGGTTCCGCAACTGGAGTTCTTCTACGACGAAATCCCGGACAAGGCGGCACGGGTCGACGAGATCCTTCGTGGCTTGAAGGACGAATCCTGACGCCTTTCGGAGTGGCCATGGAAGCCCTTGGGCTCGATTCCCTGCACGCCGGGGGCCTGCTGCTGATCGACAAGCCTGTGGGGCCCAGTTCGGCCCGAGTGGTGGGGGTCATCAAGCGCCTGCTGCATGCGTCGAAGGTAGGCCACGGGGGGACCTTGGACCCCTTTGCCAGCGGCCTCCTTCCCATCCTGATCGGGCGGGACTTCACCCGGCAGGCTGACACCCTTCTGGCCGGCGACAAGGCTTACCGCCTGACGGTGCGCTTCGGATCCCGGACCGACACCGGCGATCTGACGGGCAAGGTGGTGGCCATCGGTCCTGGACCGCTGCCCACCCACGATCATCTGACCGCGACGCTTCGCGCATTCGAAGGGGCCAGCGAGCAGGCGCCTCCGGCCTATTCGGCCCTGAAAGTACGCGGCAAGCCCATGTACTGGTATGCGCGACGTGGACAGACCGTAGACAAGGCGCCCCGACCCGTGGTCATCCACCGCATCACACTCGTCGAACAACTGGCCTTGGACGCGGTCATCGACGTGGAATGCAGCAAGGGGACCTACATGCGCACCCTCGCCGAGGACCTGGGTCGGATGCTCGGTTGCGAGGCCCATCTGGTGGCCTTGCGACGCACGGCCGTGGGCCCGTACCGGGTCGACGACGCAATTCCCCTGTGGCGAATCGAACAGGAGGCGTCATGACGGCCCCGGCCCTTGGCGTCGTGACCCTGGTCAGCGGCTCATCGGGCAATCTGGCCCTGATTCGGTCACCGGGCGCGAACGTCCTGCTGGACCTCGGCATCCACTCCCAGCGGGGGATCGTGGCGGCCCTGGCGACGCAGGGCATCCATCCCGGGGCGCTCGACGCCGTGCTCGTCAGTCACGCACACACGGACCATCTCGACTACCCGGGCCTCAAGCTCATGGTCGATCAGGAGGTGCCCCTGCTCATGGGCGACGCAACCCGTGCCGCGGCCGAGCGCCTGTTTCGTGCGGGGCGCAAGCGACCCCTGCCTGCCGATCGATGCGTGGCATTGAGGACCGGCACGACCTATCTGGTCAACGACCTGGAGGTCACGCCCTTCGAGGTATCGCACGACGTGCCGACCGTGGGATTTCGCATCGAGGTGCAAAGCGCGGGCCGGCGTCGCCGACTCACTGTGGCCACGGACCTCGGGTGTGCGCCCGAGGCTCTGATCGCACCCTTTCTCGATGCGGACGTGGTGCTGATCGAGGCCAACTACAATGTCGAAATGTTGCGCCGAAGCCGTCGCCATCCTGACAGCAAGGCGCGGGTCGCGGGTGATCGGGGACATCTGTCGAACCTGCAGGCCGGAACGTTCCTGGATGCCGTGGTCAACGCCTCCTCGCACCCGCCCGCCGCGGTGGTGCTCGTACACCTGAGCGAGGAGCACAACACCCCGGCCCTGGCCCTGGCCGAAGTGGGTGGGCCGTTGCCCTGGGCCAAACGCCATGGCACAACGATCCTCGCGGCCCCGAGGTACCGTCCGGGACCCGTCATCGAATGGTGAACGTGGCGCGGTCAGATGACCGCACGGCGCAGGTCGGTTACAATACTTGCGCTTCTTGCGTGAAGGAGTCGCCATGCCAAGTCAACTGGTGCTTGCGTCCACGTCGCCCCGCCGCCGCGAACTGTTGGAACGCGTTGGTTTCGTGGTCAAGCCCATGTCGGTCGCCATCGACGAAACGCCCCACACGGACGAATCGCCCGAAATCTACGTCAAGCGCATGGCGCGCTTCAAGGTCCTGAGCGTCGTGGATC
>CAYRIB010000146.1:0-5203 GCA_964424165.1 uncultured Myxococcales bacterium | reverse complement strand
TGCAGCACGTGGCCAGGGAATACGAACGCATCTACGAGGACCATCGCTGGCTGGCCGAGGCCCTGCATCAGGCGGGGTTCGACCTGCCCGAGGTCCTGCGGGTGGCCACGCAGTTCACCTTGTCGCGTCGGCTCGAGGCCGAGATCCAGCGGGCACAGCGCCTGCGAGGCTCGGATGCCTTTGCCGACGCGCTGGCCCTGGCCGATGAGATCGATCGCCATGGTTACGAGGTGGATCGTTCCCGAGCCAGCAACATGTTCAGCACCATGATCCAAGAGGCCATCCAGAAGGTGCTCGCGGACCCGACCCCGGCGCGTATGCGCAGTGCGGCGTCGCTGCGCGGATTGGCCGGCCGGCTCGGGCTGCAACCGAGTTTGGACGCGGCGCAGGAGGCCCTGTACGAAGAACGCCAGCGCCTGCCGCAGGATGCGTCGGCCAAAGGCCTGCTCGAGGCAATGCACCTGGATCCGAGGTTGTTGGGGCCGCGCCCCTTGTAGGGCAAGTCGGCCACATCATGGTTGACTTTTGCCCTTGTGAGGGAGTATCTTACAGCGCTCCTGAGCCGCTCCTGGCCCGGGAGAAACGGAGGCTGGAAGTGCTTCGAATCGACGTGGCCGACATTCCGGAAGGTGGGCTCGATGTCGTCGAAACGCTTGTCGAGGCCTGGTTCCAGCCGCTGCTCGGACCGCAGTTCTTTCCTGGCAAGGGGCCGCTCACCGCGACGTTCAAGCTGGTGCGGACCGGCAAGAACGTGCTGGTCACGGGGCGGATCACCGGCGGTTTGCGCTTCGTGTGCAGTCGCTGCGCCGAAGAGGCGGATCACCGCGTGGAGCATCCGTTCGTGCACGTGTTCGCCGAGCATGGGGAAGGGGACATTGACCTACCCGACGACTTCGACCCTGCCGCTTCGCTCGAAGAACTCGAGATGAGCGACTTCGACGGGGATCATGTTGACATCGAGGCCCTGGCTGCCGAGGAGTTGGTGCTGTCGCTGCCGCCGTTTCCCTTGTGCTCGGATGCGTGCAAGGGAATCTGCCAGCGTTGTGGGAAGAACCTGAACGAAGGCCCCTGCGAGTGTCAGGCCGATGTGGTCGACCCGCGGTGGGCCAGATTGCGTGAACTCAAGTTGTGACGAGGTGTTGAAATGCCCGTTCCGAAAAAGAAAAAGTCCCGTTCGAAGCGCGATTCCCGTCGGGCGCATCACGACATCCTGACCGTGAAGCCGGCCGGCACCTGCTCGCGTTGTGGCGAGCCGCGCATGCCCCATCGGGCGTGTCCGAAGTGCGGCTTCTACCGCGACCGGATTGCGATCGCCCCCGAGCCCACCGGAGCGTGAGCCCCATGCGGATCGGCCTTGGCGCGGACCATGCCGGATGCGAGCTGAAAAACGTGCTGGCATCGTTCCTGTCCGAGGCGGGCCATCAGGTCACCGATTACGGGACGAACGACCCCGCCATCTCCGTGGACTATCCCCGCTATGCCGAACCCGTGGCGCGATCCGTGGTGTCCGGCCAGAACGACCTGGGGATCCTGGTGTGCGGCACCGGGATCGGGATGGCCATTGCGGCCAACAAGGTTGACGGGGTGCGGGCCGCGCTGATTCACGATCCGACCACGGCGCGTCTGGCCCGCGAACACAACGATGCCAACGTGATTGCCATCGGCGCGCGGATCACGACGCCCGAACTGGCGCTCGACCTGGTCCGGGCGTTCCTGGGCGCATCGTTCGAGGCACGTCACCGTCGCCGCCTGGACCAGGTGGCCCAGATCGAGGCGAACGGGTCCGGGTCAAAGCCGTAGGGGGTGCGCCATGAAATGCCCCTTCTGCGCCAATCCCGACAGCCGGGTGCTCGACTCGCGCGATGCGGCCAACGGGGCCTCGATCCGGCGCCGCCGATTGTGCGAGGCGTGCAGCCGTCGCTTCACCACCTACGAACGCATCGAAGAATTCACGCCCCTGGTGATCAAGAAGGATGGCCGGCGCGAGGAATTCCGCCGTGACAAGGTGCTTGAAGGGCTGGTGCGCGCCTGCGAGAAGCGGGCGATTCCCATGAAGGACCTCGAGGAGTTCGTCGACGGTCTGCTCGGCAGGATTCAGGACCTGATGATGCGCGAGGTCGAAAGCCGCTGGATTGGCGAGCAGGTGATGAAGTTCCTGCAGGAACGCGACCCCGTGGCCTACGTGCGATTCGCCAGTGTGTACCGACAGTTCACGGACGTGACGGCCTTCGAAAGCGAGATCAAGGCCATGCTGCGACGGGGCCAGCGCGTGTCGACGAGGCCCTTTGCGGGCCGAACGTCGCGCAAGCCCCGGCAGGTCTGACCCGGAGGATGTGCCATGCGTCCGACTGACCCGGACATTGCCTGGATGCGCATGGCGTTGCGACTGGCGCGCCGGGGCGAGGGTGCGGTCAGCCCGAATCCGCTCGTGGGTGCCGTGGTGGTCAAAGACGGGGCGATACTGGCCACCGGGTTTCATCGGGCAGTGGGTCAGGACCATGCGGAAGTCGATGCCCTGCGCAAGCTTGATTTCATGGCGCCCGGGGCCACGCTGTACGTGAATCTGGAACCCTGCTGTCACCACGGGCGGACGCCGCCGTGCATGCGGGCCATTGTTCGTGCCGGGATCGTGCGGGTGGTAATCGGGATGCAGGACCCGAACCCCATGGTCGATGGTCGCGGCATCGCCTGGCTGCAAGAGCAGGGGGTGGATGTGCGCGTGGGCGTCGAGGAGGCGGCCTGTCGGGCGGCGAACGCACGCTTCGTGCGATGGGTCACGACCGGGATGCCCTATGTCACGCTGAAGCTGGCGGTCACGCTTGATGGTCGAATCGCGGATCGCAATGGCGGCGCGCGCTGGATCTCGGGTTCGGCATCGCGTCGTCTGGTGCATCGCTGGCGCGCGGCCATGGACTGCGTGTGGGTCGGGTCGAACACGGCGCGGCTCGACGACCCGTTGCTGTTGCCGACCCTGGCACCGATGCGGCGTGCGCCCTTGCGGGTGGTCGTGGACTCGGACGCGAGCCTGCGCCTGTCGAGTCAATTGGTGCAGACCGTAGGCCGGGGCCCGGTGCTGGTGGCGACCCGGGAAGATGCCGATGCGAAGAGGGTCGCGGCGCTGGTGGCGGCCGGGGTCGAGGTGTGGCAGGCCGCGCCGGATGGCGAGCGCGTGCCGGTCAAGGACCTGCTGGCGTACCTGGGTGGCCGGGGGGTGTCGGGCGTGTTGGTCGAGGGCGGTGCAGGGTTGGCGGCATCATTGATCCGCGAAGGTCTGGTGGATCGGCTGTGCGTGTTCGTGGCGCCAATGCTGCTGGGGGACCCGGAGGCGACGCCCATGGTTGCGGACCTCGGGTTTCGGGCATTGGCCGATGCGCGGGACTTCGCGGTTGAGGGGGTCCGGCGGGTGGGTGACGACGTGCTGATCGAGATGGTGCCGAGGGGGGGCTGAGGCATGTTCACGGGACTGGTCGAACAAGTTGGCGTGATTCGCGAGGTGCGACGGGATCGCGGGGGAGCGACCTTGCGGATCGAGGCGCATTTCGATGGGGTGCCCGAGAAGGGCGAGAGCATCTGCGTGTCGGGCGCATGCCTGACCGTGGAGAGTGCGACGGCCGAGGCCTTCACGGTGTTCGCGTCAGCCGAGACCCTTGATAAGACGACCCTGGCGAATGCGGGGCCGGGGCGTCGTGTGAATCTGGAAAGGGCGTTGCGAATCGGGGATCGTCTGGGAGGGCATTTCGTTAGCGGGCACGTGGACGGACAAGGGCGGGTGCGGCGTCTGGTTCGTCGGGGCGAGGCGCATGAAATTGCGGTCGAGGTGCCGTCGGAATTGTTGCGTTATCTGCCGTCCAAGGGTTCGGTGACGATCGACGGGGTGAGTCTGACGGTGAACGGGACCGAAGGAGGGGCCATCCTGGTGACCGTGATCCCCCACACCTGGGACGCCACCACGTTCACCGCCCTGACCGCCGGAACCACCGTCAACCTGGAAATCGATATCCTGGCCCGCTACGTGGCCTCAGAATTGTCTGCGAAGCTGTAGAATGGTCTGCGAAGCTGTAGGGCGCGGTCACCAGACCGCGCCGCATACCGTTGTCCATGCCCTACACCCCCCGCCGTTCCCCGAAGATGTACTTGTGCCACTGCAAATTCAACCGCAAAGGCCGCCGACAAGCCTTCATCCACTCGATCAACAGCGGAGGCTCGATCAACCCCCAAGCCGGAGCCACCATCACGGCCCCCACGCGGTCGAACAGCCGGTGCCGTTCGCAGAACGCCACGAACCAGTCGAACTCGCGCCGTTCACGCACCACGCATTTGACCTCGTCCTGAGCGGTCAACAGATAGAGGTTCGCGAGTCGCAGGTGCGGCGGATCCGGGGGTACCACGCCATCCGTCAGAAGGGGGATGGTCTCGTGACTCCAAGGGGTCTTGACGTCGATGATTCTGATCACGTCGGAGGGCACGGGATCGAGGGGAATGGTGCCATTGGTCATGAGCATGACGAGGCGTCCGGCTGCGACCAGGGCGGTCAGCAAGGGGATGGTTTCGGGCTGGAGAAGGGGTTCGCCGCCGGTGACGACGATCGTCGGGGTATCGAGGTCGAGGAGTGCGTGAAGGACCTCATCCGGCGCCATATCGACGCCGCCAGAGAACGCGTAGGCGGTGTCGCACCACGAGCAACGCAGATTGCAGCCCTCGAGGCGAAGGAAGGCTGCGAGGCAACCGGCTCGGGTGGTTTCGCCTTGGATGCTCGAAAAGATTTCGCTGACTCTCATGTTCCCAGTCTACCACGAAACCACCGCCCGATTCTGGGACTGCCTGTAGGGCGCGGTCACCAGACCGCGCCACTTGCCACAGCTTCGGTCCCCTTCCCCCGCCGTCCGGCCGCAGCCGGCCGGGGGGCGCAGCTCCGGGGCACGCGTCGCGGTCGGGGCTTCCAGCCCCGCCCGCGCGCTCCTGCTCGGCGCGCGCCAATCATCAAGACCCCGGCATGGGGGCGCGCGCCTGTGCAAGTCCCCTGCGCGTGCGCCCCCCGGACCTGGCTGCGGCCTCGATCTGGCTAGAGGCCATTTCGACAAGAACACCCCGCTTTGCCAGGGACTAGGTTGCACAATCCTCGGTGAGCGCATATTCTAATTACGACGCGCCGTACGCTGTGCGGCGATAACAAGCTCTTTCTCCGGAGGTAGGTCATGAGACG
>CAYRIB010000145.1:0-5322 GCA_964424165.1 uncultured Myxococcales bacterium | reverse complement strand
CCGGTGTCTGCGTCGACTTTCATGTTTCCAGGAAACGTGATCTTCCATTCCATGATGGGTGACTCCTTCAACAAGCTAGATGAGAACATGGGCATGACCGGCGGGAGGCACAAGGGGGGGGCGAGGTGTGCGTCCACGTCCACGACGACGTCCACGTCCACGTGCAGTCCCACTTTGACGGAAGTTGGTATTGCCCCGGCTCTTGCCCTCGTAAATCAGCGGTGGCACTCGTTGCAGCGGGTCGGGGCCTTGGACGTGGGCGAGGCCTTGTTGCTTTTCTGGTGGCAGCCTCGGCACTGGTCGTGAAAGGCATCCTTGGCCGACAGCACCTTGTCCACGGTCTCGGTCTGATGGCACGCCGAGCACTTCACGTCCGAACGGCCGTCCTTGGCCTTGTGGTGGCACGTCGCACACTCTACCTTGCGCTCGATGTGCCGGGCATGGCTGAAGGGAGACACCGCCTTCGTGACCTTGTAGCGCGACAAATCCACGGGGTCTTGGGCCTTGCCCGCAACCGGTGTCACAGTCTTCTCGGCCGCGCCGACCACGGCGATGGCACCGCCAAAGACGACCACCATCACGACTGTTATCACAGGATTCGAATGCGCATTCGCCGTTCCTCACACGTCCAGGAAAGGGATTGTTCCGGTTTCGGCGGGCCGCGTCAAGGACGCCCGGTGCAACGAGGCGGTCAGCCCGAGAACATGACGAGCAGCGCGATGGCCGTGCCCAGGTTCCATGCGCCATGGACCAGCATGGGGGCCAGCAGATTCCCGGTGCGTTCATAGATCAGGGCCAGCGTGAAGCCGATCGCGGCCAGGGGAATGATGTTCCCGGGCGAGAAATGGGCCACCCCGAACACCAGCCCGCTCAGAATCGCGGCCCCGTTGATCGAAAAGTAGCGACGCAACCGGGAATGCACGAAGCCTCGAAACAGGGGCTCTTCGAACAGCGGTGCCAGGATGGGCCACCCCGAACACCAGTCCGGGATGCCCGCCATCCGTGCCGCATTCGTGAGCGCGTCCAGAAGGGCTTCCTGAAGGGCATCAGCCAGGTTTCCCACATCCGGTGGCAGGGCACCCCCGCCGAATGCGGTGACGGTGCGGTTCTTGAACAGGACCTTCACGACCACCAGCACGCCCTTCTCGAACATCTCATGGTCCAGGACCTCGTAGGACCAGTCCTTGGCGGTGGCATTGTCCAGGATGGCGATGATGGTGAGTTCGGGGTTGGTTGGTACAGGGACAGATTGCGGGGATGGGACGAAACCGAGACGGGATACCGTTGCTTCCATGGGGACCTCCTGTTTGTTTCGTGGAAATTGGATTTTCGAGATGGGACAATGACGAGCGGCACTTGCACCGGGGTATCAGGTTGAAGAACTGTTCGGGCGCCCGTACGGTTCAAGGGTGCGGCAGGGAATGTTGTGGTTCATGTGTCCCTGGCCCATCCTCAGCATCCTCCCCGCTCCGCGGTAGATCACCCGCGACCCTAGCCGGAGCTTCCTGGGGGAATCAATTCGTGATGGCCGGTTGGATCACAAACCGGTGGCCGGGATCACCACGCTCCCCAGAAAACCCAGTCCCCAAGAATGAGGGGATAGCTCAGAACTTCGGACTATTGACAGCCAACCAGAGGCCATGTAGGCTCAAAACATAGAGGAGGGGACTGATGCGACGACGTGCCATGGGTTGTCTTTCGGCCTCGCTCATCGTGGTTGGCTTCGCAGTCTCGGCTCACGGCACTGCCCTGATCAACGACTGGTCGACGTCGTACCGGGGCGACATCAAGGTCTACTTCTGCGTGGATACGTTCACGACATGGCTGCCGGGCTTGGATCTCGACAAGGTGCGGGCTAACGTGAAACTTGCCATCGATACGTGGAATACTTATGGTGGCGTAGACTTCTATCTTGATTGGTACGGCGACCGCGCTGGAACGCGCAATGGGTGCTCGCCGAACCAGATGCCGTCCAGCGGTGAGGTCACCGTCAAAGCTGAAGACTACCGCGGCGGATCAGTACTCGCGGCCGTCGACATGGGATCCGCCGTTCCCATGGTGAGGTCCACTCTCAGCATGTACAAGCGAAACGACAATGGCACGATTTCGTGGACCTTCGACCACACGACGAACGACTTCGACATAGCCACGGTCCTTACGCACGAGTTCGGACACGTGATCGGCTTTGGCGACATTTATTCGCCCGCTTACGCGACGGTGATGAACGGTACGCTGGGCGCATACAACCGCGTCGTCTGGCACGAGGACGTCACCAAACTCCGCGACACCTCCCAGACCCACCACTATAACCACGTGACCACGAGACAAATTGTTCACAAGAGAAGCACTGATAATGGCCTGAACTGGTCGTCGCAAGGAAACCTTCAGGAGCATACGAACAGCAAACTTGGTGTTGGATTCAATGCCACAGCCCAAAGATACATGGTGGCGTGGCGAGGGACCGATGGATCAACGTATCTGAACACGATCCTTGGAAACGGCTCCTCCTACGATAGCAGTTCCAAGAAGACGTGGGCAGTGCCGCTCGACTATGGACCGGCGGTGGCCTTCGGCAACGGGATGTGGGTGGTCGCAGATGTGACTACGAGCGACTCGCGAAACCTTGAGTACTGTTACTCGACGGACGGCACGACTTTGTACGGCACGACCACCATCCTATACGGCTGGAACGCGACGGGAGGATCCACGTCATACGGCTCCATGTGGGAACCCGCAATCGCCTGGAACGCCAACAAGTCGCATTTCATTCTGGCCTGGACGAACTGGCGGAATCAGGGCGATGACAATCCCCTCGGCTACATTCGCGCCTGCACGAATCCAGATCCCTCGTCTCAGAACTTCTACCGATGCGTGGAAACTACCATCGTGAGCAACTCCTCGCCAGGTCTTGCCTGCCACGCCTCAAACAACGATTGTCTTCTGACCTGGGTTGATGACACTGGTTACCTCGATCACCAGATCTGCTATTCGAAGGCGTTGCTCGGAACGAGCAACGATTTCCAGTTGACGGGGTCGACCTACTGCTTCTCTACAGATTCAACGAGATTGGCCACCAGTGATGCATATGGGCGAGGCTACTGGATGCTGTCGTATCGCGGCAACGACGGAAGTACCTGGGGAAACAACCTGCGCATGAGCACATGGCCCACATGGGGAAATCGGACGAATCCGGACTCGCAGATCAAGGTCTCGCCTACGATTCAGTATGGTTCGACCTGGAGCGAGTTCGCATACTACTACGTGAGGAGGTAGAAATGAGGTGCCGTCGAGACCGCGATTGCATCGGCATCGCTCACTTGGAGGGCTTCGTCATGCCAAGAGAGGCTTGTATTCGCTTCGTTCGGATGATGGTCGCTTCGACGTTCCTTGCTGCTGCTGTTGTTGGATGCGCCCGTCAAGCCGAGCCTGCAGAAGACGCCCCGCCAGCCTCTTCAGACGCTCCACCAGCCTCCTCCGGGATCATCACGTGCGCGAGCGACAACTATCAAGATTGCTTTCCGGGAGGACTGGCGGGTAACGCGCTATACAACATAGCTATGCATGCCGACTACGTCGTGCTTGCGGACCTTCAGATGGCCTTCGACTCGCCGAGCCCGATCATCACCGACAGCGGAGTGGCCGAAACAAGCGACTTCACGCCGCTTGTCATCCAGGAGGTCAAGAAGGTCTATCGGAACCGGGTCGGGGATCCTTCGGCCGTGTTCTTTCCCGGCACCTGTTCGCCGACCGGCGAGTGTACGCAGCAACCCGGGTCGTTTCCCGTCCGCCTGAAACCGGGCCTCAACTTGCTGCTTGCTTCCCGCTACTGCGGTGACGCCGGTCTGACGAAGACGATCCTTGTGGCCCAGGCAGCGTTCCCTGTGGAGGGTGACACGATTTTCGACGCGTTCGGAACCCCCTCCCAGTGGACCGATCTGGAGGACCAGATCGAACCGCTCTCTGGTGTGGTCGAGTCACCCGCGACCTGCCCAGCCAACTGATTCCGGAACTCCTGGCGCAGCCCTGCAGCACGGATTCCTCATCTGAGTCTGATTCCTTCAATTGGCTCACATGAGGGGCATTTGATCACCATAATTGGCCCCACCCTGAGAGCGTGGCGGTAACCTTCCGGATGCCAGCATCCGGGGGATGTGAGGTGACCAGGTTGGAGCGGTACGAGGTCATTCGGCGGCTGTACTTCGTGGAACGGCGGCGAGATCATTCGTCGCCAATGTTCGCGTCATCTCGTACGCCACGGATCCGGTGCAACTGTTCGAGCGCCCGAACAGTTCCCCCGGGGTCACGTCCAGCAAGGTGTTGTGCGAGTGAGTCATCGCGTTCGTCCTCGCCAACATCTCCAATCATGTTGCGTTCGTGATTTGCGTGTCCGGAACCTCCTTGAGTTCGGGTGATCCGATGGATTCCCTGAGGCCGGGACACCTGCCATGTCGCACAGATGCCCCGGCCTTCATCTGGGCTCAGTCGTCATCGGAACTGAAGATAACCTCGATGATCAGGCCCGCCAGGCCGAGCAGCTGTAGCCGCTCACGAGGAAGTGCAGAAAGATGGACTGCGGAAATCTGGACGTGACGCCCGCGTAAATATGGACCGCGTATTTCTGGCACTTCTAACCGCGTAAATCTGGACCTTCGGGCCGAGGATGAGCAGATGTAATTGTCGTTGAGACGGGCGGTGGAGTGTGGCCGCGCCGGAGGCGCGGGTGTCACGCCTCGGGGTCCAGGGGTTCCTTTCGCTCATTGCGGTCCATCTGGGCCTCGTGTTTTCGGTAGGAGTCGCCCTTGATGAGGACGACGTGGGAGTGGTGGGTCAGACGGTCGACCAGTGCGGAGGCGGATGCCGCGTTGGGGAAGACGCTGGACCACTCGCGGAAGGGCATGTTGGTGGTGAGGATGATGGGCTTGGCCTCGTACCTGCGGTTCACGATCTGGAAGAGGATGTCGGCGGCGGCGTTGTCATAGGACAGATATCCCAGTTCGTCGATCGCCAGGACGGCCGGCTTCACGTAGTGCTTGAAGCGACGTTCGCGGGCAGCGGAGGACTCCTGGCCGCCGATGTCGGAGATGATCTTGGAGGCGCTGACAAAGAGAGCGGAGTAGCCCTTCTCGACGGCGACCACGGCCAGGTTCTTGGCAATCATGGTCTTGCCGAGGCCCTGTGTACCGACGAGAACGATGTTGCGCGGGTCCTTCACGAAGTCCAGTTTGAAGAGGTCCTCGACCAGAGTGCGATTGATCTTCTGTGGCCGCTCACGAAGTCCAGTTTGAAGAGGTCCTCGACCAGAGTGCGATTGATCTTCTGTGG
>CAYRIB010000144.1:0-5334 GCA_964424165.1 uncultured Myxococcales bacterium | reverse complement strand
TTTCGTGGAAAGAAATTGAAGCCTCGAGTGACTTGGATCGGTTGGGACTGGTCCTGTCGGTGATTCCCGACGAATCGTTGATGCAAACGCTGGAGCGTGCGCGCGGGAAAGGTCGCAACGACTATCCGGTGCGGGCGATGTGGAACGCCCTGCTGGCAGGGGTGGTGTTCCAGCATCCGTCGGCGGCCGCGTTGATCCGGGAGTTGCGACGCAACCGTGAGCTGGCAGACCGGTGCGGATTCGACCCGATCCTGGGACGTGACGGGATCTGCAGCGAGGACGCCTTCGGACGATTCCTGGCGCAGGTGATTCGGCACCGGGAGGCGGTTGTAGCGATGTTTGAGGCCGTGGTGTCAGCCCTGTTGTGCGAGATTCCCGACATGGGGCGCACGCTGGCGTTGGATTCCAAGGCCATCGCATCGTTCGGACGAGCGGTGAAGGACGAGAAGCGCCAAAAGACGCCCGATGGTCGCCGAGACCTCGATGCCAACGTCGGGGTCAAGACGTACAAGGGGACACGCGAGGACGGCAGCCCGTGGAAGAAGGTCGTATCGTGGTTCGGCTACAAGCTGCATCTGGTGGTGGATTCGAAATACGAGATCCCTCTGGGCTTCTCGGTCAGCCGTGCGTCCTGCAGCGATGTGGTTGAAGGACGGCGTTTGGTTCCGTCCCTGCTGGCCGCGCAGCCCGAGGTGGCCTCACGGGCAAGGGAGTTGGCCGCGGACCGGGCTTACGACTGCGGCGACTTCAACGCCGAACTGTACGACCGGCATGGGATTCGCCCGGTCATCGATGCACGCCGGTGCTGGAAGAACGAATCGACACGGCCCCTCTATCCGGACCGGGCTGACACCATCGTCTACGACGAGCGGGGCCGGGTCTTGTGCGTCTGTCCCTGGTCCGATGAAGTCCGCGAGATGGCCTTCATGGGCTTCGAGAAAGACCGCAAGACGTTGAAATTTCGTTGCCCCGCAGCGGCCTATGGCTTGGATTGCCGGGGCCGAGCGCGATGCGAGAAGGGCCGGGGTACGGGCACCTTCGGCCGCATCGTCCGCGTGCCCCTGAGCCTGGACCGGCGCATCTTCACCCCCCTCGCACGGCATTCGTACGCGTGGCGCGATGCCTACAAAAGGCGCACTGCCGTTGAGCGCACCTTCGGCCGCATCGGAAACGTCTTCGGCTTCGACCACCACTTCATCCGCGGCCAAGCCAAGATGGAAGCGCGTCTCGGACTCGCTTTGCTGGTCCAGGTCTGCATGGCGCTTGGAAGAATTCGACTCGGCCAGGCCGAACAAATGAGGTCCCTCGTCGGGCCTCTCCCTCGGGCCGCCTGACCCGCGGCCTGAGGCGCGAAACGCCGAGCCCCCCGGTCTTCAGGTACAGGTCTGTCCTGGGTGCCCCAGAAATCGCTGTCGGGCAACCTCCCGGTCCAAAAATCGCTCGCTCAGCCCTATCAACCTCTCCGCCACGCCGCCGGTTTTCCACTTTTCGACAGCCCCGCGACCATCGACCGCTCCGAAAAAACGCTGCAGCGCGGATTCCTCGCCAAAAGCGGACCTTGACATGTTGGAATGGACGTGGTGCCATACGAAACTGATTAGGGTGCGTTCGGAGCGTCGTTCTTCGTTCCCTTGGGGGGATGTTTGGGGAGGTGACCATGCGAGTCAACCGGGTAGGGCGATTGGTTGTCGGCAGCAGCATGAGGATTGTTCCGGTGCTTCTGCTGTTGCTGGCTGCTTCGCCGGGCCTGGCCCAGGCGCCGGATACGGGCCTGGAGGTTCTGATGACAACACCGGCGGCCCCCGCCATTCCGGTTGCGGGCGACCTGGTGAAGTACAGCATCACCTACGACCTCTCGTCGGGGCGCTATCGCAATCTGACGATCAATCTGGATCTGGATAGGTCCATGATCCCGGTGGCATCCGTATTTGCTGCGGGGGTTGCGTTCGTGACCAACTGCCACGATGATGGTGTTCCCGATCCGCCTCCTGAGACGGGCAGCGCATCGTGGAACTATCAGTGCAGTTACACGTTGGCATCCCTGGACCTCACAGGGGCCAGTCTGGCTGGCGAAATCGAAGTGACCGTTCGGACAAGAAGATATGGAATCGACAGTGGAAGCACGCGGACCGCGTCGGCCACTTTGAACGGCGAATACGAAACGGGCGTCGTGGGTTCGGGAATCTATCTGCCCCTGCCCGAGCAGAGCGCTAGCACCGTACGGACATTTTCGGCGAGCACCAATGTCTATTTTCAAGAGTATTCCCAGGAAAGCTATGTGAATGCGCGCTGGGAGAAGCGCGATGGCAAGACAGGCCTCTCGTTCAATTATCCGTTCTTGGTCCAGAACGTCGGGACCGGACAGGTCGCGCCACGCGCTACCGTGGCAGTCACGATTCCGCCCTTTGCGACCTATGTTGGATTCACCAAGCCATTCGATTATTGGAGCGAACCCTGGGTCGAGGAGAGCGTGGTGGGAAACGTCATTACACTGCGCAATGACCGCCAGATCGGGTGGACCTATCCGGTCAATGGTGTCTACAGCAATACTGCGCTCGTTGCAGTCCGCGCCTGGATATCCTGCGACGACATGGCCCCTGTGCCCGAGCCGGATCGCGTAGAAAGCGATTATGATGCGTCCCTGCATCTTGTGGGTCATCAGCCCACCGCATCAGGAGACGTGCCCGTGGAAGCAGTCGGGGCGGTATCCAACATTCCGTTCAGTTGGTTCAGCACGATCTGCGGATCCGGAGCGGGTGGAAGCAAGCGTGTCGGGAATTCCCAGTCTCATGCGCCGGGCCGCTGGGGATCGTGGCTGATCGATTTCGTGCCACCCCGAGGGGTGTTCCCGATCGAACATCCTGTGATCATCGACTACATCTCGCCGGATACGACGGTGTGCTCGACCACGCAACCGGCTGGTTTCATCCCGTACTTCTGCGAGATTCCGATTTCAGGGAGCTTCGATCGAGAGGATTTCATCGATGATCCCGATGTGGCCGATGTGGCCTACAAGACAACCCATTGTTCAACCACGATTCCGGCAGATGCAACCACGCTGACCCACGTTGTCTGGGAGGCAAGCAGTTGGGGTAGCGAACAAGGAATCTCGAACATCGGTTTTCAGATTTCGTATCGCAACGACGAAACCCTGGAACAGGGAGACCGTGTCTTCAACGAAGCCTATTTCTCCTCGGGCGACTGGCAAGAGACGTGGGGTGAACCTCCCACGCCCGAAGCTGAGTTCACGGTCAGCACCGAACGAGATTTGGTTGTCAGCGGTTGGTACAGACAACCAAACTACAATCCGATTCCCCAGAATCTGGTTACTCCGGGGCAGGAGATTGTTTTCGCGTCCTATGCCGCGCCGAGTTGGCGCGGGCTGCCACCGGCCAATCCCACGTTCGAACTGGTGATCGCCAATGGTTTGGAGGTGCTCGCGACGCCGGTTCTTAACTTCGTTTGTTCGCCGCCGGCGCCCGGGGATCTGGTCGGCCCCACCATCTCGACGGATGTGCTCGGCAACACGGTGTATCGCTGGACTACCAGCAACTGGTCGATCCCGATTCGCTGCGACAACGGGTGCTACAGCCATAACTACAACCAGACGGTCTGGAGCGCTCTCAACCTTCGCGTCGCGAGCGATCGTTTCTTCCTGGACAACACGCCGCTCAGAAGCGACTTCCGGGTGATCTCGACGGACCCGAGGAGCCCTTGGTCGTCCGGTGAGATCGTCTTCGTGCAGTCGCCGAACCTGATGCGGATTGACGTGCAGCCGGGATGCAACGAAGCTGATCCATCGAATGTTCATCCCGACTTCCGCATGCTGTTCGAGAACCAGGGAGGCGGGGATCTGAACAACACGATGGTTTACTTCAAGCTGCCCCGAACCGGGGATGGCGTGACGAACGTGAACACCGTGTTCGACTCAGCGCAGTTCATCGACAACCCGGATGAAATCGATCTGGTGGTGTCGATCGAGTATTCGACGTCGGGCTTGGCGGATCCCACCGAGATCCCGGATGGAGACTGGACGAGTCCTGCTCCCGAACCACTCAGTGGCATCACATGGGTGCGCGCGAATGTGGGGAAATTGCCGCCCCTTTCCGGGGTCAATGAACTCCGGGTCGCCTTCACGCCCGACATCGATCCGGCGTCTCTGTATATGGCTCAGGCTCAGGCCACCATGGACTGCGACGAACTGAGCGCAGTGACGACGGGATTGAGCGTGCCGTTTTCCCTGAATGGTTGCCCGAGGCAACTCAACATCATGGTCTTTCTGGACATGAATGGGGACAACATCTTCAACATCGGGGATGCTCCGCTCGACAACTGGACCGTGCGGTTGTTTGCGGGGGACAGCACGTCCGGGACCCCGATTCGAGTGGCGACCACGGATGCGGATGGGATGGCGTCGTCATGGCTGAATGGCGGCACTTATACCGTGGAAGTGGTGGCTCCCGATGGAACGGCGGTCTGGACCATCGATATGCCGGTACGGGTGGTAACGCTCGAAGACGCCGATGTGACCGAGGAATTCCCCGTCACGTGCACCTGTGGCGTGTCGGATGGCAACGAGTGCACCGATGACCTTTGCACCCCTGAGGGCGGTTGCAACTACGTGGCCGACGACGACAACACCTGTACCGGGGGTGGTGGCGCGAGTGCGTGCGTGAGCGAGCCCTATTGTTCGAGCGGAACCTGCATATTCGCCAATTCCGAGGAGGGTACCTGGTGTAACTACTGTTCCGCGTGCGACGGCATGGGCAATTGCAACGTGCCCCTGGCGGATGACAATGCCTGCGGCAACATCGATTGTGATGTTCTGGATACGAAGTGTACTGACTACCTCTACATGACGAGCGGTCGGTGCGAAGGCCTCGGAAACTGCAAGGAACTCGATGATTGCGTTCCTTACGCCTTTTCCGGTTCTGGAACGTGGTGCGATTTGTGCGCGGGGTGTGACGGTAAAGGGAATTGCACGGAACCCATCGATGACGACATTTACTGCGGTGCCATCGACTGCAACGGGCTGGATTCGGCCTGTGCCGACTATGGCTACATGACAAGCGGGCGATGCGAAGGCCTCGGGGATTGCAAGGACGCTCCGGAAGACTGCGAGCCGTATGCTCTGTCGGGTTCCGGGACGTGGTGTGGCGTCTGCTCGGGCTGCGATGGAACGGGCAACTGCAGCGTGGTCCTGGCCGACGACAAGGCGTGCGGGGTGATCGATTGCAACGTGCGGGACACGGCTTGCACGGACTTCGTCTACATGACGAGCGGTCGGTGCGAGGGGCTCAAGGACTGCAAGGAAGTCGAAGATTGCGTCCCGTA
>CAYRIB010000143.1:0-5455 GCA_964424165.1 uncultured Myxococcales bacterium | reverse complement strand
ACCCCTATCTGATCGACGCCGTGACCGAACTGGTGCTGACCCTGCGTGACGAAGGAATCGCCATCAAGGTCATCAGCGGGCTTCGGGCCAACACCAAACGCGAGAGTTGGGTGACGAAGACCGTGAAAAAGAAGGGTAAGAAGGTCAAGACCCGGGTCAAGCAGACGACCTTGCGCAAAACTTGGCACACATGGGGCCTCGGCGTGGACGTGAACCTGTCCCATCACAACACGCTGTCAGGCGCAGTGTCAAAATACCGTCACGACCCCAAAGAGCGTCGGGCCTGGATCCGGATCGGGCAACTCGGCGAGCAACTGGGCATGAAGTGGCTGGGGACCTACGACGACCACGAGATTTTTCATTTCGAATGGGCGCCGACCTGGCCCGGTCTGCCCCGAGGCGACTTGCACGACACCCTGGTGCGAGCCCGCGACCGGGGCGGCCTCGAAGCGGTCTGGGAGCGGCTTCGGTTCGACCCCTCGCGGGGACATGCCTTTCGCCACCTGCTCGATGGACCGGACTGAATCTACCAGCGATCCAGATGGATACGAGCGGAATCGAAGCGATCTTCGGGCGGAATCGACTCGGCCGGCCAGCCGATGGCCGCCATGCACAAGGGGGTCACCGCTTCCGGGATGTTCAGCAGACCGCGCAAACCGGCCACCCGGTCCGCACGCGGATGCACGCCGAGCCACACGGCCCCCAGGCCAAGGTCGTGCGCAGCGAGCAGAAGGTTTTCCATGGCGGCCGAGCAGTCCTGGACCCAGTAGTCCCGATGCTTCTCGCGGGCCGGCACTCCGCACACCACGATCACCAGGGCCGCGGAAGGACACATCTGGGCATAGGGGTGCACCGATGGCAAGGTGTTGAGCATGCGCTGCTCGCGCACCACCACGAATTCCCATGGCTGCTGGTTTCCGGCGGACGGCGCGGCCATGGCGGCTTGCAGGATGCGGTCCTCGAATTCCCGGGTCACGATGCCCTTTCGAAACTGGCGGATGCTCCGCCGCGTACGAATCGCCTCGAGCGTTTCCATGGTCTGCTCCTTGTTCAGTCCTTCTTTTCCGGCCCCAGAGGCCGCCCCAGCAGCGCGGCCACGCCGTCACCCACGGGCCGCCCCTCGTGCAATACCTGGTAAACCTGCTCGCAGATCGGGAGTTCGACCGCCAGCGCCAACGACATCTGATGCAACGAAATCGCCGTGGGAATGCCCTCGGCCACCATGCGCATCGACGACACGATCTCGGATAGGGTCTTGCCCCGGGCAAGCTGGATCCCGACCGAGCGATTGCGCGAGGCATCGCCGGTGCACGTCAGCACCAGGTCACCCATACCCGCAAGACCCGCCAGCGTCAGCGGATTGCCCCCTTTCTTCTGGGCCAGGCGGGTCATTTCCGCCAGTCCGCGCGTGATCAGACCTGCCAGGGCGTTGTGTCCGAACCCGAAGCCATCCGAAGCGCCGGCCGCGATGGCCAGCACGTTCTTGACCGCGCCGCCGATCTCGGTGCCCATCACATCGTCGTTCCGATACACACGGAAGGTGAAATCCGCCATCATGCGTTGCACGGCACGGGCCACGTCTTCATCCCCGCAGGCCACCGTCACGTTCGTGGGCATGTTCAGCGCCACCTCACGAGCGAAACTGGGACCCGAAAGAACCGCGAGGCGCCGGTGATACTTGCCAGGAAGTTCGTCGACCATCACCTCGAACGGGGTTGCCAGGGTGTTCTTTTCGATCCCTTTGGAACCGTTGACCAGGATGGCATCCGGGGGAAAGGCCTCGCGATACTGCACCAGGAACGGACGCAAGAACTGCGTCGGGATCGTGAACAGCACCAGGTCCGCGTCGCGCACCACATCGTCGATTCGGCCTTCGGCGACGACCCGCTCATCGAGAGGGATGCCCTCCAGAAACAGCGGATTTTCGTGCCGGGCATTGATGCCCTCGATGACTTCGGGCTCGCGGGCCCAAAGGCGCACGGTATGTCCCTTGCGAGCCAGCAATTGCGCCAGAGCGGTGCCCCAGCTTCCGCCGCCCAGAACCGCGGCCCGGATGCGGGATGATTCGTCATGCATGATCGACATCCGGATGTCCTGGGGGATGAATTTAGCCGGTCGAGGGTGGTCTGGCAATCCCAATTGCAGGGCAGCGCGGTCTGGTGACCGCGCTCTACAGAAGGGAGGCAGCGCGGTCTGGTGACCGCGCTCTACAGAAGGAAGGCAGCGCGGTCTGGTGACCGCGCTCTACAGAGGGAAGCCGGCACCGTTTGGTGACCGGGCTCTGCTGTAGGGCGGCGTCACCAGACGCCGCCGCCTGGCCGCACACGGTCGTTCAGCACAGACATCCCGGTTGCGGTATTCTTGATGATGCGTTGACGAGGTGCGTGATGTCCTTCCGGTCACTCGGCCTACTGCCATGTCTTGTGTTTTCTTGCCTGTCCCAGCCAGAGATTCACGATGCCACCCTGACCACCGGACCCTTCGCCGCTGACTTGGCCCCATCCACCCGCCCCGCTGCCCCACCCGACCAGGACCTTCTGGTGCGCGTGTTCGGCCGGTTCGGCGACCTCGCCCCCTTTGCCGTGGCCGTGACACACTGGGGCGACATCTGGACCCTGGATGCCATGGAGTGGAGCATCGAGGCCCATTCCGGTCGGGCCGTCTGGTTGCCCGCTGCCCGGCGATGGCGCGTCCAACCCTATGCCCTGACCCCCGAACAGATCGAGCGTTTGAGCCTGGCCCTGTCGACCACCGACACCGCATGTCCCATCGGCGCCACGGCCGATCGCCCAGGGCCTCTGCGTGACGTGGTGGAACTGGACTGGTGGCTGTACTCGGGCCAAGGAGGGCAGACCGTGAAGACCCAGTGGCCACTCATGAGCCCGGCCGGACCCCTGAACGACCTTCATGCAGAACTGCTCGAACTGCTGCGTGAGGCCGAGTCCGATTGGCTGCGGACACAGTCGGCCGAACCATCACCGAATGGAAGGCGGGGCGCGCAGGTTCATGATCATCTGCAAAACGAGCGCCAGCACCGTCCCGACCGCAATGCCAGCGAGGTTGATTCCGCCCACGGTGATACCCTTCATCCCTAGTCCCGTGGCCGCAATCAGCGACACGCCCGCGACCACGAGGTTGCGCGAGTCCGTGAAGTCCACGCGGGCATCCATCCAGATCCGGATACCCATGAGCGTGATCAGGCCATACAGCACCAGGGTGACGCCCCCGAGCACCGGCAGGGGAATCGACTGGATCACGGCCCCGAACTTCGGGCAGATGCCCAGCAACAAGGCCACGAAGGCTGCGACCACGAAGTTGCCGATCGAGAACACCCGGGTGATGGCCATGACCCCCATGTTCTCGGCATAGGTGGTCTGAGGCGTGCCCCCGCCCAGGGCCGACACGAAGGTCGCTGTTGCATCCCCGAGATAGGCGAGGCCCAGGCTCGGACTCAAATCGCGATCCATGTAGCGCGAGATGGCCGCGATGTGCCCCTTGTTTTCGGCTACCAGCACCACGAAAACCGGTGCAATGATCACGATCGAGGCGAGGTCGAACACCGGGCTTTGGAATGCGGGCAGCCCCAGCCAGGAGGCATCCGCGATGCGTTGCATGGCCACGGGGTCGAGTGCGCCCAGCAGGGCGGCCAAACCGTAACCCACCAGCACGCCGATCAGGATCGGCAGCAGGCGCAAAAAGCCCCTGAGATACACCGACACGCCCGCGGCGGTAAGAAAGGTCACTGCGGCAATCAGTAAATGGATCTGGTCGGAACCGGTGCGGATCGTCAGGTCCGCGTTCAATGCGTTCACCAGGGATACGGGCGCCAGGTTCAGGCCGATGATCGCGACCACGCTGCCCGTCACCACCGGGGGCATCAGACGCTCGATCCAGGCCGCACCCCGCCGGATCGTGATGAGCGCCACGACGGCATACAGCAGGGCCGCGACCGCGATGCCCCCCAGGGCCATCGGAATGCGCGACACGTCCCCGGCCGTGACCGCCAGCACAGGTCCGATGAACGCGAAGCTCGACCCCAGGTACGAGGGCACCTTGAAGCGCGTGATCACCACGAAGATCAGCGTGCCAATGCCCGAAAAGAACAGCGCCACCGACGGGTCGAAACCCATCAGGATCGGGGCTAGAACCGTGGCCCCGAACATGGCCACCACGTGCTGAATCCCCATGGGGATCAAACGCGGCAAGGGAATTCGGTCCTCGGGGTAATAGATGCGTCCTTCGCTCATCGCCTGCTCCTTTCAGCTTACGCACCGGGAAACGACCCACTCAAAAGCGCCACACGAGCCCACCCTGCGCTTGGTCGGGCGTGGTCTTCGAAGCCGGGGTCAACCCACGCGCAGCCAGGTCCAAGAGGATCGCGATGCCGATTCCAGCAGCGACCCCGACCACGTTCCACGTAACATCCCGCCAGGAAGCTTGTCCCATGCCTGCCAGGTCCAAGGATTCCTTGATTAGGCCAGTTGCCAGGGACACCCCGGCCCCGAGTGCTACAGCCCTGCCCCGGTCGCCGAAGGCCCCGGCCCCCACCGCGTATCCACCGCATGCCAGCACGAACGAGGCCGAGAAATGCATGGCCTTGTCCGCTCCGGACCACGCATCCTGTGCCCGGGCCGTGCACGGCAAAGCCACAACGATCATCAGTGTGATCAGACCGGGTGTGCAACGCTCTCGCCAGGTCCCGCCTGCCCTGCCCCGCTCTCGCATGGGATGATCCGCTTGCTGTGCCTGGTTCGTTTATAGGGCATTGAGCAAGGTCCGGTCAAATCGGCCACGAGGATTGCGACGCGAGGTCCTGCATGCTAGTGTCACGGTCAAATCCGCCGGTCCTATTGCGAGGAGATGACCATGCAACGGTGTCGAATTCGGTGTGTCCCCATGATCATGCTTGGGGGGGCGCTGATGATGGTCGGGTGCGGGGGAGGTGCGGCCAAGGGCCCAAATGCAGCAGAGGTCTGGGACACGTTCGCGGACGGCACCACAGACCTGATGCCAGACGCGATCGCGGATGCACCCGAGCCGGGCGATGAACTCGCCAGCGACGATATCCCGCACGATAGCACGGTCGAGGTGGCGTGGGACGGGGATGTCGGGCCGGACCCGGCAGACGCCACCGATGCCTCGGAAGATGGTTTCGGGGAGGTCTGGGACACGCTGGCCGATGATGCCAAGGATGCGGCAGACGCGGCTTCGGATGGCATCGAGGACATTGCAGATGACGGGGATGGCGCAGATACCCCTTCGGACACGGTCGAGGACACGGGCCCTCCGCCGCCCGTTCGGGGCTGGCGGATCACCTGGAACGACGAATTCAACGGCCCCGAAGCGCGAAACGACCCCTGCTACGACAATGCCGCGACCCCACCCATGTGCATGAACCGCTACTGGAGCCGCGAGCCATGTACCGCAGGCACCAATCTCGATGAGGCAGACAAGG
>CAYRIB010000142.1:0-5504 GCA_964424165.1 uncultured Myxococcales bacterium | reverse complement strand
AGTTCGAGGCCGCGCAAACACGATTCCGCGGAATCCGCGACCACCGTGCACAGCAGGCCCTTGAACCGCGTCAGCCCGAGCGAGGTCAGCGTGGGAACGTCTTCGGGACCGATGTCCGAGATGACGATGGTGTCCGGGTACAGGCGCATCAGGACGTCCGGGCCGGGGCCGTCGGAACTGCACAGAGCGCTCTTGCTGAGGCCCACAAGATTGGCGTGGAACAACGACAGTTCCTGCAGGCGTTCGAGCACCACGATGCGTGATCCCTTCGGTACCAGGGGCAGTACGTTGGCCAACAACGACGTCTTCCTGCACCGGGGCGGACCGCAGAAGACCACGTTGCGTCGGGCCTCGATCGCGTCGGCCAGGATGCTCCACTGGTCCTGGGTCAGGACGCCCGATTCGACGAGTGCATCGCTCGATTTCGCGGTTGGTGCGAAACGGCGCTCCAAGGCCACGAGCGAACCGCCATTGTGGATGGGCGGACGCAGAATCTCCAGATGGGTTCCGTCGGGCAGGAAGCCTCTCAGATGCGGCAAGGTCGAGGCCTCGCGCGGGACGCCCGCCTGGCGCGCCAGCTTGGCCAGCACCCGCTCCAGTGTCAGGTCGTTGAGGAACAGTCGCTCCATCCGCTCGATCCCCGAGCGGCGCACCACCGAGACCGAATCCGGCCCGTCGATCACCACCGCATGGACCCCGGGGTCCAGCATCAGGCTGCGGATTGGTCCGAGGCTCAAGAAGGCGTCCATGATCTGGGTGCGCAATCCCTCGAGGTCGGTATGCGCGGGCAGGCGGCCTTCCTGGTTCATGCGGTCGAGCACCTGGCCGGTGGCCGTGCCCAGCTTGGCCCATTCCTTGTCCGAGAACTCGGTGCGACCGGCGTCGATACTGCCGAACACCTCGGTGGCCAGCACCTCCGCTGCGGCCAGGAAGGCCTCACGGGTGACGGTCACCGGATCGGGCGCCTCGGGCCGGGCGGCCTCGATCACGGATTTCGGCGGAGGCGGTTGAACGGGTTGCTCCTCGAGCACCTCATCGAGCACCTCCTCGACCAGTTCGTCCGCATCCTCGATCGGAGGCAGCGACACGGCCGACAGTTCCTCGGTCGGGGGATTGGGCGGTGGCTCGATGGGCTCGGCGGGCCGTTCCTGCGCCACCTCGGACATATCGATCACCGGGCGTCGGTTGCGCACGGGCCTGACGAAGCTGATGCGGAACCGGAAGTCCCCGACGTCCACCGAATCCTGCGGGCCGAACTCGGTCGGGCCCTGAATTCGCTTGCCGTTGATGAAGGTCCCGTTCGTGCTGCGATAGTCTACCAGGACCATCTTCTGGTCCACGACCCGCACACTGGCATGGCGCTTCGAGACGTTGGGACGGGACAACACGATGGAACTCGCCTCGTCGCGACCGATCGTGAGTTCGTCCACATCGATCGACCGTTCCTGCGGCTTGCCACCGCTTTCGACAAACACGACCTTGAACATGTGTCTGACCCTTATTAGCACTGGGGGAAATTGTCGCACAGGCGGGACGCCAGTGTCAAAAAACCCGCCGAACCAACAGCACGATTCTACTGGACTTTGAATGCCAGATGGATATGCTATCGCCGCATCGAGGGGGGGTCCCCTCGGCCGCCCCACGACGGCAGGATGCACGCACAACGGACCAGGAGGAAGTGAGAATGTCGACCGCCAACGCCGCTGCCTTGGAAACCCTGGACTTCGTATTCAACCCCCGATCGATCGCCGTGATCGGTGCCTCGCGAAAGCAGGGAACCATCGGGAACCAGACGCTGTGGAACCTGATTCAGGGCGGCTACAAGGGCCGGCTGTTCGCCATCAATCCCGGGGCCGACGAGATCCTGGGGATCAAGTGCTATCCCACGATCGGCGACGTTCCCGAGCAGGTCGACGTGGCGGTGTTCTGCGTGCCGGCCAAGGCCGTGCTGGACGTGGCCCGGCAGTGTGCGGCCAAGGGGGTCAAGGGCTTCGTGGTCATCAGCAGCGGCTTTGCCGAGGTCGGCAACCGTGCCGACGAAGAGGAACTGGTTCGGATTGCCCACGCCGCGGGTGCCCGGGTCCTGGGCCCGAACATCGTGGGCATGCTGGTGAATTCGTCCAAGATCAACGCCAGCTTTGCGCCCTGCCTGCCCTATCCCGGGCGCACGGCCTTCATCTCGCAGTCGGGCGCCCTGCTCATCGCTCTTGATATGGCCAGCTTCCCGTTCCAGATCGGCATGTCGGCCATGATTTCGAACGGCAACATGTCCGACATCAACTTTGCGGACTGCATCAATTACTATTCGCGCGACCCCAACACGGGCAGCATCGCGCTGTACATCGAGGGCCTCAAGAACGGCCGTCGCTTCATCGACGAAGGTCGCAAGGCCGGCAAGCCCATCATTGCGGTCAAGGCCGGCGTCTCGGCGCATGGGGCCGCAGCCGCCGCATCCCACACCGGGTCGTTGGCCGGTTCCGTGAAGGTGTACGAGGGTGCGTTCAAGCAGGGACACGTGCTGCGCGCCCACGACCTCGACGATTTGCTCGACAAGTCGCAGGCCTTGTCCATGCTGTCCCCCCTCCGGGGCGACCACATCCTGATCGTGACCAACGGCGGCGGCATCGGCGTGCTCGCCACCGACTCGGCCGAGTTCCACGGCCTGCCGCTGCAGGCAGCGCCGGCGGACCTTCAGGACCTGATGCGCAAGCACATGCCCGATTTCGGCAGCCCCAAGAACCCCGTGGACATCACGGGCCAGGCCGGGCTCGAAGGCTATCGCGGCGCGATCGTGGACGGCTTGCGGCATCCCTGGGTCGATGGGCTCGTGATCCTGTACTGCGAGACCGCAGTGACCAACCCCACGGCCATTGCCGAGACCGTGATCAAGGCGATCGAGGAAAGCGGCGTGAAAGACAAGCCGATCGTGGCGGCCTTCGTGGGTGGTGAACTGGTGAACAAGGCCCGCCAGCAGATGCTGGACGCGGGGATCCCCTTGTACTTCAACCCCGACAAGGCCATGGCCGCCATGGCCGCGCTGCGGCAGGTGGCCCGGTTCAACGACGAGGGCCCGGCATCGGACTTCGCGCGGCGTGACGTGGATATGGCCGCAGCCCGCGCCATCATTGCCAAGGCCCGCGAAGAAGGGCGTGGCAGCCTGACCGAATTCGAGGCCAAGAAGCTGTTCGCCCTGTATGGCCTGCCCGTGGATCTGCCGTACGTTGCCGCCACCGAGGCCGAAGTGCCCGCACTGTGCGCGAAGATGGAATTCCCGCTGGTCATGAAGATCGTGTCGCCCGACATCATCCACAAGAGTGACGCGGGCGGGGTCAAGCTCAACATCCATAGCGAGGCCGAGGCGATCGAGGCCTTCCGAACCATCCTCGCCAATGCGAAGAAGTACAAGGCCGACGCGAAGATCCTGGGCGTGCTGATGCAGCACATGGCCCCGTTCGGCACCGAAGTCATCTGCGGGTCGGTCAACGACTCGGTATTCGGACCCACCGTGATGTTCGGCCTGGGCGGCATCTTCGTCGAAGTCCTCAAGGACGTGACGTTCCGCGTCGCACCGATCGGTACGACCACGGCCATGAGCATGATGAAGGACATCCAGGCGTATCCGATACTGCAGGGTGTGCGTGGAACCAAGCGCCGCGATCAGGAGGCCTTGGCCGACGTGCTCAGCCGCCTGAGCCAGCTCGTTGACGACCTCGGCGACGAGATCGCGGAAACCGACGCCAACCCCGTGATGCTGTATGAAGAGGGGCAGGGCGTGAAGGTGGTCGACGCCCGCATCATCCTCAAGAAGAAGTAGCCATTTCCTCCCAGGAGTCGAGCATGCCCATCTCCTTGGTCGTCCACGGCCACTTCTACCAACCCCCTCGCGAGAACCCGTGGACCGGGGAGGTCGATCCCGAGCCGTCGGCAGCGCCGTTTCCCAACTGGAACGAGCGGATCCACGCGGAATGCTATCGGCCGAACGCCCATGCCCGCGTGTTCGACGACTTCGGGCGGGTCGCCACGATCGTCAACAACTACGGGCTGCTGAATTTCGACGTGGGGCCGACGTTGATGTCCTGGATGCAGCGCCACCACCCGGCCACGCACGACCGGATCGTGGCGACCGACCGTGAAAGCGTGAAGGCCCATCACGGTCACGGCAACGCGATCGCCCAGGGCTACAACCACGCGATCCTGCCGCTGTGCGATGCCCGCGACCGCGTCACTCAGGTGCGATGGGGCCTGCGGGACTTCCGTTACCGCTTCGGTCGGGATGCGGAGTCATTGTGGCTGCCCGAGACCGCGGCGAACGGCCCCACTCTGGACCTGATGATCGACGAGGGGTTGCGGTACGTGATCCTGGCGCCATCGCAGGCACAGGCAGTGCGGGGCCCGGGCGAGAAGACGTGGGTGGATGTGTCGCAAGGCACGATTGATACCACCCGGGCTTACTACCACCTGCACCAGGACGGCTCGGGGCGGCGCCTGGCGGTATTCTTCTATGATGCCCATCTGGCCAAGGCGATCGCGTTCGACAACGTGCTGTCCGGGTCCAGCGAGGCCCTGGTCGACCGCTTCGAACAGGCGGCCGCGGGGCGCGATGGTCTGGTGCATCTGGCCACGGATGGCGAAAGCTACGGCCATCACACGCACTTCGGGGATCGCTGCATGGCGTACGCGCTGGACCGCGAGGCGCCGCGTCGTGGCATCCGGATCCTGAACTACGGCGAGTTTTTGGCCTTCCACGCCCCGACGCACGAGGTGCGGATCAAGCCCGGGCCCGACGGCGAGGGCACGAGTTGGAGTTGCAGCCATGGGGTCGGTCGCTGGATACGCGACTGTGGCTGCCACACCGGAGGCCTGCCGGGATGGAACCAGGCGTGGCGGAAACCGTTGCGGACCGCGTTCGACGGCTTGCGGGACTTTGCGGCCGAAGTGTTCGAAGAGGAAGGGGGGCGGCTGTTCAAGGACCCGTGGGCCGCGCGCAATGATGCGGTGGACTTGCTGCTGCGGGGTGAAAAGGCGCGCCACGACCTGTTTCGCCGCCACGCCAGAGGGCGCCTTGGGGACGCGGATCAAGTCCGGGCCTTGACCCTGCTCGAGATTCAGCGCATGTGCATGTTGCAGTACACGTCGTGCGGGTGGTTCTTTTCGGACCTGGGCGGCATCGAGACCGTGCAGGTGATGAAGTATGCGGCGCGGGCCATGGATCTGTTGGGCCAGATCGGCATCGAGGCGCCGCGCGGTGTTTTCATGGACACCCTCGAAACGGCCCGCAGCAATCAGCCCGATTCCATGAGCGGCGCCGAGATCTTCGAACGGCGCGTGCTTCCGAGTCGCGTGACCGTCACGGCCGTGGCGGCCAACCTCGCGATGACGAGCCTCGTCGAAGGGGTGGACAAGGTTGGGGAAAGCTGCGAGATGTCGTTTCATCTGCAGTCTTTGGTGCCGCTGGAAAACGGACGATTCCGGGGCCTGCTCGGGCGCCAGACCCTGACGTCCGC
>CAYRIB010000141.1:0-5611 GCA_964424165.1 uncultured Myxococcales bacterium | reverse complement strand
TGGGCAAGGATCTGCAGGCGGTCCGGCAGGCGGCGTTCGCGTCCCTGCATCCGTATGACGGCTGCGACGACACCTTCGAGCGGTGCCTGGCCCAGCCAACCCCTCATCCCCTGGTGAAGCGACTGGCCAACGATCTCTGCCGCCAGATCGCAGCGGGTGCTCAGGTCCAGGAACTCGAGCGTGCCCTGGCGAAGCGTGCGAAGAGCATGATTGCGCAGGGCAAGCGGGCCACGTTCCAACATGACGACGCGACCCTGGTCGGGGATCCCGCGGCTCCGATCGAGATCGTGGCCGCCGCGTGCGCCCGATGTCCCTTCTGCAAGGTGGTGATTCCGACGCTCTATCGCGAGATCACCTCGGGCTCGCTCAAGGGCAAGGCGCGGATGTACTTCCGACCCTTTCCCCTCAAGGATCATCCCGGGTCCCTGGAAGGGGGGCTCGGCCTGGTGGCCGCCGCAAGACTCGGAAAACTCTGGCCCTTCCTCTTGAAGGTTTACGACCGCTACGAGGCTTTCTGCCCGGCGACCCTGCCGGACTGGGCCGAGGAGGTCGGGATGAACCGGGCCGAGTTCGAACGGGTGGTCGCTGCACCCGAGACCCGCCAGCATCTGGTGATTGCCAAGCAGGAGGGGATCCGGAACAAGGTGGATGCCACTCCGACGTTGTTCATCAACGGACGGAAGTACTTCTACGAAATGAAGCGCGAGGTCCTGGTGGACGTGATCGAGGAGGCTTTGGAGGCGGCACGGGCGGGCGCCCGCTGACCGCAGTACCATGAACCACTGCATTTCGCCGTCATGGTACGTCCATCTTCCGGCCGACAGGGATCAGATACAGGGGGGCGCTGTGCGTCCCAAGTACCTGCTTCACCCGAGCGTCGTTGAACGCCCCGACGGGGACGGCTCCGAGATCCAGTTCCGTGGCCTGCAGGAGGATGTTCTGGGCCACGTGCCCGGCTTCCATCGCGACGTAGCGTTCGGCCCGCTCGCCATACTTGTGGGCCGTTCGTTGGTGGTCGCCCAGGATGACGATGGTTGCTGCGGCATGGGCCACCGCATACTGTTCGAGCGCGGCGGCAGCAAGCGCGTTCGAACAGTCTTCCAGGAGTTTCGGGGTCAGTTGCTGTTCGTGAATCCGATAGGCGTAGACACCCGGTGCGAGCCCGTCGACGCGGGATGCCACCAGCAGGAGATCCAGCGGAAACAGCGCCCCGGCCGAAGGGGCAGTGCGCTTGCCACCCGCATGCGTGATGCCTTGTGCCGCCCACAGCAGAAGCCCTACCTCCTGCAGGGACACTGGCTCCTGACCATATTCGCGCACGGATCGGCGCTTCGCGAGGAGTTCCACGAGGCCAGACTTCCCCGAGGTCTCCACGAGTGGCAATGCAATGAAGCGGGTCATCTCACCCTCCGAGGCCGCGTCTTGTGTCGCGGACGGGCTGACTCGGCTCTCTGCGCAGCCCATGATGCTCACGGTCAGCAGGAAAACGAGAACACGCGCTTGGCGTGCTCGATGTTGCAGGCTCGCCATCGGGGTACTCCATGTTCCTGACGTATTCTAGCGTGCCTCGGTGCCGAGCGAAGGGACAATCGCTGCTTGACAGTCCTGAGGATCTGTTCACGATAGCAATGAAGATGTTCGGAAGTGCCACGTTCCTTTGGTTTCCTAGGTGACGAAAGCCTTTCGTGGAGAACAGCGGTGACGTTTCTGCTGATACTTGCCGCGTCACTCACAGGAGGAGTGGCCTCGGTGCTGCTCGCCGGCACGGTATTAGCTGTGCGTCCAGCAGTGCTGGAACACGCATTGTCACATCTGCTTAGCTTCTCGACCGGGACACTCCTTGGCGCGGCGCTGCTTGGTATGATCCCTCACGCAGCCAAGTCGCTTCCCGTGACCACCATCACGCTGGTCTTACTCGCAGGACTTGTTTCATTCTTTCTTCTGGAGAAGTTGCTCGTCTGGCGCCATTGCCACAAGTACGAGTGCGATGTCCATGCCAGTTCTGGCCCCCTTTTGCTGATTGGTGATGCCTTTCACAACTTCGTGGACGGCATCGTCATCGCCGGTGCGTTCCTGAGTTCCCTCCCCCTCGGCGTTACCGTGGCGCTCTCGACCATCGCCCACGAGGTACCGCAGGAGCTTGGCGAGTTCATGGTGTATTTGCGGGGCGGATACACGCGAAGACGCGCCATCCTGCTCAACGCGCTTACGAGCTTGTCCTCGGTTGTCGGGGCCGTTCTGGGCTATTTCTTCTTCTCCGCGATGCACGATGCGGGACCCTACCTGCTGGCTTTCGCTGCCGCCGGCTTCCTTTATGTTGCGCTGGCCGACCTCGTCCCCGCCCAGCGAGGAAGATTGGGCCTTGGCCACACCATCCTCGACATGCTCCTGGTCGGGGCGGGGATCGCCGTGATCGCGTTCTTCACTTCAGGGCATTGAGCGGGCGATGCTTCCATGCGTCGATGGCCGGGTGTGCTGGATCTCGATCGTGGAGGGGTATCTGTGAGCACGAGATTCGTATACGGCCCTGTGCCCTCGCGGCGTCTCGGGCGGTCGCTCGGGGTCGACCTGGTCCCCTTCAAGACATGCTCGTACGACTGCATCTACTGCCAGCTCGGACGCACGACCGACAAGACCACAAAGCTGCGGGAGTACGTGCCGGTAGACAATGTGCTCGGCGAACTCGCCGAGAAGCTGCGCGCGGGAACGAGACCCGACTTCATCGGTCTGGCTGGCTCGGGAGAGCCGACCCTCCACTCGCGCATCGGGGACATCGTCGAAGGGATCAAGGCGCTGACCAACGTTCCCGTGGCGGTTCTCACCAACGGATCGTTGCTGTGGAAGCCCGAGGTCCGCGCCGGCCTCGCGGAGGCAGACTTGGTCATGCCGTCGCTCGATGCGGGTACGCCGGCGAGCTTCGAACGGGTGAACCGGCCGCACCCAGACATCCCGTTTGATCGCATGGTGGAGGGCTTGTGGGCCTTCTCGCGTGGCTTCAAGGGGATGACTTGGCTGGAGGTGTTTCTACTCGCCGGAATCACCGATGGACCAGACGAAATCGCGCGGATCGCTGCGGCCGTGGCGAAGATGCAGCCCCACCGGCTACAGCTCAACACAGTGGCGCGGCCTCCGTCCGAAGCATGTGCGGCTGCTGTCCCGTCGGAGACCCTGGGGCGCCTGTGCAAGTTCTTCAACAGTGCCTGCGAGGTGATCGCCGAGAGCGGGACGGCATCGACGATCGGGCGGGACACAAACCGCGACATGGACAACGAGATCGAGGCCCTGCTCAACAGGCGTCCATGTACTGTCGCGGGGATTGCGGCAGGGCTCGAGCTAGCTCCCAACGAGGTCTTGAAGCGCCTGCAGGCACTCTGCGCGACCGGTAGGGTTTGCGCGAGGCGGGTCGGAGACGCCGTATTCTACGAACCCGCGAGGGATCGATGAGCGAAGCGGGCGAGATCCGAATCACGATTCTTGTCGACAACGTGGCGCTGCCGGGGTTTCGCTCGGAGCATGGCTTTGCGGCCTGGATCGAGGCTGCGGGCCGCCGCATGCTCTTCGACACAGGACGGGGCTCGGCGCTCCTGGAGAATGCCGAGAGATTGGGCATCGACCTCAGCATGCTCGACACCGTGGTGCTTAGCCACGGACACTACGACCACACCGGTGGTTTGCCCCTCGTCATCTCTCGGGCACTGACCGTTGAGATCTTCGCCCATCCTGCCGCAACGAGACCCCGATACTCGATCCGAAACGGTGCTGCGAAGCGGATTGCCATGCCCGGTCCGGTGCGCATGGCGCTCGAATTGCATCCCGTCGGTGTGCGATGGACGACGCGGCCCAAGCAGATCGAGCCCAGCCTCGGACTCACCGGCCCGATTCCCCGCCGCACGGATTACGAGGACACCGGTGGGCCCTTCTTCGTCGATGCGAAAGGGCAAGAACCCGATCCGATCATTGATGATCAGGCCTTGTGGGCCCGCACGAAACGTGGATTGGTCGTGGTCGTCGGCTGCAGTCACGCGGGCCTGGTGAACACTTTGCGCCACGCCCAGGAAATCAGCGGAGAGCCGCGGTTGCATGCAGTCCTGGGCGGCTTCCACCTCAACGAGGCAAGCGAGCGACGTCTTGCCCGAACCATGGACGATCTGCGCGATCTGGACCCTGAGATCATCGTCCCATGTCACTGCAGCGGTGACACCGCCGTCGAAAGACTCAGACGAACCTTCGGCAACCGGGTGGCCCAGGGTCTTGCGGGCATGACTCTCTGGTTTGGGTGCCATCCATCTTCTTGATGCTCAAGTTGAGTTGGTTCTGGAGGTCCTATCCAGGGCTACGGGCGGACAACAGGGTCGCTGCAACAGCGGATGCCGACACAACCCCAGTTGAACTCGGGATGGAAGGTGGTCCGATCGTAACTGAAGTAGCCGGAGCGGGACAGGAAGCAACCCCCGCGGCCGACCCGCAAGGAAGAACCGAGCGGTGCCGTGGACGGGTCGGACGATCCAGGTAGGGCGGTCTCCAGATACGTCCGGTAAGAATCGGCCACCCATTCATAGACGTTCCCGGCAAGATTGAAGACCCTTTCGACCGAGGCCCCCTTCGGGTAGCTGTTGACCGGCAGGACGTGACCCGGGCCGCGTTCGGCGAGATTCGCCTGGGTGCCGTCGTACGGTTCTGATCCCCAGGGAAGGCTGCGTCTTCCCGGTCCTGGTCCGGAGGCCACCCGCTCCCACTCGGCCTCGGTACACAGGCGCCGGCCGATCCACCGGCAGTAGGATTCCGCCTGTTCGTAAGACCGGCAGTTGGCGGGACACGTCGGACAGAGTTCCCCGCGCTCCGCGCATCGTTTCGGATAGTGGTTTATCCGGGTGCGGAAGGCCGGTTCGTCGTGCAGGAGTATGGTGTCCGAGGTGCCAGGATCGCAGGCTCCGGCCCGGACGCAGGCCTCATACCGCTCGACTGTCACCTCGTAACGATCGATGCAGAACGGGGGAAGAAACCGTTCGTGACGGGGAGATGGATCCCCGTATTCGTGGAGCCCCAGAAAGAAATCCGGGGGGTGTCCCTCCGACCCGAAGTTCGAGCCCATCCAGAACGGACCGGCAGGAACGAATTGCTGATCGCAGAACACCTGCTGGCACTGGCCCGAGTCCCCACAGGCGGAAACTGTCTGGCGGGGGCTGGTATCGGCCGCAGGGCTGCGCTGACACGCATGCATGACGAGCACCAGGCCTGCCAAGGTCCATGAGAACATCCACGGCCGGGATCGTAACCTGCGATGTGCTTCCACCATCCCACCATGCGTTGTCAGTAAGGAGTCCGTGCGGCTTTGTTGACAAGCAATTATCATGCCTAATGGAGGAAAAACCAGTGGCCTTCTGATCCAGGTGAACTCAGTAGTCCACGCCCACGGTGAACCCGACCCAGTGTGCCCGAGTGTCGTAATCCGCGGAATTGGACCACTGTTTCATGAAGCTATAGACCACAGATGCATCCAGACGCACGGACCCCACGGGGCGCGCCCACGACACGGTCAGTGACGGGTTCAGACGCCGATCCGTGCGGTCCGCGCCGGTCAGTGCCCCGTCCGCGTCAAGGGCTGGCCAGC
>CAYRIB010000140.1:0-5796 GCA_964424165.1 uncultured Myxococcales bacterium | reverse complement strand
CTGTCACCATTTACGTGGTTCCTTCGCGCGCCTTGACACCTCGGTCCTGCCGACTTACATTTCCCCAAGCGGCTGCTGGCCGCGAACCTCTCTTTGCGGATGGACACCGTCATGATGGATGACACCCGTTTCGATTCCCGGACCATCGAACGCAACCTGGCCAAGGGTGTGGTGACCCGCCAGGAATACGATCAGTATCTGGCTGGTCTGGCGGACGTGACCAGCGACGCGGACAATGTCGAAGGCTCGATGCTCGACCACGAACCCGTCAGCACGCCACTGCCGCCCCCGAACAAGACCGGGGCCGACAAGCCCGCCAAGAAGAAGAAATAGACAAGGGGGTAAGCCGATCATGGGTGACATGGATCACGCCGGATGCGACCAGCATCGTTCCGAGGTGGATTTTTCGACCTTCGTGCTGTCGCTCGGAACCTCGGTTCTGTACCACCTGGGCGTGGCCTCCGACCCCGAGACGGGTGCGACGCGCACGAACCTCCCGATGGCCCGGCAGGTCATTGACATCATGGCACTGCTGCACGACAAGACCGCGGGGAATCTGACGGCAGAGGAAGGCAAGCTGCTCGAGACCCTGCTCTTCGATTTGCGCCTGAAATTCGTCGAAGCCTGTCGCCTTGCCAGCAACCCCACGGCCCCGGAACCGGAACCCAAACCACAGGAGTAGCGCCATGTCCGGATCCAAGAATGTGCTGACGCTGTCTGATGCAACGTTCGATGCGGAAGTCCTCAAGTCGACCGTGCCCGTGCTGGTGGACTTCTGGGCCCCCTGGTGCGGTCCCTGCCGCGCCATTGCGCCGATTGTGGACGACATCGCGGACACCTATGCCGGGAAGATCAAGGTGGGCAAGATCAACGTGGACGACAACGTCCGCGTTGCCTCCCATTTCCAGATCACCGCGATCCCGACACTGCTCGTGATCAAGAATGGCACCGTGGCCCAGCAGATTGTGGGTTCCGTGGCCAGGGCAAAGCTGGTCGAGGCCATCGACAAGGTCGTGTAGTCAGGCGAAGTGCCGGTATCCGCGATCCTTGACCGGCCGTGCCCTTCCATCTTCACGCACCAGCACTCGTCCCCTCTGATTCGTCACCGCACCGATGTCAGTCATGCCCAGTTCCTGCACGGCCAACGACGCAGCATGGTCCACACAGGTCAGCAACACGTAGTCTTCGCCCCCGCTCAAGCTCGCATCGACCACATCCATGTCCACTTCGCGCCCGCACCGCCGCATGGAGGGTGATATGGGCAGGGTCTCCGCCTCGATATGGGCGCCGACCCCCGATGCCGCAAGAATGTGGCCGAGGTCCGCGAGCAGTCCATCCGACACGTCGATGAGCGCATGTACGCCCGGTTGCACCGCCAGACGAACGCCAAGTTCGATGTCCGGCCTGGGTCGACGAAAGGCCTGGACCATGCGGGCATATTTCCGGACGCGATCCGGGCTCGACCTCAGAACCGCCAGTCCCAGGGCTGCTTCGCCGGGCCTGCCCGACACCAGGATGCGGTCGCCGGGCCGCGCGCCGGACCTCAGCATAGGTGCGGCAACCGGTTCTCCGAGGGCCGTCACGGTGACCACACAAGGTCCCTCGATCGCCGACACGTTGCCCCCGACCACCCGGACCCCGAATGCCCGCGCGGCCTCGCCAACCCCGGTCGCGATGCCCACGGCCATGGCCTCGCCACCCGAACGCGGCAGACACAAGCTCAGAAGCAATGCGAGAGGACGCGCGCCCATGGCGGCAAGGTCCGACAGATTGACCGCGACCGCTTTGTAACCGACGTCCGGCGGTTTGCACCAGTCCCACCGGAAATGCACGTTTTCGACCAGACTGTCGGTGGTCGCCACCACACGATCCCCATCGGGCAACACAACGGCCGCATCGTCCCCGATGTTCACGATCACGCGGGCATCGGGAGCGGCGGCCCGCGACAGTTCACGCTCGATGCGCCGTATCAGTTGGAACTCGTCCACGGTTCGATGCGCCCCCTCTCGATCCGAAAAATCCCGATGGTGCGGCCGGTGACCCGCCCCCCGACGACCGCAAGGTCTCCCGAGCAACCGCGCCAGTGGATTCCTTCCCATATCGCCCCCCCGGGAACGGGAAGGGCCGCAGCCCCCGTAGCGGTCAGCGCCAGACGGGCGGCATCGCAGATCTCCATGTCAGCGGGACTTGAACGTGCCATTTCGTCGGGTACGATCACGTCCGCGAATACCGCGCCGGACAGGGCATCACCAGCCCGGGCAACACGCAGAGGGTCGTTCCAGACCGAAGGACCTGCCAGGATCATGCCCGGGCAACGCCCCTCGGACCGAAGCATGCCCTCGAAGTCGATGAACGGGACCAAGCGACGTGCGGCCTGGAATTCCACGGCCAGGACCAGGGCCTCGGGCACGCACGTGGAGGCATTGACCAGGGCCTTTCGTGACGCTGCCAACGTCTTGGCCGTCGCAGCCACGGCCGCCGCATCCCCAGCTTCCTGCTGCAACACGATCGTCCCCCCCGCCTCGCCGAAGGTCTTTGCAAACAGCGCAGCCGTCGAACGCCCATACCCCGAACTGTCGTACACCACCGTGGCCTGCTGCACTTTCTGCTCGAGCACCAGGTAACGGGCCAGAGCACCCATGATGTCTTCGCGCGAGGTGCGGGCCCAGACCACCCCCCCCCGCGCATGCCCGTCGGGGATGCGTCCCAAAGACAGCAGGGGAATGCCCGCAGCGACCGCGGCATCCGCCATGGCCACTGCTTCGCGGTCCCCGATTCCACCCAGCACGGCGGCGCAACCGGACTCGCGGGCGCGCGCCATGGCCAGGGGCACCGCGGTAACCGACGGATGCGTATCGATGCGGACCACCTTGCGCCCCGACGAGGCCACCACGTCCTCGATCTGACGCGCCACCGTCAGTCCCAAGGCAGCATGGGGTCCGGTCAGGGGAAGTGCCAGGCAGATGGCATCCGGGCGGGGCAAGGCCTGCACGACCTCGGGCGAAGGGGTGATCGGTGCCCCCACCTCGGGCGATGGGTTGATCGGTGCCGCCACCTCGGGCTCGGCACGCAGGTTCGCCGAGCCCATCACCACGGCAATCACGGCAATCATGTGCAGCAGGCGCATCATGTTCCACCCGATCTTGGCAGTTGATTGTAGCCCACGGGGGATTGGATGGGTACCACGGCTCCTCGCCGTGTTCTTGGCCCCGCATCGATGGCCGTGATAGGGTTGGACCTAGTGCGCTTGCGGCGGAGCCGGCACAATGCCATCGAAGAATCCCGGATCGGATAGTCGTGTCGATCAGACCCGCCCCTTGTCACGCATCGAATACCTGCGGCTCGAAGTTTACGGCGTGCTCCTTGCGCTGTTCGCCATTGCCCTGTTTCTGGCCCTGATCACCTTCGACCGCGCAGACGTGGGTGTGGGCGTCGGGGTTACCACCAGCAACCTGCTTGGCCCCGTGGGCGCGCACATGGCCGATCTGTTTTTGTGGATCCTGGGACTGTGCGCCTTCTTGATGGATGCAGGCTTCGCCTTTCTGGGGGTGCGGGCCATCGTGCGCCGCCCCTACCGATTTACCGCCGCGTTCTTGACCTGGTCGCTGCTGGTTCTGCTGTGCACCGCGATCCTGCTCGAAGTGGTGTTCCACGGCACCCGCCCGTTCGACCATGCCCCGGGAGGCGCGGTCGGACTGTACGCCGGCCAGGTCATGATCGCGCTGTTTTCCGACGTGGGCGCCATCCTGATCGCGGCATGCACCCTGGTTCTGTGCACGATCTTCCTGGCCGGAATGTCAGCCGGAGCCCTGGCGCGGCTCATCGGACGGACTTTCGCGAGGGTCTGTTGTTGGATCGGCAACACCCTTCAAAAAGGGGCCTTTACGCTGTGGGCAGCCTTGGTCCACCGCCGACGCGAGGAGACGCTGCCCGATGACCAGCCCGATGGCCAGCCCGATAGCGGCCCCTTCGCACAGGTTCCGATCCACGACACCGTGGAAGACGCCCGTCCCGTGATCGTTTCCGGTCCACCGGACTCCACCTGCGTCCCGGACACCCCGAAGACGATGGATGCCCCCGAGCACCCCCAAGAGGATGCTGCCCCGATCATCCTTGAAACCGCCCCGCCCGTTGCCCGCGTGGTCGAAGGTCCAAGGCGCCCCGTGCGCTTGCGGGATCGCCTGCCGGGGCATACGGATATCCAGCCCGGCAGCTACGAGCCGCCGTCCCTGAAACTGCTGGATTTCGTGGAAACCGCGGTCAGCCCCGTGGACCACGAGGTCCTGCAACGCAATGCCGAAACCCTCGAGCGCAAGTTGCTCGACTACAAGGTCGAAGGCAAGGTCGTCGAGATCCACCCCGGCCCGGTGGTCACGATGTACGAATTCCTGCCCGCGCCGGGCGTCAAGATCAGCCAGATCGCCAACCTTGCCGACGACCTGACCATGGCGCTCGAGGCCACGAGCATCCGCATCGTGGCCCCCATCCCGGGCAAGGGCGTGGTTGGTATCGAGGTCCCGAACGGGGTGCGCGAAACCGTGTACCTGCGCGAGATCCTGGCCTCGGACGCCTTCTTGAAAACCCGCAGCAAGCTGTCGCTGGCCCTGGGCAAGGACATCTTCGGCACCCCCCTGGTCACGGACCTGTCGAAGATGCCTCACCTGCTGATCGCCGGCGCAACCGGTTCGGGCAAGAGCGTGGCGGTCAACACCTTCATTCTGAGCATCCTTTACAACGCCACGCCCGAGGACGTACGCATCATCCTGGTGGACCCCAAGGTCGTGGAACTGCAGGTCTACGAGGGCATCCCCCATCTTCTGCTGCCCGTGGTGTACGACCCGAAGCAGGCGGCCGCGGCCCTGCGATGGGCCGTCGAAGAGATGGAACGGCGTTACCAGTTGCTGGCACGATGCGGGGTGCGCAGCATCCAGACGTTCAATCAGCGTGCCGAGCGACTGCGCAACGAGGCCAGCGCATCCGACGACCAAGGCGCTTCCGACGACCTCGACGACACCATGGTCACGGCCCCGGATGCGGCCACGCAACGCGATGACGAGAAACGGCCCCTACCCTACATCGTGATCATTTTGGACGAGTTCGCGGACCTTATGATGGTCGCGTCCAAGGACGTCGAGACCGCGGTCGCACGCCTGGCACAGAAGGCTCGGGCCGCGGGCATCCACCTCATCATGGCCACCCAGCGCCCTTCCAAGGAGGTCATCACCGGGCTGATCAAAGCCAACTTCACTTCGCGCATCGCCTTCCGGGTCTCGTCGAAGATCGATTCGCGGATCATCCTCGACCAGTCGGGTGCGGATGCCTTGCTCGGGGCCGGGGACATGCTCTTCTTGCGTCCCGGCATGTCTACGGTGCAGCGAGCCCACGGCCCGTTCGTGTCCGAAGAAGAAGTCCACCGCGTGGTCGAGCACCTCAAGGCCCAGGGCGAACCCGACTACGACCTTCAGATCCTCGAGTCTGAGGACGTCACCGAAACCGAGGAAGAAACGGAAGGCGACCATCTGCTCGACGAGGCCCGCGACATCGTGCTTGAAAACCGTCGGGCCAGCATCTCGTATCTGCAGCGGCGCCTGAAGGTCGGTTACAACCGGGCCGCCCGCCTGATGGAACAGCTCGAACGACGCGGCGTGGTCGGCCCGCCCGACAGCCGGGGCGAGCGCCAGGTGCTGGCCTGACCGGATGTCCTGTTCAGCGATAGATACGATGCCCGTCCGCATCGAAGCGCTGTGCGTAGATGTGAAACAGGGGGGCATCCGGCTCGTCCACGCTGGTCCATGC
>CAYRIB010000139.1:0-5857 GCA_964424165.1 uncultured Myxococcales bacterium | reverse complement strand
ATCGGACGGACAAACGGCCGCCGGGTTCGATGACACCGTGTGCCCGAAACAAAAAAACCGGTAGAATGGGCCCCGAGTTGTCTTCGCGAGGCACGAACACGATGCGCCGCCGAATGAATTGGTTGTTTCCTTCAGTCTTGTTGATGGTGGCCTGCGGGTCGGGCGAATGGGGTCCGTCCGGGGGTGACAGTTGGGACGACACCTCGTGGCCGGATGGCGTGGCACCTGACGGCTTCGTGTCCGGCGATGGGGTCGGGCCCGACGGCTCGGTCCAACCGGGCGACACGATCACGGGGCAGGATCTGCCCATGGATACGGCCCCGGACCTGACCGGGCCACAGGTCGTGTCGGCATTCTCGTCGGACGGGCGCAATATCACGGTGCGCTTCTCGGAGCCGCTGGAATCAGGCAGTGCCGTCAACGTCGGCAACTATCAGATCAAGGCCAGCAACAATACCTTCCTGACCGTGACCAGCGCCACGATCAACGACGTGTTCGTGACCCTGGCCATCGACCCCGCGCAGACCATCGATTCGAAGCTCACCTACGAGGTGTGGGTGTCGAACGTCACCGATCTGGCAGGCAACCCCCTGGACCCCAAGGCCCGCACGGCCAAGGTCAAGCGCTCGGTGTATCTGGCTCTGATCTGGCACCAGCATCAGCCGTTCTACGTGGACGTGGCCAAAGACGAACTGTCCGGGCCCTGGGTCCGCAAGCACTCGACCAAGGACTACTACGACATGGTGTCGATCCTCGAGGGCTATCCGGACGTGCACATGACCGTGAATTTGACGGCCGTGCTGCTGACCCAGTTGCTGACCTACTACGTGGACCGTATGGGCCCGTACGTGGATACTGCCAACAACACCGTCGACGAGGCAGGGTTCCTGGGCCAGTGGCGCGGGCACACGGACCCCTGGGTGGACCTCCTGCTCGACGACACCCCGGACCCGGAGGGCATCCTCGGCCCCCTGCCCACCGACGCCCAGAAGGAACTGTTCTACGATGCGCCCTGGTCGTGTTTGTCGACCGGGGATGCGCTGATGGCGTTCTTCCCCGAATACCGTGTCCTGCGCGACAAGAACCCACTCACATACAACCACGCGGATTTGCTGCTGCTCAAGATCATGTTCGAGATCGCCTGGTTCGACCCGGACTTCCTCAACGGCCCCGTAGCCATGCCCGACGGTTCGGTCGTGAACCTGTCCGACGTGGTCTCGCGCGACAGCATGGGGCGCTTCACGCTGGCGGTGCCACCGTCCGAGGAACTGGCCAATCGCCTCGTGGCCGAAAACTTCAAGATCATGAAGAACGTGGTCGGCATCCACCAGAAACTGCGCTTCGACCCGACGACCAATGCGGGCCAGATCGAGGTAACGACCACGCCGTTCTATCACCCGATCCTGCCGCTTCTGGTCAATACGGAACTGGCCCGGTCGGGTCAGCCCTACGACACGCTTCCCAACCCAGCCTACACCTATCCCGACGACGCCTTCGCGCAGGTCGCGAAGGGCGTGAAGTTCTACCGTGACCTGTTCGGTCAGGACCCGCTCGGCATGTGGCCCGGCGAGGGCAGCGTGGCCGAGGAGGTGGTGGCGGCCTTCGTGCAGAACGGGGTCCAGTGGATCGCGACCGACCAGGAGGTGCTGGCCAAGTCGCTGTCGAGCGCCCCCGCATGCTACCAGTGCTATCCCTACCGCGTGGATGCGGACAAGGTATCGGGCGACGGGGGCACCCAGAATGACGAGATGGCCATGGTGTTCCGCGACACGGGCCTGTCCAACAAGGTCGGCTTCAACTTTCAGGGCATGTATGGTCAGGTGGCGGCCCAGGAATTCCTGAAGGACGTGGCGGCCATGGCCCCGTCGTTCGGCGGCGGTGACCGTCTGGTTACCGTGGTGCTCGACGGCGAGAATGCGTGGGAATCCTACACCAAGGAACACGATGCCAAGGGGTTTCATCAGGCGCTGTACAAGGCGTTGCAGGATGGCTTCCGCGTCGGGGAACTGGTGCCCGTGACCGTGGCCGAGTACATCCAGGGCAACCCGGCCCGCAACGTGCCCGCGCACCCGATCCACGCGCTGCAAGAGCTTGAACCCCTGTGGGCCGGAAGCTGGATCGGGGGAACCTACTCGACTTGGATCGGCGAGGCCGAAGAGAATCTGGCCTGGGACTACCTGCGCCGTGCGCGCCAGACCCTGGCGCAGAACCTGCCCAACCCGCCCAACCCGGCCGCGAATCCCCCCGCGGACAGCAACTCCGCAGCGTACTGGATCTATCAGGCCTACGAGGAAATGTACGCGGCCGAAGGCAGCGACTGGTTCTGGTGGTACGGGGACGACATGACGAGCCCGTCGAACGACGACACCCCGTTCGACATGGCGTTTCGCTCGCATCTGAACGGCATGTACACGGCCATGAACGAGGCCCTCACCAGGCTCGGCAAGACGCCGGTCGCCATCCCGGACCTGGCCCCGATCATTCAGGCCCAGCCCAAGGCGCCCAGCGGTCCGTTCGGCACTCCGCCTTCGATCGACGGTCTGCTGCTGCCCAACGAAAGCGAGTGGACCAGCGAGGGAGGCCTGTTCTTCGACAACGACTCAGGGGCCATGTCCAACCCGAACGACATCGTGTCCGAGGTCTACTACGGCTACACCAGCACCAGTTTCTACTGTGCGCTGGCCACCAACGACCCCCTGAGCCAGCGACAGGGAACGCCATTCATGCTCGAACTGTACTTTTCGCAGAAGCACATCCTCGACGCGGGCACCGGGGCCTTCACCCAGAACCCCATGAACACCTTGGACCGCCATGGCGTGCCCTTGGATTTCGTCACCGGCGGTGCGGCCTGGGCGCTGGTTCTGGACTTCTCGGCCGGGGCCATTTCCAAGACTCTGTACGAAGCCGACGGGGCCAACCACTGGAACGCCGTATCCACACCTAGCGTGGAAATGGGCGGACCGGTGACCGGGGGGCGTCTGCTCGAGTTGGCCATTCCCCTGAGCCTTTTCGAGATGGTGCAGGGTGACCCTCTGGAGTTCGCGGTCGTGGCAGCGGTCAGCGGCGAGGAGGTCGAACGCGCCCCGAATTTCGCAGGCAAACTGGTGTTCGAAGATGCTACGAACCTGGTGTACGTGACGTTCGAGGTGGATGCCACGGGTTCCACGGTGGCCATCGACACCTACGGATCGATCACGAACCCGTTGCCGCCCGCGGGCAAGGGGCGCGTCATGATCGCGGGCAACCAGGACAAACTGGGCAACTGGGTCCCGAACAAGATCCCCCTGGCCGATGACGGGGTGGCCCCGGACCTGGCCGCCAACGACAACGTCTGGACCGCCACCTTCGGGCTGATGCCCGGGACGTTGTTGCGCTACAAGTACACCATCGGGGTCCCGACCGACGAAGGCCGGTGGTCGGGAACCGAGGAATTTCCCCTCACCGAACGCGGGTTCGACGTCACCAAGGACCCGGCCTGCAAGAAGATGAAGGTACGCGACATCTTTGCAGACCGTCCCTCACCCACGGGAACGCTTGGACCAGGCTCGGTGATGAACGACTGCGTGCCGTAATTGGAGGCTGTCACGATTTACGGAACGTCGGACAATGGTTCGACGTGCACGTTGACGTCGGCTCCTCGGTAGGCATCCTCGACGACCCGTTCCACCGCGGTGGCCAGATCGTGGGCGCTTTGCAGCGACTGCTGCCCGTCGATGCGGATCACGATGTCCACGTGCAAAGACGGCCCCTGCGACCGTACCCTGGCCTCGACGTGATGGCCGATTCCGGGCATGGCACCGACCTGCTCACAGATGGATTCAGCCACCCCTTTGGGCGCCCGGTCGAGCAGCGCATCCACCGACCGGCGAGTCAACCGCCACGCCACCGCAAAGATCACACAGCCCACGATGATCGCGGCCAGCGGATCGGCCCAGGCATACCCGAGCCTCGAGGCCACCAGGCCCAGCAACACCGCGAAGGAACTCAGGATATCACTCGAAAAGTGCAGCGCATCCGCTTCGAGCGCCTGACTGCGGTGTTCACGGGCGGCCTTGCCCAGCGCCCGGGCCCGGTGCCAGTCGATGAAGATCGCCAGGATGATGACGGCAAACGCCCAGAAGTTGATTTCCGGGGCGGGATGCTCGTTCACGATGCGATCGATGGCTTCCCAGAAGATCCAGACGCACGAACCGATCAGCAGCAAGGTCTCGAACAGGGCCGACAGGTTTTCGTACTTGCCGTGCCCGAACTGGTGATCCTGGTCCGCCGGCTTCGATGACTGCCGCACGGCCAGGACCGTGACCCCGGCAGCCAGCAGGTCCGTGGCCGAATGCAACGCCTCGGACAGGACGCCTAGCGAACCGGTGAGCAAACCCACCACGGTCTTGGCCGCGGTCAAAACGATGGCCCACAGGAACGAATAGATGGCTACATGGAGTTTGGCGTCGTGTTGCATCGGTGGATTGACCGTTCTTGTTGGCGCGCCCAGAGGGACTCGAACCCCCAACTCTCAGATCCGTAGTCTGATGCTCTATCCATTGAGCTACGGGCGCATGTAATAAAAGAACTGACCTTCCGCGGCAGACCCGCGGAAACAGGGCGGAGAGAGCGGGATTTGAACCCGCGGTGCAGGTTTAAGCCCGCACACTCGCTTAGCAGGCGAGCGCCTTCGGCCACTCGGCCATCTCTCCGTGGGCGAAGCGACCAGAACCATCCTCGCCCCCACAGCGGTGGAGGAGGGATTCGAACCCCCGGGACTCGTCGTCCGGCGGTTTTCAAGACCGCTGCCATAGACCACTCGGCCACCCCACCTTGTCAAGGAGCCCATCACAAGAGCGGAATTATTGCACCAAACCAAGACGGTGTAAAGAGACTTTTGCACCCAGGAAGGGCCAGGGCCAGCCGGCAGCAGAAGCGATATGGTTCGTGGTGCGCCCCATCCCCTTCCCTTCCCAGCCATTCTTTGCTATTGAAACGAACCAGGGGATCGAGCAAGGAATCAACGCGTGTCCTCGGATCTACTACCCTACGTGGCGATCGGTCTGACCATGCTGCTGTGCTCGGGGCTGGTGTTCGCCATTCTGGTGATCAACGCCCTCCTGGGCCCGAAGCGTCACAACCCGGTCAAGGACACGGCCTTCGAGTGCGGCAACGTTCCCGCAGATACCCCCCGCAAGCGCATCCCGGTCCAGTTTTCGCTGGTCGCAATCCTGTTCCTGGTGTTCGATCTCGAGGCCGTGCTCATCATCCCTTGGGCCGTGGTGTACCGCGACCTGCTGCGTTCCCCCTTGTTCGGCCCCATCGCCCTGATCGAGGCGTTGATCTTCGTCTTCGTGCTGGCCGTGGGCCTGGCATGGGTGTGGGGACGTGGGGCGCTCGACTGGGCACCACGTCCTCGCCGCAACGGAGGGCGAGATGCCTGAGACCGCCGGTGTTCGTCTTTGCGCGGCCTTTCCCGACGCCGGGCTCGTTCGCTCGGAGGCGCATGGGGACGACGTGGTCACCCTGCCCCGGCAAGCCCTGCTTCTGGTCCTGCGCTTTTTGCACGATCAGTGCGGCTTCGACCTGCCCCTCGACGTCACGGCCGTGGACCGTTCGCTTCTGGGACCGGGTCCCCGGTTCGAGGTTGTATACCACCTGCGCAGTCTGGCACACCGTGCGATCATCCGTCTGAAGGTGCCTCTCGACGAGTCGGATCCGGTCGTACCATCGGCAACGTCCGTGTATCAGGGTTTGAACTGGTCCGAACGCGAGGTGTTCGACATGTTCGGGATCCGGTTCGACGGTCACCCGGATCTGCGCCGAATCCTGCTGTACCCGGAATTCGTCGGTCATCCCCTGCGCAAGGACTATCCGG
>CAYRIB010000138.1:0-5965 GCA_964424165.1 uncultured Myxococcales bacterium | reverse complement strand
CCTCCTCCGGGGTAATACCCCAGTTCCGTGTCCAAGAAAACTGGGTGCAGGTCACGAGTTGCTCTTCACGCTGATGTACGTGCCCCCAATCGAAGTCCCCACCTTGTTCAGACTGCCCAAGGCGAGGCCTTCGATCTCACCTTCCAGATCCACGGTGGTGATGTCGATGGCACCCAGTTGCGTGTTGTACTCCACCTGGATAGCTCCAAAGAGAGTCTCCTGCAGGGATCGCAGGTCGACGTTCACCAGGCCAGTGTTGTCCTGGATGTCGAGGTTACTGGCTAAAGTGACCAAGCGCCGGAGATCGATGTTCAGCGGACCAGCGTTGTAAGACAAGAACGCATATGGCAGTGTGGTGATCTGCGGCATCGCGACAGTGACAGAACCGCCATTCGCCTGGACATAGAGGCCGTCGTGCTCATTCGCCACAAGTGCTGGAAGATTGAGTGTGACGTCCGCGGAATTGCTGCTGATCCGAATCATGCGATTCACGATGGTGAGGTGGGGCAAGTCGTAAACGACCGACTCCGTATTGTTCTCTACGTAAAGCATGTACACGCTTCGGCAATGGGGTGCCTGCAGCGTGTCCAGGATGCCATCATAGTCCCAGTCCCCGGCCGGCGAGAGACTCGCGCGGTAGTCCGTACAGTCCCCCACGCAGAACCCCTGTTCGCACTGGCCATTCGTGAAGGCCCCCGCCGTCACAAAGAGCGGAGCGCCACTCGCATCCAATCCCGCACACGTCGTCCCGTCGAGGGCCGGCGAAACGCAACTGCCGGTCTCTGGGTCGCACTCCGGCGCGCCGTGGCACTCATCGGCCGGGCTGCCCGAGCAGGTCACGCCCGCGCACGGGTCGACCCACATGCACGAACACTCCGAGCCATTCTGGACACAGACGCCGGTGGCGGGGTTGCCGGCGCCATCGACCGCGGTGCACTCGTCATCCGGCACGCAGATCTCGCACTACGTCAACGCCGCCAGGACCTCGAACTCCCAGGTGGACTCGATGGTGCCGCCCTCGCTTTTCACCACCGCGGTGTTCTTGCACTTCTGCGGCACTGGCGGCGGAAGGAACGTCCCGTCGAACGGCACCCAGTCGATCTGCACATCACCGGTGATCGTGGTGACGAAGACCTGTCCGCTAATCAGGCTGTTGTAAGCCGAGAGGTTCACGCCAGGTCCCAGTAGACTGCCGAGGAAGTTGGTGGAATGCATGTCCAGGTAAGGCACGCCCCGAATGTTCCACAGCATCTTCGAGGCCGCACCCTCGATGGCGATGCCGTCCGCATCCACGACGCGCATCGAGACCCGCATGTCCAGTGGATCATCGGGGGTCCCCGACCAGTCGCCTTCCAGGTTGATCACCATGGTCGGGGCCAGGTCCTCGGCCTGACGGTCCACCACAAACACCACTTCGGTCACGTCCGGGATGAACAATGTCTCAGGCAGATTGAAGAAGATCGGGGTCCCGCTACCGGTGCAAAGGATGGTGTGGTTGTCGTTGGCAAGCACGCAACTCGACCCCGCGCTCGGACAGGGGGTCTGACCCATGCAGTTGGCAAGGTTGCTGCCGAAGCCGTTGGCCACGAGCGCGTGGCCGTAATGGTTGAACAGCGCATAGAATTCAGCGGGCAACATCGCACGGACGTGGTATTCGTTGCCGGGGTCGTCGTACACCGTGACGCCGACTTCCTGGATCACGCTGCCCATCGTACCAGCCTTGCCACCCCAGACCCCGACGTTTTCGAGGTCCATGGCACCATAGGCCGCCACAGCCCAGGTCGACAGCGCGTTTGCGGCACCGGCGAACAGCAGACCGAACGAGTAGCTCTTGGCCTCGAGGCTTCCGCCGAACAGGGCATAGCCCTCGACATCCGAGTCGTACAAGTGCGAGTCGCCCCACGCCACGAGGTTCCAGTCGGCGAGTTCGTCAAGATACGGGGCCAGGCCTATCACCGCCGGCGGAATGCATTCCTTGACGACCTTCGTGACCACCGTGAGCGTGACCGTGGTCTTGACCTCTTTGAAGTGCGCATTCCACCACAGGTCTTGACCGGTGACCCCACACTCGCCCGACTGGTTCGACGGCACGCCACTGATCGAGCACAAGTCGCTGGCCGAATCATCGCTCTTGGCCGACGCGAAGGCCAGGGAATCGGGCAACGTGTCCGTCACCGGGATTCCGACCTTGTCGCCCTGCATCCTCTTCAGCATTTCGGAGCAGACCTTGAACTGGTCCTCATCCACATCCTTGCCGAACGTCACCTCAATGGTGAAGGTCGCCTCCGAATCGAGGTGGACGGCGGCCGGGCCCTTCTTCAGGACCTCGATTGGGCACGAGGTGCCCTTGTAGGTGTAAACGCCCGTCTCGGCACTGGTGACCGATTCCGCACCACCAGGACCGCCGGGCAGTGTGGACGTCCCGTCCCCATCACCGTTCATCACGCTGCACCCCACAGTCCCGCCCAACAGTGCCAGCAGCATCCACCGTAACGCCTTCATGGTCACCTCCCCAGGATCTCCATCCCTCTTTGCGCCTCTCCAACAAGGTGCAGGCGCACAAAGAACTCGCTCTTCTTTTGTAGTGTATAGAGGCCTATGCAAGCCACACAAGCCTTATGGGACTTCGCGTCCAAGAATCAGTCAGGAATCTGACATTTGTCATAATCGACAAAATTAATCATCATCTTGATCACTTCGGCCCACAGCCGCTCCCCGGCCTTGCCACTGTGACCGTCTTGTGGCAGATTCTGCGCGGTTTCGTGCCGCTTCGTTGCAACAGACACCGTCCCGGTGGAGGAACTACATGATGGCTCGCGTGTTCACTTGGGAATTCGCAAAACGAGCGATGCTCGTGACTCTCGGCTGCATCCTTGGAGCCGTCGGCGTCCAGGTCTTCCTCGTCCCGATTCACCTGCTCACGGCCGGCGTGGCCGGGCTGGCCGTCCTGGTCTCGTACGTGAGCCCGCTCCCGGTGGGGGTGGTGCTGTTCATCCTCAACGTCCCGATCTTCCTGATCTGCCGCCGCTACCTCGACCGGGACTTCCTGCTGTGGTCCCTGGTCGGTATGCTGGGCCTCTCGGCCGCCTTTGCCTTGACCGCGCCGCTCAGCACGCTGCACCCGGTCGAGGACCCCTATCTGAATCTCATCGCCGGAGGCGTGATCGCCGGCCTTGGAACGGGTCTTGTCCTGCGGTCGCGCGCCTCCCAGGGCGGCACCGACGTGATCGCGGCCGCGGTGCGGAAGGTCAACTCCATTCGCATCGGAACCCTGCTCTTTGCACTGAACGCCTCGGTGGTCGTCGTGCTGGCCGCGATCTACGGCCTGGAGCCGGCCCTGTCGACCATCCTCGTCATTGCCATCGAATCGGTGGTGGCCGACAAGACCATCACCGGGATCGACGCCAACAAGGTCCTGATGACGACCACCGCCAAGCCGACCGAGGTTTCGAAGACGCTGATGGAGAAACTGGACCGCGGCGTCACCATCCTCAACGGCACCGGGGCGTATACCGGCGAACCTCGACCCGTGCTCATGTGCATCCTGCGTACTCGGCAGCTCGCGGTCGCGATCAAGGCCGTGAAGGACGTAGACCCGGAAGCGTTCACGTACGTCCAGGACGTGACCGAGGTCTTCGGTCATGGGTTCAAGGCTCCCCCGATCTGAACCGTGCGCCGGGTCCTGCCATGAAGTTCCTGAACCGCGAAGACGAGTTGGCCGGACTCTTCGTGCTCTACGAACCGAGCGATCTTTTCGGTCACCAGAACCCTGATTTGCTAAAGCCATAACACCGAAAGAACCTTGATTGTCTAAAATGAGACTACCAAAATAGGGGATGATAGTCGCAGCAGGATCACGCCAGGCTTGGTCTTCCAGTCCGGTCCATCCGCCACATTGCCGGATCGCCACTTGATGTTCACGGGTGTATCACGAACGTGCCCGGCCGGCCTTCCACATCACGTGGACAACCCCCTCCAGGGCCCGCAGCGCCTCCTGGTCCAGACCCTGGATCTCTGTCCACAGCGCCGCGAGATCGACCCCGAGCAGATGCGCATCTTCTACCTCCACGATGGCCCCACGAGGCGCCGCCGTCTGCATAGGTCGGTCCACGAGCAGCACGTCCGGTGACGTCTCCAAGACCCTGTAGAGCCGGACGAATGTCGGGAAGCTGGGCAGCGAGGCCCCACGCTCGATCCGGCCATAGGCTTCGGACGACATTTCCAGATGTTCGGCGAGAAGGGACTGTGTCCATCCCCGACGCCTGCGAAGAGCCCCTGCCCTCGACCCGATCCGTCGGGCCAGTTGGCGGGCCTCTCTCTCGTCCTCCTGCTTGCGGGGCATCTGCAAGACCTCGCTTGACGGCCAAGCGGTATTGAACGGGCAACATGCTTGACAGGTGAAGAATGCACTGCGTATGATGACACTACGTATCCGGTCCCAGTGATGGGAGAAATCCCTTGTCGCACCAAATGAAGACGCACTCACACCAGATCTACACAAGCCCGTGTGAAGTATCTCGGCACCATTCAAAGGGGGTATGGCATGACACGATCGAATTGCAGCATCCGTAGATCCATCGTCACAATCATGTTTCTTGTGACCTCGTGCGGAGGCGGGTCATCCTCGAGTGTGACCGGTGTGGACGTGGATGTGACCACCCCCCAGGACACGAGCGTGTCCCAGGATGTGCCGGAAACGCTGCCGCCACAGGACATCCGCGATGTCGCCCCTGTTGCCGACATCATGCCCGACAACCCTGTGGATACAGGGGTTGACCTCCCTCTCGATGTCTCGTCCGATCTCATCCCCGATATGTTCGAGAGCAGTGATCCCAACGATGTCATCGCGGACACGACGGATACCGTCATACCGGACGTCTGCTTGCCGTCCTGCGGAGATCACGAGTGTGGCAACAACGGCTGCGGCGGGTCGTGCGGCACGTGCACCGGTGGGAAGGTTTGCGACGACGGGATGTGCGTCTGCACACCCCAGGCTAGCAAGGCCTGCTGCAACAGCGGGAACGCGGTCTGTTGGGTCGACTCGTGCGGGACCGTCGGAGCCAAGGTCGAGGACTGCTCGTCGGGGTGCAACGCGGGCGCCTGCAACCCGTGCGTGCCGCAGTGCGCAGGCAAGCAGTGCGGCAGCGACGGGTGTGGCGGACAGTGCGGAAGCTGCGCCGGGGCCTCCTGCAACGGCCTGACGCTCACGCATGCCGCGACCTGCTCGGCCGGTGGCACGTGCGTCGCGGGAAGCACCGAATCGTGCAGCGATGGCTTCGCCTGCACCAATGATTCGTGCAGCGCCGGATCGGGCTGTTCGAACGTCGTGAAGGCGAACTTCTGCCTCATCGAGGAAGAGTGCTACAGCCATGACCAGAAGAATCCCGACAACACCTGCGAGTACTGCGATTCCGCCGCGATTCCCACGGTCTGGGCCCAGTTCGACGACCACACGGTCTGTGTCGCCTCGTCGTGTTCCGGGCTCGACTGGACCGCGCCGAAGACCTGCCTCAGCGGGGTGTGCTGGGAGGGGGGAGACACCGAGTCCTGCAACGACGCCAACGTCTGCACCGACGACTCGTGCGACACGCTGTCGGGATGCATCAACACGGCCGTGAAGGATCGCGCCTGCGACAACGCCACGGTCTGCGACGGGCGAGAGAAGTGCGACGCCGCCGGTGTGTGCCAGCCGGGATCGGCGCCCAACTGCAACGACGCCAACGTCTGCACCGACGACTCGTGCGACCCAGCGACCGGGTGCGTGAACACCGCGGTCAAGGACCGTGCCTGCGACAACGCCACGGTCTGCGACGGACGCGAGAAGTGCGACGCCGCGGGCGTGTGCCAGCCCGGGTCCGCACCGAACTGCAACGACAGCAATGTCTGCACCGATGATTCCTGCGACCCGGCGACCGGGTGCGTAAACACCGGGGTCGCGGACCGCGCTTGCGACAACACGAACCTG
>CAYRIB010000137.1:0-5968 GCA_964424165.1 uncultured Myxococcales bacterium | reverse complement strand
GGACGATGCGGCCGAAGGTGCCCGTACCCCGGCCCTTCTCGCATCGCGCTCGGCCTTGGCAATCCAAGCCATAGGCCGCGGCGGGGCAGCGGAATTTCAACGTCTTTCGGTCCTTCTCGAAGCCCATGAAGGCCATCTCGCGGACGCCACCGGAGCAGGGGCAGACGCACAAGACCCACCCCCGCTCGTCGTAGACGATGGTGTCTGCCCGATCCGGATCGAGGGGCCGTGTCGATTCGTTCTTCCAGCACCGGCGCGCATCGATGACTGGGCGAATCCCATGCCGGTCGTACAGTTCGGCGTTGAAGTCGCCGCAGTCGTAGGCCCGGTCTGCCGCCAACTCCCGTGCCCGTGAGGCCACCTCGGGCTGCGCGTTCAACAGGGCCGGGACCAGACGCCTTCCTTCGACCACATCGCTACAGGACGCGCGGCTGACCGAGAAGCCCAGAGGGATCTCGTGCTTCGAATCCACCACCAGATGCAGCTTGTACCCGAACCACGACACCACCTTCTTCCACAAGCTGCCGTCCTCGCGCGTCCCCTTGTACGTCTTGACCCCGACGTTGGCATCAAGGTCTCGACGACCATCGGGCGTCTTCTGGAGCTTCTCGTCCTTCACTGCCCGCCCAAACGATGCAATGGCCTTGGAATCCAACGCCAGCGTGCGTCCCAGGTCCGGCAGAGCGCGCAACAAGGCCGACACCACGGTCTCGAACATCGACACGACGGCCTCCCGGTGCAAAATTACCTGTCCCAGGAATCGTCCGAATGCGTCCTCGCTGCAGATCCCATCAAGGCCCTTGAGCGGGTCGAACCCGCATCGGTCCGCCAATTCCCGATTGCGCCGCAACTCCCGGATCAACGCGGCCGCCGACGGATGCTGGAATACCACTCCGGCCAGCAAGGCGTTCCACATCGCCCGCACGGGGTAGTCGTTGCGCCCCTTGCCTCGCGCACGTTCCAGCTTCTGCATCAACGATTCGTCGGGAATCACCGATAGGACCAGGCTCAGTCGGTCCAGGTCACTCGCGGCGTCAATTTCTTTCCACGAAAACAGGCTGGCTTGTGGTATCCTTGCCATTGCGATTTTCCTTTCTGATGTCAAAGGCTTTCAACATCCGAATGATAGCAGATAAGGGAAATCGCACGCCCACTTTTCCCTGGGGTGACTTCCTATGACTTCGACATAGCCTGTTGAATGATTTCAGCTACTTGTGAGCACGCCCCTGCCCATTTCTGGGGTAAACGAAACCTCCGGGCCTCCGCGTAACCGCATCCAGTCTACCTTTCCAGCATCGCGGATCGCTCGTCTTGACCCCAACGTTGGCATCGAGGTCTCGACGACCATCGGGCGCCTTTTTGAGTTGCTCGCCCTTCACTGCCCGGCCAAACGATGCAATGGCCTTGGAATCCAACGCCAGCGTGCGTCCCAGGTCCGGCAGAGCGCGCAGCAAGGCCTGTCGCGTGACTGGCCGAGATCGACCAGGCCGAGGCGGAGGCGCGACTGGCTCACCGGGAGTTTCCTTGGCCTCGGGCAGGGTGGTGGCAGCGCCGCCGCCGTACGCGACGCAGCAGGGGTGTCGTCTGCCGTAGATCTGATCGGGCCGTTTGTGTACGCTATGTTTCAGGTTTTTCGGGGGGAATGATCGCCATGAAGTGGTCGTTGAGCGCGGCGCTGTTCCTGATCGTGCTGGTGCTGTGCGGGGGTGCCCACGCGGCCGAGACCACGTCAATCCTGCCAGGAGTGACCTTCCGGGTGATGGCGCACGACAACATGCACACGACCGGGGAGGGTGGAAAGGGGTGGTCCGCGGACGACTGGCACCGCTCGCAGGTCACGCTGACGCAGCGGGGCGGGGGGAAGGTCACGATCGAGGACCGCGGGGAGAGCGGCGAGAGCAGCGCGTCGATGGGGGGTGTCGGGGGCTACCAGGCCAAGGTGACCCGATGGACCACGACCTGGGGGGGGGCCTGGACTCCGCGGCGTGGCGGGGCGAACGTGAAGGTCGCCCTCGAGCAACGCCGGTGCGAGACGACTGAGACCCAGTTGGGAACGGAAACGAAGACCCCCTGCCCCGAAGGGCCCCGGGAGCTCCGTCTGACGTGCAAGCCCGTGCGCATCCAACTGGATCGAGATTACCCCGACACGCCGCGCACGGACGCGCGTCCCGCGGCGTGGAACTGCGCCGCCGCGAACCGGGATGCCTCGAGCTTCGAGACGCCGATGCCCTGGGTATTCGGGAAGAATGCGTGCATCGAGGCCCGCTTCTCGCAACGGCCACGGGGCCTGACGTCGCACACGGGGCGGACCATGGTGCTCTGCGAAGATGAGCCGATCCAGTAGAAGGTCGAAATGGGGCACGGCCGCGGCGTCGCGCGCGTGCGCCAGGGTCTCCTCCAACGAGTCCCCGAAGGTGAAGCACCCCACCAGATCCGGAACCTCCGCACAGAAGGCTCCGTTCTCATCCTGGGTGATGACCACCGGATACTTCAGGTTCATCCTTCACCTTTCCAAGTCGATACCGACCTGCTTTAGAATCGCGCGCAGCGACCCCATGGCGATCTCCTTCGTGCCGTGTTGCGGCTCGATCACGCTGCGATCGTCCTTCCTCAGCTTGACATGGCGCCGTTCCGGCTCACGATTTCCCAGCCATGGTCACGAAGCAGCTTCAGAAGCTCGCGCGCCCTCATGTCATCATGACGCAGCTTATAAGCTGTAGTGTCAAGAATTTGGGTTGGTGACGGAAACTCGTGACTCGGATCGAGGGGGATCGGTTTCAGCCAGTCGGGGCGGCTGGATTTGAACCAGTGACTCCTTGACCCCCAGTGCCCCACAAGGCGCGCCAGGTCAGGGACTTCGAAAGGCCGCCCGCAACGTGGCCGAGACAAGCATCAGGATCGTTGAGTCGAAGGTTGCGGTGCCGTCCGGTGTTTCAGGCGGCGTTCTTGGTCCCGGACGGTGTTAGGAGATGAGGACTACGGAAGGACCCCGTCGCATTCAGCAAGGCTGCGCGAAGAGCGAACGTGTTGGTTGTGCTGCAACCGAAGGTTCAGTTCAGCATCGTCGAGTGGGGTCCCATCGGGAAGCTTCCTGGTCTGGTAGTACTGGTCGCAGACACACGTGGCCCGGCGCAGCTCGACGCCGGTGATGGTCTCCGGCTTCACGCTCCACCACCCGCCCGAGCATCCCACGCCGGCACCAAGCACCGCCGCGGCGAACATCCACAACCACCATCTCATGGCAGCACCTCCGCAGCGGCACCAGGAGGAACCGCGGCTGCCGGGGGTTCCTCCACGTCCAGGTCGACCACGAGGACCTCAACAACGTCGTTCGTGGGCACCCGGTCGCCCGAAGTACTGTAGACATCCCCCGCGGCCGGCTGCCGAGACGGAGGATCAACCACCCCGCCGGCGATGCCGGCACCCCCGAGGCCCAGGGCGGCCAGCAACGCAGCCACCGAGAAGCTGCCCACACCCCCTCCGAATACCGTCCGGATGATCCGCACGACCACCCCGAGGATGGCCAGGACCACCGCGGGCACCGGGACCTGATAGTCCACGAGCCATTTCAGGGCAGCATCCAGTACCGCGGCCACGAGCGCCAGCCAGGACAACCAGTCCACCAGCTTCCACGTGGTCTTCTTCGCCGACTCACTCATTTCTTTCCTCCAACCAGAAGAACTGCCTGGGAGATGGCCCATCCGAGCAGACCGGATTCAGGGCTCTGCAGCGCGATGGGCAGGAATCGCTTCATGTCCTCCCAGCAGAGCGTCACTTCGGCCTCGCACGTCTGGACCGTTCCCTTCCTCTTGCGGATTTCGCCGACAGGCATACCCGTCGACTCGGCCAACACAACTGATGCCTGGGCCAGGAGCAGTTCTCCATGGGCCCGGATCAGCGCGTTCATGGAATCTGCCGCCTCTTGTCCAACCGTCAACCCGAACCTCGCCAACTCCTGAAGGATGGCCTTGATCATCACTCCCCTCCCATGGCCGCCCGGATCGCGTGGAACAGGGGCGGCCCGAACGCCTGGACCAGGGACGCAAACGCCGCAACAGCGGCAATCCACAGGGCCCACAGCACCATGCGACGATCGATGCCGCGATTGGCATCTCCCTTCCTCTCGGCTCGCGCCGCCGCGCAGGCGCCGACTTTTCGCTCGCAAGCCTCGATGGTCATGCACCCAGCCACCCGTTCTTCTGTGGCGTCCATCCGCAAATGGATGTCCTTGCATGACTGGTCCAATCGGCTCATGTGGGACTCGCCGTGGCGCAGGTCCGCTTCTGCCGTGGCGAGGCTCCGCAGGACCATCTGCACCTCGCCACGCAACCCCCTCACCTCGCTCAACACCATCTCGATCACCGCCGTGGTCGAATCGGACATTTCCGCGCTCTCCTCTGCATCTTCCACCAGTCCACCTACCGCCTGACGGCCTCGACGTGCATCGGATCCTTCTTTCGCAGCGGGTTCCAGTCCACGCCACAGGACCAGCCGTAGTCCCGGAAAATCTGGAAGTACCACTCCGGGTTGGTCCACCCGCTGTGTCCCATCCGATTGGTCGACGGGTCCGTGTCGACCGCGATGCACCAGGAGTGCAGGGACAGGGCTGCATCCGGATCCCAGCGGATATGCCTCGGATACCCCGGGTAGGTCTGCACCGACTCTGGGCGCCAGGTTTCTTCGGGATGCTCCTTGAGGTAGTGCTCGACCTCGGCGCCGATCGCCAGGAGCGATCCGGCCGCCTTGCGGTGGAACAGCACCCGATCGCCGAGGATCGGGACCTTGTACCTCCGGAGGTTGGCCGACCACGCCAGGTTGAGCAGGATGCAGGCCCCCGTGGGGCGTCCCGCTTCGTTGAGGCGATCGGTCACCTCGAGGTGCCCGTATGCCTTCTCTACGTCCTTCGGGCGAGGTAGGCTGGCGGCGATCTCCGCCTTCAGCCCCTCCCGGAGGTCCTCCGGCAGGGCACCCTTGCGACGCAAGGCCACGTACGCAGCGCCGGAAACATCGCCAAACACGCCATCCACGAGGACGTCGGTGTGGCCGTCGGTCCTTGCGAGCTCCTGAAATCGTCGGATGAACTCCGTGCGGTCATCCGGCGCTTGCGTACGTGCCATGTGTCACCCCCTAGATCGTGGTCTTGAGCATCCAGTGCACGACATCGCCGGCCGCCGGATGGGTGGCTCCCGCCGGGGTGTAGACCACGATGCCCGTGGTCGCCACGACGCCGAACGTCCCCGTGTAGGCCACGACTCCGCCGCCCGACTTGGCCACGTTGACGGTGAGAACCGTGTTCGCCGTCGGGACGAAGGGGCACAGACCCACCGACACCGGGAGGGCCGAGCCGATGGCCGCGGCCTTTCCGGCGCTGATCGTGCAGAACCCCTGAGCTGCGTAGTTCGGGACCGGGCAGCCAGTTTCGTTCAGGTTGCTGGCATCCCAGATCGCCACCGCGGCTCCGCCACAGGTCGGGGCCGGGAGGGCGATGCTGGTCGAAATGCCTTCGACGCGGGTCCCACCGGGAGCGTCCGCGTAGCCGATGGCCAGGGTATGCACACCGACCGCCGAACCACTCACGTCCTCTGTCCCCGACGACAGCGCCGTCGCGAGGTTCGCCAACGTGTTGACGATGGCCGCTCCGATGGCGACCGGGATGTTGCCGGTCGTATGGAACTGCACCGGAACAGCCATGATGGTCGGGTTGTCCAGGTCGGTCGGCACGACCGCCGCGGAACCGTCGATGGCGACCTTGGCTGCCGCCAGGGATGCTGCAGCATCGAGACCGATGAGGATCGGGGTATTGCCACCCGCCACGCCGCCACCGTCATCCCACTCGAACGTCACGGTGCCGAAAGCGAAGGTGTCCGCGTCCGCCGGCTGAACTGCGGTTGCCGCGAGGGCCGCGACCAGGGATGCCGTGGTATCAGCGACCGTCGCGCCGATCTCGACCGGGGTGTTGGCCGCGGGG
>CAYRIB010000136.1:1744-6106 GCA_964424165.1 uncultured Myxococcales bacterium | reverse complement strand
GTCCCCGGTCCCCACGGTCAGGACTTGATTGACAGCCCAGGCCGAGGGACTAGTCACCATGATCGAAATGGTACACGCGCCCAGCAGATAACTCAGTCGCCGGTTCATGTTCGCTCCTTCACAGGATTTGACGTGTGTCAGTCTATCCCAGTGGGCGTGGCAAGTCAATACAGAAGGGCGTCGCAAGCGGCATCCCCGGATTCACAGGACAGGATCACCAGCAGATAGCCGCCCACGTGCTCGACGCCACCGCTGACATAGGTGTCCGCGACCACGTGATAGACCCCGGGGGTCAGCGTTCCCGCCAGCACCGTATCGTTCCGGGCGAGGCACCCGGCGGGCTGTCCGGATTCATCCAGCAGGTACAGATCGATGTCCACGTTGCCCACGTCGAGGATCATCATGCGCAGGCGCTGCGTATCGGTCAGTTCGAGGCGGTACACGAATTCCGGTCCCGATTCATCCTGGCCCGTGCCGCAGGGATAGGCATCGAATGCGCGTGATGTCCCGTTGGCCGTATCTTGCCAGTCCGAAAAGGGCAGGGCATCGACCCGGATCGGGTCGGTGACGGTGCCCGTGCCTTCGAGCACCCGTCCTCCGACGTCCGGGGCCGGTTCGTCGAGGATCAGCGTCTGATGCAGGCGCGTCAGCACCTCGACGGTCGTGAGGTTGCGCATGTTCTGGCCGTATTGCAGGCCCGCGGTCGTAAAGTCGCATGCCCCGGCCGTGGCCCCATTCGGGTGGACCCCGTCGCTGCCCAAGCCATGGTTCGGCAGGGGTTCCAAGGCCAGATGGTAGTCCACGAAGGGGACCTGACGCGTTTCGGCCAGGCCGCGCACGATGGCATTGATCGTCGGCACCCACAAATCGAGCACGGCGTCATCGCCGCGCTGCGGGATCGACGACAGCACCGGCACGATGCCTTGTGGCAGGAGCCCGTCGACCAGACGGATCATCGCATCCCCGTACCACCGCAGCATGGAGCCTATGTTGTCCGGGTACCACCCGATGTCGTTCGTCCCGAACATGATCACCGCGAACCGCGGCGAGATGGCATCCACCTCCTGCGCGATCGGGCTCGGGCTTCCGGTCACGGCCCACGAAGCGGTTCGTCCACCAAGGGCGGCCAGGCTGACCCGATCGAATGGCGTGGTCCCGGCCGCATCCCCCCCGCGGAAGAATTGCGCGGCCGCGTCCTGATCGACATCCGGCAGGGTCATCGGACTTGCCAGACATTTCAGGAAGCGGTTATCCACGGTGATCGAGTCCCCGACCTTCATGAACACGTCGTCTTGCAGGGCATCGTCCGCGTTCAGGATGCCTAGGAGGTGGTCTTTGACGAAGGGGGTGATCGGCGAGTGGATGCGGCCTTCCGGATAGCGCGTCGGCGAGGGCGGAATCACCGTTTCGACCGCATCGGAGGCTGCGTCATCGGGTGCGTCAAAGGGTGCGTCAAAAACAACGTCCACAACCCCAGGAAGATCCGACGACGTGTCCGAAATGCTGTCCACAAGAACCACGCCGGGGTCCCCGGCCACATCGCTCACGCCCGCTTCTGCAGGGCTGTCCGTGCTGACCGGTACGTCCACGGGCGGCAGTACGAGGTCCGTGACCACATCGATCATGGCATCCGGCGAATCCGATCCACCCGCGCCGGAGCAACCCACGACCATCGGCGATGTCGCCGCGATCAGGGCCACCAACCAACACCATCGTTTCATTGCCGACCTCCCAAGCCAATCCAACCCTGTATCTATCACATTCCTGCCCGTTGCCAATGAACGATGTAACATCAGAAACAGCCGCAGATGGAGGCCATCATGTCCAGACGTCCACTCCCCCTCGCGCGGGTCTACGCGGTTCTTGAACCTGGCCCCGTGGTCTTGTTGACCACATCCCGCAAGGGCAAGCCCAACGTCATGCCCATGTCCTGGACCATGATGCTGGACTTCGAGCCCCCCCGCATCGCCTGCGTGGTCAGCGAAGACAACTTTTCGTTCGCGGCATTGAAGGCGACGCGCGAGTGCGTGCTGAACATCCCCACGGTCGAGCTCCTGGATGCGGTAGTGGGCATCGGCAACATCAGCGGTGGCAAGGTGGACAAGTTCCAGAAGTTCCACCTGACCCCGGTGCCTGGCGAGGTTGTGTCGGCCCCCCTGATCGACGAATGCTACGCCGCGCTCGAGTGTCGGGTCACGGACACGAGGATGGTCAACCGCTACAACGTCTTCGTCCTCGAGTGCGTCCGGGCCTGGGTCGACAAGGCTCGCAAGCCGCCGCGGACCATTCACCATCGAGGCGACGGCCTCTTCATGGTCGCGGGCGAGGAGATTCGCACTGCCTCGAAGAAGAAGTAATCCTCGCAAAAGCAGCATTTCAAGGAATGCTAATGCTCGAAATAGACACTTTTCGAGGAATACGCTATCCTGAGGCCATGGGTTGCCCTCGCGACGAGGCAGTGGTCGAGTGAGTCAACAAAGGAAGTTGCTAATGATTCAAAGATATTATGATGATCTCGGCCGCTACCTCCAGCCGGGCAAGGTTCTGGTGATCTATGGCCCGCGGCAGGTTGGCAAGACCACGCTGGTCAAGGAGTATCTCAACCGCACCGCATGGCGCTATCGCCTCGCGTCCGGGGACGACGTCCGCCTGCAGGAGTTGTTTGTGGGGCAGAGGCTCGATGACCTGGTCGACTATGCCACCGGGTACGAACTTGTCGTCATCGACGAGGCCCAACGGGTGCCAGCCATTGGCATTGGCCTCAAGATGCTCGTGGACGCGAGGCCCGATCTTCGGGTCATTGCCACGGGTTCCTCGAGCTTCGATCTGGCCGGACAGGCTGGCGAGCCCTTGACCGGTCGCAAACGGACCTTGACCCTGTTCCCGGTGGCGCAGATGGAACTTGCTCATCAGCACAATCGCTTCGAACTGGCCGAAGCCCTCGAGGACCACCTCGTGTTCGGGGCCTATCCGGAGGTTCTGTGCGCGGCCTCGCGTGACGAAAAGGGCCGCATCCTGCGCGAGCTGACAGACTCGTACCTGCTCAAGGATGTGCTGGCCGTGGAGCGCATTCGCAACAGTCGATCGATCTTCGATCTGCTTCGCCTACTGGCCCTCCAGACAGGGAGCGAGGTCTCCCTCACCGAAATCGGCACCCAGATTGGCCTCAACTACAAGACGGTCGACCGCTACATCGACATTCTGGAGAAGTCCTTCATCCTGTTCCGGCTGCCCGGTCTCGGCACCAACCCGCGGACGGATCTGCGCAAGAAGAACAAGTACTTCTTCTTTGACACCGGGGTCCGCAACGCCCTCCTATCGAACTTCAATCGCCTGAATGTGCGTGGTGACGTCGGGCAGTTGTGGGAGAACTTCCTGTGCATCGAAAGGATGAAGAAGCAGTCTTATCGTGGTAATCCCGTCAACCATTACTTCTGGAGGTCTGTGCGTCTGCAAGAGATTGACCTTGTCGAGGAGAGGGGAGGGCGTTACTTCGGCTACGAGTTCAAGTGGGGAAGGCGGGATGTGAAGGCGCCGTCGGAGTGGACCCGGTTGCACCCGGACGCCGACTTTGCCGTGATCGATCGGGACAGCTATCTCGACTTCGTGTTGTAGGATGTTGCTTCCGAAGCAGGAGGGTCTCGTGTGCCAGGGTTGCGAGGCCGCGTCGCTGCTTGACGCAACGTCCGCCGAAGTGCTATTGTCCACACGGCCTTTCGGGGCCCCCGTAGCTCAGTTGGATAGAGCCGGGGATTCCTAATCCCTGTGTGCCGCGTGTTCGACTCACGCCGGGGGCACTTCCAGCGCAGCAAATCAAGGGGATCTGAACTTCGAAGGTTTAACCTGGGTGGGGCGATTTTGGCCATTTTGAGGGGTTTGAAGGGCAAAATATCCACGATTTATCCATGGAAATGGGGGCGGCAGAAATCCAGAACACCTAGGATTCAAGCCGGCTTCCCCTTTGCCCCCTCGTCAACCTCTCTCGCGATGGATATTCCATGGATATTCCGTGGACAGAACGGGCGGTCGGGTAGTGCCCCGGGGTCTGCCCAGTTCAAGGGCGGGAATGCCACCCAGCCCGTATCGAATTGTCTCCCGGTTCGCCAGACCGACTTCGGAGCGGTGGCTGGCAATCTTCCCGACAGTCGAAATCGATCTGGAACTACTCAGAATCCTGTGCGATTTGTGACGTCCGGCGGCAGCTTTGGCAATCTTCTCTGAAAGTCGAAATCGATCTGGAACTATGCAACGTCTCTATAATATCCGTGAAGTCCGGTGATAGCTCCTGCGACCCAACACTTGGAAGATTGGACATAAGACCCCAAGAAGGCCTACGCTTTCATAAGTAGAACCAAGAACCAT
>CAYRIB010000136.1:0-1734 GCA_964424165.1 uncultured Myxococcales bacterium | reverse complement strand
GGACTTGACCATGGTCGAGAGACTGACGAAGTTCCTATCATGCAAGCATTTTGGTGAACAATTCGACCTTAGTGATTGGACGATTCGCGAGTGGATAGGGCGCGGCCTGATCGAGAGCGTTGTCATCGGTGGGCGGCGGTTGATCCCGGCCTCTGAGTGTGAGCGGATTGCCGCAGACGCCATTGCAGGCCGCGGGCCGCTCAGCAAGCATAATCGTGGTAAGGCCGCGATTGCTGCAAAGCGGGCTGCGTCCTGACGAGCAGGCCTCCAGCAGGGATAGGTTTGCTATGACGACGACGGATTATGTTTTGGGAGATGGCGGCACCGGAGATACCGGCGCAGTCGCGCATCCACAAACTGTCCGCGACCAAGTGGGGCGGATGATGTCACTGTTGCGACGCAGACGGCGAATTGTCCTCGTTGCCGCGAATGCAAGATCTCCTCCCGGACACAATAACAGACGATTTCAGTCTAATATTGAGCATAAGGCGGGCCGCGACTTTACGCGACCCTTGGCCTGGCGGAAGAAGCTGATTTCTAAGCAACTTCAGAATACTCCGCAAGATGGCCTTTGTCAATGCTGGGAGCTGTTCTAGGGGGCGAATGTGACCCCCGGACGGGGTGAAAAATGATCTACTTAAGGAGAGTCCAACGGATTGACCCGCAGGCCCCGATCCCGGAGCCTGTGGACGAGCCCACGAAAAGGGCACGTGATAGTTTCAAGAAACCGCCCGGTCACGACGAAGACCGCACTCGGGTGCGCAGTCCGACTCCGCCCGAAACCGAGGCTGTCTCACTTTCTGGGGGCGCGGACTTGGTGCTGTGTGCCGTCATGTTCATGCACGCAGCCGTGAAGCGGGCGGCTGGAGACGCACTGCAAGTGGCCTGGATCATGGTGATGGAGATCAGTGAATATCTACTCAAAATCGGTTACGGGGGCGACATTGCCAGGTATCGCAGCAAGACCCCGAACAAGGAGTGGTCCCTGGAGAAGCTGGAGAAGGCCGGGGCGCCCTTCCGTGCCAGCCAGTTGCGGAATTTCATCAACCTGTACATCGAGTACGACAAGTTCCCGGAGGGAATCCTTTCACTGCCGCCCACGTGTGCGGTCAAGCTGCTGCAAGCCCCGAAGGACCTGTTCACGGAACTTTGCGAGAAGGCCATCCAGCAAGGGTCGTCGGCCAAGGCCATCACGGACGAGATCCAGTTGCTGAAGAATAACAAAAAAGATAGACCATGCTCTCCCAGCAGACAGGATGAACCACAAATAGCGTCGGCTGGGGGTACCAATAGTGCCAAGGATCCAGAGGTAGTCTGTGCCGCGAAACACGCAGGTACTGGCATTCCCGTCAGTGAGAACGGCAGTGACACAGGCAGTGCTGTAGCGGGTGAACAGGTAATGGGGCCTGTTCAACTGCTCCAGTATTTCAAGCGGTGGGTAGGTGTTCTCGCGCCCATCGTCGTTGTGCCCGAGAAGCTCAAGGATATTCCGGCTGACAAGCTCTCGGAAACCGACGTGCTCATGTTCGACCAAGCCATCTTTTCGTGTCCATGGAGTCTCGGAACAGCGCGCGATTTGGTGGATGTGAGCAACGTACTGATCCGGTTCCTTCAGATTGTCCGGAAAGTCGCGTTCGTAGTCGAAAAGAACCGGCCTGTGCCGGTGAAGGAGGCTTCATGACTAGTCCGAAGTTCCGGAGCCAAATGAAGGCGCTGGGGCGCACCAGTGCTATG
>CAYRIB010000135.1:2842-6110 GCA_964424165.1 uncultured Myxococcales bacterium | reverse complement strand
TCTTGGAGTGCGGTAGCTTGCTACCGCTTTGGCTTGACCACGGTCAGCCTCGGTGCAGGAAAGCGCAAGCAAGCTTGCGCAGTCCCAAAAACAAGCCCTGTCAGCGCGCAATTCGGCTTTGCTGTAGGGCGCGGTCACCAGACCGCGCCGTTTCGACTAGCCGCAGCCCCCCTTGGCGATGACCTTCCTTTGCAACTTCACCTTTCTGACGAGGTCTGGCGGCGGCACGACGGTCCTGTGCCCGTCGGGCGTCGCCACCCCGTCGGGCGACGTCCCGGGTGGCGCCACGATGCCGGTCGCCAGATCGCAGGCGGGCACGTACTCCTCGCGGGGCAACTCCGGGTGGGCCGATGTGCTTCGCTGTCCCACGGCCACTCGGAAATCCCACTGCATCCGTTCGCCCGGCAGGGATTCGGTCCGCCGCACCGCCACACAGGCGCTCGGGGGATACCGGTCCAGCCACCCGTTCACCCCGCCAGCTACCACATACAGATTCAGCACAGCCTGGGCCTTCAGGTCCCGCCACACCTCGATGGCCCGCGCCTCGTCCGCAGACATGACGAACACGATCACGTTGTCGGGCGCGGCCAGCAGCGCCTTCACCAACTCGGGGTCGTGCGCGGCCTCGGGCGCCACGCGCCGCGCACCGGCCAGATGGAAGAGGTTGAACTCCCTCTCGTCCCGAACGTCGAGGATGTCCACCCGCAGGGTCAGGTCCTTGCGCAACTCCACGACCTCGGCCGGGTCCACCAGCACGTCCCGTTCGCGGATCTGACGCTCGCCATCCTCGGCCATCCACTCCCACCGGTCGGACACCCCGGGCTGCCCCACCAGGGCCGCGAACAACGCCAACAGCAGCAGCAAACCGGACGCCAGGAGCTTAATGCGTCGCTCGGGCCACACCACAATGTCTTTCCAGGCTTTGCGTGCCCCGAAATACGCCTCGGACAACTCCGCGGCCCAGAACATCCCGAGCGCCATGACCACCAGCAGAATCAGCGTCAGCCCGTAAGGCAGCCCCAGCCACTCGGGAATCGTGAACCGCCCCATGAACGTGGAGTGAAAGAAGTCCGTGAACCCACCCACGGTCTCGCCGAACAGGCCAACGCCAATGACGACCCCAAGCACGAAGAAGATGCCGTCGACCTTCAAGGTGGCCGCGCCGACCAGCGAGGTGCCGGGACAGAATCCCCCGATGATGAACCCCACGCCCATGATCAGCCCCCCTACGATCCCGGGGGCCAGATACGTGGGATTCACCCAGACCCGGTTCAGGTCGAGCAGTTCCAGGGACGACGCCAGCCCGATCAGGACCGCCGCGACCACGATGGCCGTGAACATCACCTTCAGGACCGTCATCTCGCGCAGATAGAACTGCGCGGCCAGCTTTCGCGAGTCGCCAAAGCCCGACAGTTCCAAGGCCGCGCCGAACCCCATCCCGAGCAGCAGGAAGATCAGGTCGTAGCCCAGGGTGTGGGCCATCGGTGCCAGGTCGTACGGTGCCATGGCCGACCTCCTAGTTCCACAGGCGACGGACGAACCACGCCAGCGCGTAGCCCCCCGCAAACACCGCGAACATGAATGCGAAACTCCCCACCGACAGCACGGCCCCGCCGCTCAGGGCCTGGCCGGACGTGCAACCACGGGCCAGTCGCGCCCCGTAGCCCATGATGGCGCCCCCAATCAACGCGTAGGCCCAGCGCGCATACACCGATACGTTGGGCCCGCGACGGGTCTCGACCCGGAAGCGCCGCGTGGCGATCCCCGAGATGGCCCCACCCAGGAAGGTGCCGAGCAGCATGAAGACCCCTGGATGATCCAGGGGATTGACGCTGCCGCCTCCGATCTCGGCCAGATAGGCCACGGAATCCACGTGGTGCGGGGCGAACAGGTCCACGACGAAGACCTGGACGTGGTTCAGGGCCGCCGAGGCTCCCAACCCGTTGCCCGTGATGTAGAAAGCCAAGAACAGCACCACCCCAAGAAGGGTCCCCCCAAGATAGGGATTCAAATAGGCGCGCGGTGGCTTTCTAGACATGGTCTTCCTCCTTGGACGGGGATTCTTCGGACACCGGTATGTCCTCCCATCCCTCGATCATGGCCATCACGTTCGACAGCACGGTTTGCCCGGTGGTCACCAGATACAGATGCAGCACGAAGAAGGCAATGAAGAGCCATGACCCGAAGGCGTGGACCGGGGCAACCACGCTGAGGCCGCCCAGGGACGTTGCGAGTTCCGGCCACCGCGACACGCCCCAGATCAGGATGCCGGTAATCACCTGCAAGGGGAACAGGATGTTGAGCAATGCCAGATAGGTGATCTGCTGCAAGGCGTTCATCTTGCGGTGCTCGGTCTTCGGAGTCGGGTGAGGCTGCCCCAGGAAGATGCCTCGCAGATAGTACCGGGCCTGGGCCTTGACCTCACCGACCAGGTTGCCGCGCGGCGGCACGAACTGCCGGAACGCATTGCTGGCCAGGTGGTAGAACAGGGACAGGCCGGCATTGATGACCATCAGCACCGCAAAAACGTTGTGCACCCGGATGGCCCCGACCAGGGAGTCGGCCTCGTCACCCCCGAAGTGAATCACCAGGCCCGTGATCATCAGCACGATGATGCACAAAGCCATCAGCCAGTGCCACAGGCGTTCGTATCCCGTGTAGAGATAGGTCTTTCGCGTCATCTTTGCTTCCGAATGGTGACGCCCGGCACGAATCCGCAACACGGCGTGCACCATCACTCCGATGACCACGAGGCCCAGAAACAGCAACCCCAGCCGGTTGGCCCAGGTGTGCCGGGACAGACCAAAGACATGAAGCGTCCCCACGGTGTTGCGCGTCAGCGCCAGTCCGCGGGCGTCTTCCTGCAGTTGCAAGCCACCCTCGATCGAGGTCAGCGCAGGGCGCACCCCGCCCGGAACAAAGCCCGCCAGTGGCACGTCCGACACCAGGACCGAGTGATCGTCATGGCAGTCGCCGCACTGGCGCCGCACGCGTTCCCCGGACAGCACCCCGTGGTTTACGGGCACGGGCTCGATCACGGCCTGGATGACCGGGGTGCTCACCCCGAGCGCCGTCAAGGATGCGCGGATCCGATCCTCCTTGGCCGGGGTATCCAGGCGCAACTCGATGTCCGACAGTCGACCATCATGGTCCACGTCGAACGTCGACAAGATGTCGGCGCGGTAACGCTCGCCGTCCAGCCAGGCCTGGGTGACCAGACGCGAGGCCACCTCCCTTCCGCCCGCGCCCTCGCTCCAGAACCAGCGGG
>CAYRIB010000135.1:0-2742 GCA_964424165.1 uncultured Myxococcales bacterium | reverse complement strand
CGATAGGGCAGAAATGCGTGAATGGCCATGGGATCGTGGCAGGACTTGCAGGTGGCCGTTGCCAGACGATGGTCCGGCCGCCGCAGAAAATCCGAGGTCGAGATCCGCCGCGGGTCCTGCACCAGATAGTCCAGGTCCGCCTGCTCGACGTCTTTGCGTGCGGGGTTGTTCGGTGCGAAATGACACGCCGTGCACCCCACGCCGCGCCGGGCGTGTTCGTCCCAGGGATGCGTGCGTTCCTGCCGGCCTTGCACGTTCAGAAAGGCCTCGGACACGCGGTCCGGGGACCAGATGGTTCCGGTGTTGCGCGTCATGGCATAGCTTTGTCCGTCGGGCAGGCGGGACGGAGGCTCTTCGAAGTCATCGGGAATGGTGAGCGGCGCCGAACCGGAATGCACGACCCCATGGCAAGCAGCGCAGTTGGCGTTTTTCGGGGTCGAGATCCGGATGTTTTCGCGCCGCAGCAGTCCTTGGGCATCGAATGCCGACGGTTCGGTCGCCAAGCGCCCATCCTCCACGTGGCACTGAATGCAATTCGCGGTGCGGCCGTTGCGGATGTGCGAGTTGTTGGCATGGATGTAGTCCGCATCGTGACAAGTCCCGCAGGTCAGCGTGGCGTCCACGGCACCACCCGTGAGCGACACCGGTTGGTTCGTGGCATCGAACACCGGGAACAGGGGGTGCATCAGGTTGGGCGCTGCCACGGCCAGCCCGGCCCACGACATACCTACCGCGAACATCGCGATCGCGCGTTTCATCGGCGTCCTCCGGTCACCACGGGGTCCCCCTCGTACCCAAGCGCCTTCCAGTCCATGCGTCCGCCGTCCCCGTGGCAGTCGGTGCATCGCAGCGTGTTCTCACGGGGCATGACCATGTGGGACAGCGGCCAGTACATGGCGGTGTTCGCAAACCCGAACTCCCCGCTGAACGCCATGCCCGCGGCCTTGGCACCGAGGGACAGGGCCTTGGGCCAGTCGAATTCGTGCCAGTAGCCCCCCTCCCCGCTCAGGATCGGAGGCAGCAAGACGTTGCGCCGCGTGTCGTAGGGTTGCAGGGCCCGGTGGATCCGGAACGGCCAGATGCGGGCCGCGGGATTGTGGATGTTGCCCCGAGGCCGGTTGATCGCGGTCACCGCATCCGGATCGATGGGGTCATCCAGCAGATAGCGGTCCACGGACTTGTCGAACCAGAAGTACTGAGGCTGCATGTCATGGTTGTAGACGAACTCGCCCTTGATCCGCAGATAGTGGTGCGGGTCGTCCTGGCGCGATGGATCGCCCCCCTTGCTCCAGTCCCAGAAGGTCTTGGTCGGGAGCTTGCGCGCATAGGCCGGGATGTGGCAGGCCTGGCAGGACAGGGCGTCGAGGTGGCCGTTGATGCGCTGATCCTGATGCGGCGGCTTGGTGTGACAATCCTCGCAGGCCACGTTATTATCGTTGTCCACGCTGACCGAAAATGCCCGTCCCCGGATGTCGTGGTTCGGCGCCGCGTGGCAGTCCACGCACAAAAAGGCCTCGCGGCCCATGTGCACATCGTCCTCGGGCCCGGGGTTGTCGAGGCTGCTGTCGAGATCGCCGTGCTTGACTCCTTGCCCCCCTCCCCCGTAGCTGTGACAGACCGAGCAGTTTTCGCGCTTCGGAAAGCCCACGGAGCGCGCCACGGCAGCCAGGTCCGTACCCTGCGCCGGAAGGCCCGCATCCCCCTTCACGTAGACTCCAGACCACTCGTGGCACACCAGACAGTCCACGTTCTCGGAACGTGAAAAATCGTAAGGATCGGCTTCCCAGCCGTATCCCGCATGGCACTTGGTGCAGTTGGCGCGGTTTCCGATCGTCGACAAACAGAAGTTGTTCAGAAGATTGGCCTTTCCAATGCGCCGCATGCCTTCGTGCCCGGGCACGGCGACTTCCCGGCCAAGCCACTGCCAGTGGGCGGTACGCATGACCTCGGCGGCCGCATCGGAATGGCACGACAGGCAGCGGCGCGTCACGTCCTGAGGGGTCTCGATAGCATCGGGAAAGAACGGGGTGTGATCCAGGTGCGTGCGCACCCCTCGGTCAAAGGCGGGCTTGGGTAGGTCCCCGCCCGGGGCCTCCTCACGAGACCACACCAGATAGGCCACGACCGCCCCTACGATCACCAGCACTCCCGCAATCCAGGCCTGCCGGAACCTCGTTCCCATCATTCCTCCTCACGGTGCAGGACCCTGCTTCCCCCTGGTGTCCACTCCCTGGTGCCTTCATCTGGGTATCAGAATCGGGTTCCAGAGGCAAGACGGATGGCACCGACGCGCGTTGCAAAGGGAGGCTAACGCATTCTGCACAGAATATATCGATATTTTTCGCCCCCCCTTGACGAGCGACCCTCCAATTGTGAATGATTGTTCGTCTTTGGACGATGGGATTCCCATGCGAACGCGAATCAATGTGACGGTGACCCTGTTTTCGATGCTGGTGACCGGTCTGGTGACTGGTTGCGGTTCGAGTGGCGAGGATCGTGGCGCGGATTGCACCCCGGGCGCAACCCGCTGTGTAGAGGCAAACTCGGCACAGCAGGAGGTTTGCACGGAAGACGGCCGCGCGTGGGTGGCCGAGCCCTGCGGGGACCGCATGAGTTGCGACCCACAGGCCAATCAGTGCGCGTGCGAGCCCGGCACGGGGCTGTGCGAGGCACCGGGCGAACCCGGGCGTCTCGTGTGCGCGGCCAATGGCCGCTCTTGGGTGCATGCGGATTGCAGCAGTA
>CAYRIB010000134.1:3944-6148 GCA_964424165.1 uncultured Myxococcales bacterium | reverse complement strand
GTGTCGATCTCCACGGCCAGAGCGCGCTTGAGCAGATCGAGTTCCGCGTCGGGCCGCGTGCCCTTGGCGCCTTGCAGGCGCTGTCGAAGGCTGCTGATCGCGGCCTCGATCACGGGGCGCGGTGGCACGGCCGTGGACAGGGGCTTGGCCGACACTCGCCCTGTTCGTTCCCACTCGGCCAGGCATCGGTTCAGGTACTCGAGATGCCAGTTCTCTTCCCGGCACAGGACTTCGAGGACACGCCGTGCCGTGGCGTCGGTTACCATGTCCTTCCCCGAGTCGTACAGGTCTCGCACCCGGGTCTCATACGCAATCGCGGTTCGGATCGCCTGTTCGATGGTCACCTCTTCGAGGGGCACGAACTGGTCCTTGGTGGCGCCGCACACCGGGCAGGTCCAATCGTCGGGAATGTCCTCGAAGCGGGTGCCGGGGGCAATCCCGGTTTCCGGGTCGCCGTCCGCGACCTTGTAGACCCACCCACACACGGTGCATTCGACACGCGACATGGCATCCTCCTTCGACCGCCTAGAAATCGAAACGCTTGTACCCGGAAGTCTTTCGCCCCGGGCGTGTCGAGTTCTTGCGGACCGCCTTCGGGGGCTCCTGCTCCTTGAGCGTGGCCAGCAACGAAGTGGTTCCCTCGACCCGCGTCCAGACCGTTTCGTCCTGGTAGCCCTGGCGTTTGAACACGAAGGCCCGTTCGCCGGGAATCTCGGTGACCTCGATCTCGAAGGGCGTTTTGCCCAGCAGGCGCTCGCCTTCGTGCACCCAACAGTCCTTCGGATTCGAGTCGAATCGCACCATGTGGCGACGCACTGCCAGGGCAGGCTTGGGCCGCTCTTCGGGCTCGGTCGGCAATGCCTCGGTAACCGGGGCAATGACGGGCTCCGGTGCGGGCGGGCTGGGCTGTGGGCCGCGCTGCATCCACAGTGCCACGATCGTCGCCACGGCGAGGGCGCCGAAGACCCCCGCAATCACCGCGATCCAGGTGGAGGTTCGACGATGCGTGGACGCGGTCCGATGGGGTGGCTGTGCGATCGCCGGACCAACGACCGTGGCCCCGGGGTCCCTGGGTGCGGATTTTTGGCGGGCTGGTGGCCGTGGCGAAGGGCTCTGACGCAACTGGGGCGGGACTTGACCCGACACCGGGGTTCGATGCGGGGAGGGCGACATCATCGGGGTCGCCAACGAGGTCTGAACCGTGGTCGCGGGCGCCACGGCCAGGGTTTCTCGCGAACGCATGGATTCGAGGGTCTGCACCAGGTCCACGGCGCTTGGGCGGGAGATCGGGTCCTTGGAAAGCATCTGGCGGAGCAGCGAGCGCAGTTCCGGTCGCGCCGGCACATCCGCCGGCAAATCCGGCACCGGCCCGCGCACGTGGGCCACCAGGATCTCCATGTCCGAGGGCGCCATGAAAGGCTTTCGGCCCGACAGGAGTTCGAACATGATCACGCCCAGCGAGTAGATGTCGCTGGCCGAGGTCAGACCGCGTCCCCCCATGGCCTGCTCCGGGGACATGTAGTGCGGGGTGCCGACCAGCATCCCGGTCTTGGTCATTGCGCTTTCGCCTGCAGGACCCACGTTCTTGGCCAGCCCGAAGTCCAGGACCTTCACGAAATCCGGGTCGCCATGGGTGGGGATCAGGTAGATGTTGTCCGGCTTGAGGTCCCGGTGGACCAGACTGACCCCATGGGCCTCGGCCAGACTCTGCGAGATGTCCATCGCGATCTTGAGGGTCCGCGAGGGGGGGAAGGCCCCGTCTTGCTTGAGCGCCTTGGCCAGCGCCCGACCCTCCAGATACTCCATGACCATATAGACATCGCCGTGATCGGTCTGCCCGAAGTCGAAGACGCGGATGGTGTGCGGATGCGACAACATCGAGGCCGCCTTGGCCTCGCGGTGAAAGCGCTTCATCAGAGTCAGGTCGTCCGCATAGGCGGAGGAGATCACCTTGACCGCCACCACGTTCTTCATGGTCTGGTGGGTGGCCTGGTAAACCGCTCCCATGCCGCCGCGACCGATCAGACTCTCGATCCGGTAGCGACCGGCGAAGATCTGACCGATCAAGGGGTCCTGATCATCCACGATGCGTTCCGCCAGCGTGCGGGTACCGCAGGCCGGACACAGAAGGGCATCGCTCTTGTTCCCGCAATCCGGGCAGACGCGCCGACTCATGAACGGTAGTGTAGTCAAATCCGCATCAA
>CAYRIB010000134.1:1127-3844 GCA_964424165.1 uncultured Myxococcales bacterium | reverse complement strand
GCGGTCGGGTGCTCGTTTCTGTTCGGCTTCTGGCCCGTGGGTGGGTCTGGCGACGATGCCCTTCCCTTGTGGCGCACGGACGTCGAGACGGCCCTGAGCGAGGCCAGAGCGCTAGGCAAGATGGCCATCGTGGATGCCGGGGCCGACTGGTGCACGGCATGCCACGAACTGGAACGGCGCACCTTCACGGACCCGGCGGTGCAGGCCGCGATTTTAGACATGATTTTGATCCACGTGGACATGACCGCGTTCGATCAGGCCCAGGAACGCATGGCGAACCTGGGGATCCCCATTGCGGCGCTTCCGTGGGTCGGGTTCTTTCTGCCCGACGGACGACTCAACCCCGGGGTGACCCTGACCGACTTCGAGGGGCCGTCCGCATTCCTTCGCCGCGTGGCTCGTGCCGATACGTACCAGGCCGAGACCCTGTCGCCCGTGGCCCTCTGGCTCGGGGAGCGAGGGCTCCTGGTGGCCCTGCTGCTGGTGTTCGTGGCCGGCATCGGCGTGAGCCTGACGCCGTGCGTGTATCCCATGATCCCGATCACCATCTCGGTGGTTGGACGCAGAGACCACGGCGAGGGCGAAGGCGGCCTGGCTTCGCGCGCGGGCCGGTCCGCGTTGTTCGTGGCCGGCATGGTCGCGATGTACACCCTGCTTGGGGTGGGTTCGGCGATCCTTGGCAAGGGATTCGGTTCGTGGCTGCAGCATCCGGCGGTCTCGATCGCCATGGCCGTGCTGTTTGCGGCTCTGGCATTGTCCTACCTGGGTTTCTTTGCCCTGGATCTGCCCTCCGGCATGAAGACGTGGATGGCCTCGCCTCGGGGCGGACGGATCGGCGTGGTCCTGGTCGGGGCCTTCACGGGAATCGTTGCCGCGCCTTGTGCGGGGCCGGTGGTGGTGGGCATTCTGGCGGTGATCAGCAAGACCGGGGACGTGGGGCTTGGGACCATGCTCATGGCGACCTTCGGCCTTGGAATGAGCGTGCTGTTCTTTGCCCTGGGCCTGTCGACCGCGCTGCTGAGCAAGCTGCCGCGCAAAGGCGCGTGGATGGAACGGGTCGAGCTCCTGTTCGCTCTGGCGCTTCTTGTGATCGCCCTTTACTACCTGGCCCTGGGGCTGCGCGCCTGATGCACCGACAGGGGCGGGTGCTTTGACAAGGCGCAAGGTTTCGAGGGATAATCCGCACCGTTCGGACGACGTTCAGGAGCCCTTGATGAGACGCTTCCTGCTGTGCCTGACCGCCACGGTATGCGCGCTGCTTCCCGTGCTGGGTCATGCGGCCGAGATCACATCGGTCATGAGCGCCTTCGACGAGGGAGATGCGTTTGACGGTGCACTGTCGGTGGGGTACGACTGGCGCTTTCGAACCTCGCGGATAGACCGGCAGGCTTTGTGCAGCAACGTGGCGGGACTCTGCCCGGGGCAGCAGCGCGTTCTGTCGCTGCGGGAGCTCACGTCCGAGCGGACCACTCACCAGCTCAACGTTCAGGTGCGTGCCGGCTTCTTTCAGGACATGGAGTTCTTCGTCAACCTTCCTGTGGTCCTGCACGATCGGACACGGCTCGACTTTGCATCCGGGGTCGACTGGGCCAACTCGAGCATCGATCCCCTCGGGGGGCCTTCGCTCTTTTCGGTGCCCAACGAAGGGCGGGTGCGTAGCGGCTTTGGCGACATGTCCCTGGGCATCCGTTATGCACCCCTGTCCCAGTCCAGGGATCCCCTCTACCCGTCGCTGCTGATTGCGTTCACCTACACGATCCCCACGGGTTCGCTTCGCCAGGCGGGCAATGCGAAAGTGGGGTCCGGGCTGCACGTGCTGCGTATCGAAACCGCGGCGAGCCGTCGCATCGCGTTCGTCGAGCCGTATTTCGGTTTGTTCGGCCATTTGCGTTTTCCCGCGGCGGACACCCTGTACCGCGACTATGGAGATCCGCAAGGCCAGGTATGGCCCGGGCAGCAGATCGGCATGACCGTGGGTACCGAATTCTTCCCATGGGCTCGGCCGGCGCCGGATGGCAGCAAGGGTCGATACGTGTCGATGGACGTCGGATTCTCGGCGATGTACACGTTTGCGGGGCGAGGCGACACGGACCTCTTCGATGCCCTGGGCACTTCGTCGTGCAACGGCGACCCGAATTGCCTGCTGACGCGCTACACCCGGACCGTCGACAATGACCCCACACCCGCGATTCTGCGCATGGACGGAATCACGGACGTGGGTGCCTTCGCGACCATCTCGACGTGGGCTGGCCTGAACGTTCAACCGATTCCGAACGTGGCCCTTGGCGTGCGCTTCACCTATTCGCGCGAAACCGCGCACTATCTGACCAACGCCGACGTGGGGCGTGACCTCGACGGCAACGACCCCGGGGGATCGCCTGGTGTGGACTTCAGCAACTCGCGCGGTCAGAACGAATACAACCCCGTGTTCAACGAGCACGTGGACGAGCCGGGCAAGCGCTTGCGCTCCACGGGTTCCAACATCTATGCCATCATGGTTACGCTGACCGGTCGCTTGTAAGGGGGATCAGGGTGTCCGGAAGGGGCCGAGCTTGGCCTCGAGCTGTCGGCACACCGGCTCAGGGACCAGTTCCTTGACCGACCCGCCCAGTGCCGCCACCTCTTTCACGACCTGCGAGCTGATGTAGAACTCGTCAGCCCCCGTGACCATGAAGAAGGTCTCGATCCCGGACCACAGCTTCCGGTTCATGTGCGCC
>CAYRIB010000134.1:0-1117 GCA_964424165.1 uncultured Myxococcales bacterium | reverse complement strand
TCTGGAACTCGTATTCGAAGTCCGACACGGCACGCAGTCCGCGCAGCACGATCTGGATCTCGTGGGTCCGCATGTAGTCGACGAGCAACCCGTCGAACGCGTCGATGCGGACGTGCTCGATGTGGGCGGTGGAATCTTGCAGCATCTGCAGGCGTTCGGGCACCGAGAATAGCCCCGCCTTCTTGGCGTTGAACGCAACGGCCACCACGACCGTGTCGAACAGGCGGGCCGCGCGCTCGATCAGGTTGACATGGCCGTTGGTCACGGGGTCGAACGAACCGGGATAGATGACGATGCTCACGAGACCTCCCCGGGCCCCTTCTCGGGCGTGCTGTCGGTAGTGGAGCGATAGAAGGCTACGCCGGTGTCGCCGTACCGGCGGTCCTTGTCCTGAACGAGTTGGCCGAACACCGGGCTCAGCGGGAAGCGTCGGGCATGTTCGGCCACCACCCTGCCTCCGGGTTCCACGATTCGGGCGAGGTCCAAAGCCAGCAGGACCTCGTCGTGGATTCCGGCCTCGTACGGCGGGTCCACGAACACAATGTCAAAACGGCGTCGCATCGTTCCGAGTCGCGCCACGGCATCCACGGCCGGCATCCGCAGGACCTCGTACTGCCCGGCCGGGATCCGAAGATGTTCGCAGTTGTGGCGGACCGCCTCGCAGGCCAGGGGATTGTCGTCGACCCACACCACGTGCCGGGCGCCCCGCGACAGGGCTTCCAGACCGAAGGCCCCGGAACCCGCAAAGAGGTCCAGAACCACGGCATCCGCGATCGTCGGCCCGAGGATGTCGAAGATGGCTTCGCGAACCATCTCGAGCGTGGGACGGACGCCCCGCCCTTTGGGGGCCACGATCACCCGCCCTTTCAAGGTCCCAGCCACGATCCGCATCCGTTCCTCCTTTCCGATCACGCAGGACCTGAACACGGCGATTCAGTCGCCTCGGAGTGTCTGTTCTATGGATGACAACCGCAGAATTGTCAAGGACATGGATGGGCCGCGGGATGTGGCTAAACAGCGCTGGCCGGTAGTTCCGTGACGGCCAAGATTCGGGACAGCCTTCATTGTTCGTATTCCATCCCCCCACCTGTCTGGGGCGTCCATATTCCAATGTTCA
>CAYRIB010000133.1:0-6191 GCA_964424165.1 uncultured Myxococcales bacterium | reverse complement strand
CTGGAGTGTTGTCGCAAGTGACCGTGGAATCATGGTGGTTGGTTCCCCGAAAGGATTCTTGTGCAATTTTACGAAAGTTTCGTAGATTTACAAGATGGCGGGAAAATGGTGAGCCTCCAATTTCCGATCAATTGACCTGCCGAAGCCATCTGATGCGCCCGTTGCATCGTTGACACAATCGGACCACACTCATACACTTTTGGTGAGCGCCGTTCGCTCTCGGGCAGCAGGATTTCTGCGGATGCGACAACCGGTACCACGACTTGCCCGGCTTGTGGCGGGACTGCTGTTCCTGGTGGCGCCAACTGCCTTCGCCCAGTCGTCCGTGTTCTATCCCACCATCGGTACCTTCGGCACGTGGGCTTTCGAGGACCAATGGCCGTTGCGGGGCGACTACGACTTCAACGATCTCGTGGTGCAGTACCGTCTGCAATTCGTGACCACCAGCAGCGCCCCGGACTCAGCCGTGCAGCAGGTGAAGGTGACCGTGCGGCCCATGGCGCGTGGCGCCTCGTGGATGGCGGGATTCGGGGTCCGCCTGCCGATCCCCGCCAGTGTCGAGGGTCTGACGGCCCGGTTCGGCCCGGGCTGCTCGTGGGAGCCCCTCACGTCTGAAGGCGGGTTGGGCGATGTGTCCTTCCGTCTGTTCGAGGACGCGGCCGCAGCGCTGCCCCTGCCGGATGGATGCGTGTTCACGAACACCGACCCGTCGTGCGTGGGCGTCACGAATCCACGCGAGTTCACCCTGGTCGTGGACCTGCCCCAGGGGCATGGGATTCCCCTGGCCACCCTGCTCGACGGGGTCGACCCGTTCCTGTTTCGGGTCACTGACCGCGCGCACGAGGTGCACTTGGCGGGATTCGCACCCACGGCGCAGGCAGACCCCGCCCGCTTCGGGACAGGCGACGATGCCACGACGTGTGTATGGTTCGAAGGAACGTGCGTGGCGGCCACGGGGCATTACTACCTGACGCAAAACAACCTGCCGTGGGCCGTCGATGTGCCCGTGGCATGGCTGTGGCCCAAGGAGACCACGTCGGTGCTGGACGCCTTCCCACAGTTCGCCGCGTGGGCCACGACCGCGGGACGGGACCCGGGGGCGGTGGCGTGGTACACCGACCATCCGGTTGCGGGCACAGGGTGGTCCGGGGTTCTCACGTGCCAGGATGTCTGTGCGCAAAGCGCCTGTCTGGGTGTAGCCTGCCCGACAGGGGACGTGTGTCATGAGGCGAGCGTCTGCGAAGACGGCACGTGCGGACCGCGTGAGGCAGTGGCGAACTTCACCCCTTGCGACACGGATCGGGTGTGCATCGAGGGGGCCTGTTTGGACGTGTCGAGCCCCGAAGGCGTGCCAGGGCTGGTGGCATGGTTCGACGCATCGGTGGGCATGACCACGGACGGGGTCGGCAAGGTCAGCGCTTGGACGGACCGGACCGGCCACGGGCATGACGTGGTGCAGACGACCGAGAGCCTCAGGCCCACCCAGACCGGGGATGGCATCTACTTCGACGGAGTGCTGAAGTACCTGCGAAATACCAAGCCCATCAATATCGGGACCGCGGTCCTGAAGGTCAAGCTGGAAGGCACGGTGTTCTTGGACAGCTACCCGATGTTCTTCATGAACGCGACGTGCAGTCCGTCCTGGGCGATGTACGGCTTGTACGGGATTGGCAACAGCACCTCGATCAAGAATCTGGTCAATGGGTATGTCCCCTTCCGGAACGCATGGATGCGGGTAGACGGCGTAACCACGACCAACGTCTTTCCCTTCGCGGGCGAGCACGTCATCAGCGGGCGATCCGACCCGATCGCGCTCTTTGGCGCCCTGGAGCTTGGAGGGGGCGGCGTGTGCGCGCCGGCCTATCCGATGAAGGGCTACATGCAGCATGCGCTGTTCTTCGACCGCGTCCTGTCCGAGGCGGAACTCCTGGCGGTCGAGACGTACCTGATGGCCTTGTAGGATGATGCTGTTCCAACACCCTATAGAGGGATGCCGTACTTTTGGCTTAGATAGGCATTGACGAACTGGCGTTCCGGGACAGACAGAGCCCGGTCGTAAATCAGGATCTCCGCGATATCGCCGTTCAGGAAGTAGCCACTCTGCGGGGGGGTACTTCCTCCGGGGTTGTTGTACGCGCCAATCAGCAGCGAAAAGGACGTGTCGTAGTGGTAGGACGGATTGAGAAGCCCGCCGGTGGCCAGGGCCGCACTGCCATTGTGGTAGATGGAGTTGACCCGGGATGTCCGGTTGGTCTGGCCCTCGACGATTTCGTACGAGGGATGGGGCACTGCAAGGGTCGCGCACATGTAGCCCAGATTGTCCTGCGTGAAGTAGACGAGCCCCAGGGAACCCCATGTCACGTCGTGGCCGATCGCCCAACGGGCAACAGCCCCGGAGTATGAGGCCTTGGTCAGGAGATACCCTGTCTCGCCGATGGTCTTCGCGACGATGAAGATGTGCCTCTCAGAGGTGCCCATGTCCAGGATGTCGCCGCCGTTCAGGTAATCGCTCACGCCGTCGAACCGCACCACGGACTTCTGGTTGAGTTGCTGCATCTTCCACATGGGTCGATTGCTCTGGAGACTTTGGGAGACAATGTCGTTGTGTCCGCTCTTGTCCCTCCAGCACGCGACTTGATCGTCGCTTTGGGACACATGGACCGCACACGAGGTGTCCGTGTAGAGGGTCGACGAGTCATTGGCGTCAAGCCAGAATCTCAGGTCTGGAATGTCGGCCGGGGAGAGTTCGATGCAGACGCCGTTCTGGCACGTTCCTGCTTCGCACGCTTCGCCGTCGGCCTTTGGCAGACCCGCTGAACAAACACCCGTTTCAGGCACACACGCCCCGGCAAGATGACACCCGTCCGATGGCATACACACCACCTGGCGGGCAACACACCAGTCGCACCGCTCGGTGGTGACCGTATTCCCCCATCCCTTGCCGTCCTCTGGCGTCCGGGTGAACCAGGTCACGCGGTCGACCCCTGTGGAAGAGGCCCACGAGTTGAACTCGTCGTACGCCGTCGTCACATCCACCCCTTCCTTCGGCCACACGAACTCCACCGGAATATCAAGTCCCCACGGATAGTTGTCCGCAGTCACATAGAAGGGATGGGTCAGTAGATCCGTCACCACCGTTGCGTCATCCTGTTTCCCCATCAGGCTCTGATCCGCGCGAGGTGTGGGGGGGAATCCGGCCAGATGCACCTCGCGCCGATGGGCCGCCGGGTCGTCGCTGGCAAACAGGAACGGGTTGACCCCGAACAGGAGCGAGGTTCGTGCAACCCCCGGACTCAGGGAGATGTTCAGCGTGAATTCCTGACCCGGTTGCGTCGCGCAATCCCCATCCGGGGGTTGCGTATTGGCGAATCCCTCGCATGCCGCCACTGAAGGCAGCACGTCGAACGCGTCCGCCAGAATCAGGAAGCTAACGCTGTCCGGCTCGACCTCGGGCGTCACCGACGCCCCGTTGCAACCTTTCCACAACATTGCCGTGGCGGTCGTTTCGGACGGGATCGGAAGGTTGATGCCGAATCCGCTGTGTTGGTCGGCCCCTCGTGCCTCCACCTTCATGACCACCGCGATGGTGGTGACATTCGCGTCATCCACGCCGTCAAACATCAGGCGGTACTTGACGACAAGATCGTTGAAGTCGTAGTCGCCCTTCGCCGGCCAGAGGTCCTCGAATGCCCACGTAGCGAAGCCGGTCCCCGTAGGGTACCACAAGGTCGATGCAGACGATTCCGGGCGACAGAGCATCAGCCACACAAGAGTCAGCAGCGCCGTCCGCATCCATCGCATCGAGTCTGTTCCTTCCCGGAGGCAAAGGCAGCCTCTGACGTGTAGTATAGGCCGAAGTTCCGACAAATGGTGACAGCCTCCAATTTCGTCAACGACGGCAGATGACAGGGTCCCGCACGTTCGAAGCCTTGACGGTGCTCACACGATTTGCCACCATCCGAGATGGTGAATTGGCTTCCGTCCGCGGTGGCCAGGCAAGCGATGCGGCGGTTGGATACGATGACGAAACCCCGGCCCCTCAGGCTGATTCCTATGATCGCGGCGCTGCTGACGCTGCTGGCGGGGTCGGCGCGTGCGGCCGAGCACTGGTATCCGTCCCAGGCAGGCTTTGCCACGTGGGCCTTCGAGGACAACTGGCCTGAGCTCGGCGACTACGACCTCAATGACCTGGTCGTGGAGTATCGCCTGCATGCGATCGGTGATGGGGCCAGCCCCGAGCTTGCGACGACGTTCGACCTTGAGATCGTGGTCAAGGCACGTGGCGCGTCGTTTGCGAGTGGATTCGGCGTGGTACTGCCGATTGCGCCCGCGGGCCTGAGCACCAACGTCGGGCTTTCGCCCCGGCGGGACGGCTGTCCCTTCCAGACGGTGTCGCCCGAGGCATCGTCCGATATGGCGCGATCGACGTTCGTGTTCTTCGAGGACGCCTCTGCCGTCCTGCCAACCCCCGAGGGGTGCGCCTTCGCCAACACGGAAGAGGCCTGCCCGACCCTCGTGCCGTCCGAACGTTTCGTGCTGCATCTGGACATTGCCGAGGGCCATCGTCCGACCGTGTTGGAGCTTCTGACCGGGGTCAATCCGTTTGTGTTCCGGATCGCTTCAGGCGGGCCCCGGATCGAGGTCCACCTGCCGGGCGACGCCCCGTCCCCGATGGCAGCGCTCGCGCCGTTCGGGACGTTCGATGACGCGACCGTGGTGGATGACGGCATACCGGTCGGTCACAGCTACCAGACGACGAATGATCTGCCCTGGGCACTGGACCTGGCCACCCGTTTTGTCTGGCCCCGAGAGAAACAATCCGTGATCGATGCCTACCCGCGGTTTGCGGATTGGGTCGAGTCCGGGGGCGCTGGTCACGCAGACTGGTTTCTGCCGGCGCAGGGCGTTTTGCCCCTGATCTTCGACCGTCTTCCCCCGGCGACCACCAAGGACTGCCCGGAGCCGACCGGCCCGGTCAACGAATGCATCCCGAACGACGGTCTGGGCGATTGCGGGCAGCAGTGTACGGACACGACCGATGGCTATGCCTGCGGGTGCCTCGAGGGATTCGAGCTCGACGGGGATCATCGAACCTGCCTTCCCGTCGCGACCGGCATTTCGGATCCGCTGCTGCTGCGAGCGGTGTCGTTCTATCCTCTGGATAGTGACGTGGACGACAGTCTGGACCGCAATCCCATGACCAACTATGGGGTCACGTTTGCGGACGGAGGGTTGCACGGCGGAACCAGCGCGTATTTCAACGGCAGTGTGTACGCATCAACGTCCCTGGACGGGGCGGTGGGGTTGCCCATGGGCCGCCTGCCGCGCACCATGAGCATGTGGATCAAAGGGTTTAGCAGACCCCCGTCGCTGCAGACCATCTTCGCGTACGGTTCGAACGCCAACTCGACCTGGTTATGCGCCGTGACGCTCGGCTGGACAAGCCAACAGATCTTCTTTTGGGGCAACAGCTACAACCTGCAGGATCCCACCCCGCTGGACGCCTCGCGCTGGAGCATGGTCACCATGACCTTCGACGGCACCTGGATGAAGATCTATATCAATGGAACATTGACCAGCACTGCGGACCGAAGCGGCCTGAACACGACGGGAGCAGCGCTGTCGATGGGGCGCAACGTTTTGGCAGGAACCTATGGTATCTATCAAGGCTACGCTCAGGACTTCGGGATCTGGGACTTCGCGTTGACCGACGCCGAGATCGCGCATCTGTACAACGACGGCAACGGCGTGCGGTAGCTCCGGCAAATGACATTGTTTCGCACGCTCGATACCTTCAGCCCTGACCGGTTCTAGCGGCAGGAGAGAAGCGTACCTGTAGGGCGCGGTCACCAGACCGCGCCACCCACCGCGGCTTCCGTATTCCACGGTTCAGCGTTCGGCCGTAGCCTCCGGGGGGTTCCCTCCGGGGACCGGCACTCCGGCCGGGCGCTACCGCCCCGGCCGGGTGCTTGCTCGGCGCGCGCCGATCATCATGGCCCCGGCAAGGAGGCGCGCGCCTGCGCAAGGTCCCCTCCGGGAAGCCCCCCTTCCGGCTGCGGCCTTGAGGCGTCGGCCCGGGCGAGTCCCTCCAGGATCTAGCGGGCAGAGCAGTAGCAGGGGTCTTGAAGGACCTGGGTTCGGCAGCCAGAGGGATGTCTGGCGTGTGGGGGGTGGGCCGCCGAATCAAACCA
>CAYRIB010000132.1:0-6229 GCA_964424165.1 uncultured Myxococcales bacterium | reverse complement strand
CGTCGAGCCCGATCCGGAAGCCGCGTGGCGCCTTGCCCATGGGGAAGAACCCGGCACCGATCCCGAGGCCACCCCCGACGATTCTGTCTTCATCGAATCCCCAATATACGAAGGTCGGCGAGACCTGGATGGACACATGGTCCCCGAGGCCCCGCTCGTAAGTCAGGGGTCCGAACCCGAGGAACAAACTGAGCAGGTTGAACGTGATGCGGTTCTTGAACGTGGGCTCCTTCTCGACGATCTCGACCTGGAGCGGCCCTGCCGCGGGCATCAGGACCATGGGCACGGCGGGCTGAGCCGCAGGTGCGGGTGCGGGCTGAACGTTGGCTTGCGGGTCAACGGGCGGGGTGTCGGCCGTCTGGGCCAAGGTCACGCTGGGAATCAGCATCAGGCTGAGGAGCAGGATTGGGGTCGTGCGCATCGCGTTTCTCCTTCTTTTAGAGGCAGACCTGCACTGAAGGGGATTTAGAAGCAAGTTGCGTGCCAGGGGGGGTAGGTTGTGGGCGAGGGGCGGTCTTGCTGGGCCGGGGGGGCGTTTGGGTGGGCGTCGGCGTCGACGTCCACGTCCACGTGCACGTCTACGTTCACGTTAGCGTCGAGTCTTGCGGTGATCTCTTTGGCGGAGTAGGGGTCATCCAGGATTGGAGTATGTTTGCTCCACTTCAACTGTTCTCTCGATGCTTCCGAGCCAGGCCGCGGCTCCGCCCTCGTGGATGCGGGTCTGGAAGCGGACGTGCGTCAGTGCATGGATCTTCCAGCCGGCACCGAAGGTGGTTCTGATGTCCGCTTCGGTCAGGCGTCGCGGACCGTCCGTGCCGGGTTGGCGATCGGAGAAGCCGAGGAAGTGGTAGAAGCCTCCGGGAGCCAGGATGCGGGCTAGTCCCTGCACGAAGAAGGCCCGTTCCTCGTCGCAGAAGGCGTGCAACAGTCCCGAGTCCACCACGGTCGAAAAGGTCATGCCGAGGTCCTCGAGGCGCAGCGCGTCCCCGACCAGGAATCGGGCTGCGGGCAGGCCTCGCACTGTGGCCTTGGCCCGGGCTCGCGCGATCGCGGCACCGACCAGGTCGATGCCCCACACATCGAAGCCCCGGGATGCCAGGTACAGCGCGATCTCCCCGGAGCCGCAGCCCGCGTCGAGCACGGGGCTGCGGATGGCCCCGCGCTGTGCCAGTTCCACGAACACGGGTTGCGGAAAGTCCACGTCCCAGGAAGCCATGCGCTCGTACCGGGCCTCGAATCGCATCCGCGCGTCCTCGGTGAGCGCATCGCGCAACTTCTGCTGTTCGTCCATCCGGATGTCCTTTTTTTAGGTCCCGCGGGAGTATTTGCGCGCAGGGGGGGCGGTGTCAATCGGCCGATTGACACGTGGAGGCGAAAACTCTATCTTCCCCGAGGGATTGCGCGAGAGGACGAGGATGGCATTGCGGTTGTACAACTCGATCACCCGTATCAAGGAAGACTTCGTTCCGTTGAACCCGGGACGTATCGGCATGTACGTGTGCGGGGTCACGGTCTACGATTACTGTCACATCGGGCATGCACGGGCCTACGTGGCCTTCGACGTGATTCAGCGCTACCTGCGCAGCCGGGGCTTCGATGTCACCTACGTGCGCAATTTCACGGACGTGGATGACAAGATCATCCGCCGCGCCAACGAACTGGGGGTCGGGGTCAACGAGGTCACCGACCGTTTCATCGCGGCGTTCCAGGAAGACATGGACGCCTTGGGCGTGGCCCGGGCCGATGTCGAACCCCGGGTGACCGGCCACATCCCGGACATCATCGCGACGATTTTGCGCATCATCGAGCGGGGGCACGCGTATCAGGTCGATGGCGACGTGTATTACGACATCGGGTCCTACCCAGAATACCTTGGGCTGTCCGGACGCAAGCTCGACGACATGCAGGCCGGGGCCAGCGACCGCATGGACGGGGAAAAGCGCACCCGCCATCCCATGGACTTCGCTCTGTGGAAGGCGGCCAAGCCGGGCGAACCGGCCTGGGACAGTCCGTGGGGGCCGGGACGGCCGGGATGGCACATCGAGTGCTCAACCATGAGCGCGAAGTACCTCGGGGACGTCTTCGACATCCACGGCGGGGGAATGGACCTCGTTTTTCCACACCACGAGAACGAGCGTGCCCAGTCCTGGGCCATGAGCGGACACGAATTCGTGCGCTACTGGATGCACAACGGCTTCGTGAACATCGACGGCGAGAAGATGTCCAAGTCGCTGGGCAATTTCTTCACCATCCGGGACGTGCTGCAGCGCTTTCACCCGGAGTCCGTCCGGTACTTCCTCTTGACCACGCATTACCGCAGCCCGATCAATTTCTTCGATGCGGTCGTGTCCGAGGCCGAGAACCGGGTCGAATACCTTTACGAGGGCCTTGCTGCCGCGGACGCGCTTCTGGGACAGGCAGGGGCAGTGCCCGACGAGGCCGAGATGGCGGCGGCCCGGGTGCGGTTCCAGGAGGCCATGGACGATGACTTCAACACCGCGGCAGCGCTCGGGGCCTTGGCCGACGAGGCGCGCGCGCTGAACGAGGCGGCCGCGGCCCGGGGCAAGCTGGCGGACAAGGCTGCGAAGGTGGCCACTCTGGCGGCGATCATTCGGGAACAGGGCGAGGTGCTCGGGCTTTGCCAGCGGTCGCCGGCCGAGGCCTTGGCGGCCATCCAGGCACGCAAGCTCACGCGCAGCGGACTCGATGCAGCAGAGATCGATGCCCTGGTCGTGGCCCGTGGCGAGGCCCGTGCGCGCAAGGATTTCGCGGCCGCGGACGAGGTGCGTGCCCGATTGACGGGCATGGGGGTGATGGTGATGGACACCCCAACAGGCACGCGTTGGAAGGTGATGTGAGACCTGGATCAGGGAGGTATGCATGGCACTGCTCAAGATTCGCATCTTTCCCGACCCGGTGCTGCGGGTCCGGGCCGAACCTGTGACCGTGGTCGACGACGAAGTCCGGCGGATCCTCGCGGACATGGCCGAGACCATGTATGCGGGCGACGGGATCGGACTCGCCGCGCCACAGGTTGGAATCTCGCGCCGGATCGTGGTCATGGACACGGCCATGGACGACGAAAGCCACAAGCCCAATCTGGTCTATCTGATCAATCCTCGGATCGTGGCGCGCTCGGGCGACGTCACGTATTCGGAAGGTTGTTTGTCTTTCCCCGACCTGCACATCGACGTCAAGCGCTCGGCCGATGTGACCGTGGAGTTCGAGGACGAAAAGGGTGAACCCAGGCGGATCGAGGCATCAGGTATCACGGCAGTTTGTCTGCAACACGAGATGGATCACCTCGACGGGGTCCTGTTCGTCGATCGGATCGGACTCGTGCGTCGACGAATGGCTTTGCGCGAGTTCGATCGCTTGCAGCAGCAGGCCGCAGCCGGGCAAGGGTGATCGTGTTGGCGCAGGGATTCCCCCAGCGGCCCCGGGTCGTGTTCATGGGCTCTGCGGATTTTGCCGTGCCTTCTTTGCAGGCCGTCGTGGATGCCGGATGCGAGGTCGTGCTCGTCGTAACCCGACCGGACAAGCCCCGAGGACGCAATCTTGAAATGGCCCGCACACCCTTGCGGGAACTGGCCGATCGGTTGTCCTTGCCCTGCATCACCCCCAAAGGTCTGCGTGATTTGGACACCCAGAATGCCATCCGCGCGGCCGCGCCGGACGTTATCGTGGTGGTGGCCTACGGCCGGATCCTTCCTCCCGAGGTCTTGACGATCCCCGTGCATGGCTGCATCAACGTGCACGGTTCCCTGCTGCCGAAGTATCGGGGCGCCGCGCCCATTCAGTGGGCCGTGATCCATGGGGAAGACGAAACCGGGGTGACGATCATGCGCATGGACGAGGGGTGTGACACCGGTCCCATCCTGCTGCAGAGATCGACGCCCATTGAGCCGCTCGATACGGCAGGGACTCTGTTCGCCCGTCTGGCCCCGATGGGGGCCTCGCTGCTCGCGTCCGCGCTGCCGAAGGTGCTCGATGGGTCGTTGCAGGCAGTGGAGCAGGATTCGGCCCGGGCGACCCAGGCGCCGATCATCGCCAAGGAACTCGGGCGAATCGACTGGACGTGGGAGGCGTTGCGCATTGCCAACCTGGTCCGGGGGGTGGAACCCTGGCCCGGGGCCTACACCTTTACCGATGCGGGGCTGCGGTTGCGGATTTTTCCCTTCGTGGCGCCGATCGATGGCAACGGGTGTCCGGGCGAGATCCTGTCGATCGACCAGGATGGCATGCGTGTAGCCACCGGCCGCGGCGCGGTGCGTGTTCGAGAGGTTCAGCCCGCGGGTGGCCGGTCGATGGACGCGCGGGAACTGGCCGCAGGGCGACGCATCGCGGTAGGAATGGTGCTCGGGGGTACGCCATGATCGAAAGAAGATCGATCAGGCTGGCTCTGCTGGCGGTTGGGGCTTTGTCCTGCACCGTGGCGGCCTGCGTTCAGGAACGCGCACTGCCGACGCGATTGTCGACGGATGTGCCGGACAGGGTAGAACCCGCTTCCGGACTGGATGCGATGGCGATCCTGAAGCGTCCGGGCGGCTTCCAGTATCGGGCTACGACGGACCTTTCGGTGACCCGGGGGGACCGTGTGTCGCGGCTGCATGACGAACGCACGGTTCGGCGTGCCGGCGGGGGGGATTTTGCGATCACGATCCGGCGGCAGTACGAAGGTGCCGACACCGGCGAATCCATCGAGACGTTCGATGCCGTGTGGACCGCCCGGCGTTACTTCACGAAGGGGTCCGGTGGGTCTTTCGTGCGGTGGGACGACGCGAGAAACGAACCCGCCGAGGCCCTGGTCGAGGCTCTGTCGGATCCCTCGGTGTGGCTGGTGCGGCTGCTGCCGTGCATCGGGGCGGGTTCGCCCGGGGAAAGTCGGACCTTCGTGCGCCGGGAGGATGGATGTCGTGCAACCTTTTCGACAGGTTTGCGCGGTGCGGAGGTCGAAGTCGATGCCCTGTCGGGCGACATCGCCTGGGACGGGGACCGGTTCCACGCCATGAACCTGGGCTTTGAGGGGACCATCGCGACGGGGGCGGGCCCGTCGGGCGCGCGTGTGCAGTTCGAGGCGCGGCTGTCGGATTTGCCGGATGGGACAGGGATCCTGCCTCCGACCGAATTCGTGGAATCGCGGCGGGATCGTCCGGTGCGGATGGTGCAATCGGTGCTGGGCGGACTGGTCGAAAGCTGGGGGCCAGGAGCGCCCCCGATGTTGAACGGGAGGTGAACGATCATGTGGGCTGAAGATCTGGATGACATCACGGTCGAGTACGAGGACAATGGGGTCTTGCTGGTAAAGCAGGAAGGCAAGGAGATCATCACCCGGGGGACCTGGTGCACGATCGCCTTTCTGTACCGTGACTGGGATGCGAAAACGAACGCCTACGGGCCCCAGAAGATCACTCTGCGCAAGTATCGCAAGCAGGCCGGCACCTATCGTCAGGAGAGCAAGTTCAATCTGGGCAGTCTGGCCCAGGCAGCATCGGTATCGGACGTGCTGAAGCGCTGGAGCGAGGCGGCCGACGCCCCGGAATAGTTCTGTGATTTCAATCACTTGATAACCTGTAGAAAAATTTCCTTGACAGGTCGAATGCCCTGGAGCAAAATCCGTCTCCCGTTGACGGACCCGTTCCGAAAGCGGGGCTTGAAAATCCGGTTGGCAGGAGCGAAAAAAAGCTCTTGACAACGGCTCTCGGAAGGAGCATTATCTGAGTCCCTTCCGGGGGGACCCGAAAGGGTCTCGCTCCTTGAAAACTGAATAGTAGACCTGAAAGACGTCCCGTCAGAAAGACGAAAAGGGAATCTCTTCGGAGATGCCTTTTCAAAAATTTCATGGAGAGTTTGATCCTGGCTCAGGACTAACGCTGGCGGCGTGCCTAACACATGCAAGTCGAGCGCGAACGGGGGGCAACCCCCTAGTAGAGCGGCGCACGGGTGAGTAACACGTGGGTAACCTACCCTTGGGTGGGGGATAACACTCCGAAAGGAGTGCTAATCCCGCATAAGACCACACTGGCTGCGGCCAGAGCGGTCAAAGGGGGCCGAGCAATCGGTTCTCGCCTGAGGACGGGCCCGCGGCCCATTAGCTAGTTGGTGAGGTAATGGCCCACCAAGGCGACGATGGGTAGCTGGTCTGAGAGGACGACCAGCCACACTGGAACTGAAACACGGTCCAGACTCCTACGGGAGGCAGCAGTGAGGAATATTGCGCAATGGGGGC
>CAYRIB010000131.1:0-6230 GCA_964424165.1 uncultured Myxococcales bacterium | reverse complement strand
CCCGCCTCTTCCTACCCCTATCCAGGGCTCGCTTTGCTCGCCGGACCCTAGACCCGTCCACCGCATCGCCCGAGGACTTCCAGCCAGGCCCGAGGAGCACGCCCGAGGGCCTTGCCTTGAAGCATGCTTCATAGTAGCGTTGCCCACATGCTGGACCTCGTCTCATTCGGTGCCATCATCCTGCTGTGGGTCGTCGGAATGTTCACTGGCCTGCTTCTGCAGTTCTTCCGACTGCTCGGGGCCGTGGCTGGCGTGTTCGCGGCGCAGGCCCTCACGGCGCCGGCCATGGTGCTTTGGCCGGGGCTCCTGGCAGACCGGCCGGTCGTTCGGGATCTGGTCTTCCCGGTGGGTATCTTTCTGATCACCTATCTGGTCGTGAGTCTGATAGGCAAGGCCTTCGCCAGCCTGGTCCACAAGGCAAGCGACCACCTCACGACCGTGGACCGGGTGTTCGGGGGCATTGCGGGCGCACTCAAGGGGGTGCTGCTCGTGTATTTCATGGTTTCGTTGCTGATCGCCGCCGAGTCCATGGGACATCACCCGTTCCAGCAGTTGCCTACGGCCGGGACGCTGGTGGGGGACTTGGTACGACGCCATCCGTTCGTGATTCCCGCCGAGGTGACAACCGCACTGCCGTTCGACGTGGGACCGCTCCAAAGGGGGTTCGATGTCCGTTCCGGCCAGTGAATCCCGTTCCATCTGGATCGAGGTGATCGCCCTGTTCCTGGCCGGCCTCTTGGTGCTTGGGCTGTCCCGGATTGCGGGTTTTGTGGGCGGGATGGTGGGCGAACTCGGGGCCAGTTTGACGCCTCTCTTCTTCTTTGCGGCACCGATTTGGATCGCACGGCGTCGTGGCCTGGACCTGGCCCACCTTGGGCTTCACGCCCGACGCGCCGGTGCGGGCGTTGCCGCGGCCCTGGTCGCGGCCGCCATGGTCTTTTTGCCGTATGCGGTGGGCTACGAGGTCTGGTCACGCGCCATGTTCGGTGCCCCACTGAACGTGCCAGCGCATCCTTTGACCTACTATTCGGCCGAACTTCGGGGACGGCCTGATCCGATGCCCCGACAAGCCCTGGCCGTGTGGGTCGAAGGGGAACGGTTCTTCGCGCTCAACACGACAGCGAGCCGCGTTGATGCAACCATCACGAACTGCGGTTGTCCTGCTGTTTGGCTCGACCTGCAGGATGATGTCCTGCGTCTGAAGGGCCGTCCGAGCCGTTGTGTGGACGGGGAGACCATGCGGGTGCCGCTCGATTCCGGGCGTGGCGTTCGCTGCGCAACCACGGCCTCGGATGCCATCGGGGTATCGGTGTCGGATCCCGTGGTGCCGGTCCTGTCCGGCGGCGGCGCCGTGCACTCTGTCGGCGGGACCTTTGCCAGGACGCCGTGGTGGCTGCTCGAAATGCTGCTGATTCAGGTCGTGGGTGTGGCCCTGCCCGAGGAGGTGTTCTATCGGGGCTACGTGCAATCCCGCTTGGCGCCCTTGTTCCGGCGCCGGGTCCGCTTGCTCGGGGTGCCTTTCGGATTTCACATCGTGGTGGCCTCGGCACTCTTCGCCCTGTCCCATCTGGTGCTGATCCCGGCCCCGTTTCGGCTGGCGGTGTTCTTTCCGGGGCTGCTGTTCGGCTATCTGCGAGAACGCACAGGGTCGGTCGTGGCGCCGATCATCCTGCACGGACTGAGCAACGTCCTTCTGGAGTTACTCATCCGCTTTCACGGATGATGCGTCCTCTGCCGAGGGGTTGGCGGACTTGAGCTTGCGGTACCAGGTGGCCCGCCCGAGCCCCAAAATCCGGGCGGCCTTGCTGTTGTTTGGCTGGCACTGCTTCCAGACGCGGCGAACGTAGGCATCCTCCAGGTCCTGCATGGCTTTCAGCGAGCTCTCATTGGGAAACGCGTGCACCAACCTCTCGTCCAGGCTCATCGAACTCGTGAACACCGGCATCTGGGGCCCTTTCCCTTCCTGCATCGGGACGCTGCGCACCACGCGGTGGCTTCCGAGCGTGGTGGCCACGTCGGTCGCCGTGACCTCCTGGCCACGCACCAGGATCAAGGCATGGCGGACCAGGTTCTCGAGTTCACGGGCATTGCCTGGAAACGAGTGGGCTTGAAGCATGGCCATGGCTTCCGGGGTGAATCCTTCGATGTCCTTGCCTTCCTCGCGAGCGAAGCGGTTCAAGAATGCCCGCGCCAGGAGAGGGATGTCCTCGGGGCGGTCGCGCAGGGGCAGCAGGCGGACCGGGAATGCCGACAGACGATAGAATAGGTCCTCGCGGAACTGCCCCTTCTGGACCTCGGCCATCAGGTCACGATTCGTGGCCGATACGAGCCGGATGTCGACGCGTACCGATTCGTTGCCGCCGATCCGCTCGAACGCGTGTTCCTGCAGCACGCGCAGCAACTTTGCCTGCAGGGATTTGGGCAGTTCGCCCACCTCGTCGAGGAACAGAGTGCCGCCGTCCGCGGCTTCGAACCGTCCGATGCGTCGAACGTTGGCCCCGGTGAACGCGCCCTTCTCGTATCCGAACATCTCGCTTTCCAGGAGCGTTTCGGGGATGCCTGCGCAGTTGACTGCCACGAAAGGACCTTCCTTGCGTGGACTGTTGACGTGAATGGCGCGGGCTACCAGTTCCTTGCCCGTCCCGCTTTCGCCCTCGATCAGCACGCTGATGTTGCTCGAGGTGACGGCCTGCACGGTCTTGAGGATATCGAGCATCCGCGGATTGACGGTCAGGAACTGGTCAAACTGAAAGCGCCCCGACAACTGCGTCTTGAGGGTCACGAGTTGCTGACTCATGGTCAGGCGGTCGAACGCATTCTTGACCGAGACCTCGAGGCGCTTGAGCAGGTCCGAACCCTTGGCAATGAAATCGAAGGCGCCCTGTCGCACGGCCTCGACCGCCATGTCGATGGTGGCGTAGGCGGTGATGATGATCACCGGGAGGTTCGGATTGATGGCCTTGATTTCGGCAAACAGGTCGAGCCCCCCGGAGTCGGGGAGTCGCACGTCGAGCAGAACCACGCCTTCGAAGCCCCCCCGGATGGCGGCCATGCACTCGGCCCCTGTGGCCGCGGAACGCACCGAATAGCCCTCGCTCGCCAGACGCTCCATCAGGAACTTCACGAGCTGGGGATAGTCATCGACAATCAGGATTTCCCGGGCTGCCATAAAGCCTCCCAAAAACGTGCACGCGACAATCTTCCGATGGTCTTGCACCACTGTATCACATCGAACCAATCATGTGAAGAAGGAGGGGTGTCTCTGGCCAGCCCTGAGGCTGGCCAGAGACCATATGGGGGTATAAAGAAAAGAAGGTATGGGTGACGCTTCAAGAGCGCTTGACCGAAACAAATGCAAGCTGCGTGCCAAAACAAATAATGTGTGAAAACAAATGGTTGGTGATTTGCTGTAGCGGCAAAGGTGTCTCTATTTCGAACGGTATTTCGGCCAAAAGGAACTTCAAAGCCTCGCAAAAGTGTCTCTGAACGACACAGGTCGCTGTCTTTTGACGCTGCGCGTGATTTCGGAAAGGACTGTTCCGATCAAGAACGCTTGTATCAAAATGAAACGATCTGGATCACCAACCCGAGGGCTGCAGCAGGTCGCGAAGTTTCAGTGCCATCGCAATGTTGCCCTGGATCTTGATCTTGCCGCGCATGAACGCCGTCATTTCGTTGAGCCGGCCGGCCACGAGTTCCAGAAAGTCGGGGGTGCTCATGGATATCACCACGTTCGAGTCCCCGGCAGAGGCCGGCTTGACCACCGCTGAGTTGAGGTCCACCACCCAGGTCCCGCCGTCCGTGCCGTCGAGCACGAACTCGTAGATGCCGCCGATCTTCTTTGCGCGCTCGGGGTTCTTCTGGATGCGCGGTCCAATCACGTCGTCGAAGAAGGCCTTGGGAGTCGTTGGCATGTCTGACAGCCTCGAATGAGTCGAAAGAATTCTAGATGCGACATCCATGCAAAGGCAAGAAGGATTTGGATTCCGGTGACGGCGTGCTAGGATCCGGATATGACGAGGTGACGAGCATGATCGGGCCGGCCAAGTGCATCGCGATCTCCGGCAACATGGGGACGGGCAAGTCCACCCTGGTCCAGTTTCTGACCAGGCATTTCGACGTCAAGCCGCTGTTCGAACCGAACGACGAGAATCCTTATCTCGTGGACTTTTACGCAGACATGCCGCGATGGGCTTTCCATTCGCAGGTGTTCTTCCTGATCCGGAAGTTCAAGCTGCATCAGGAGATGGCCGCGGCCCCAGGTACGGTGATCCTGGATCGCACCATCTACGAGGATGCCGAGGTCTTTGCCACGAATCTGGCGCGGATGGGGATGATTCCCCCCCGCGAGTTCAAGACCTATCTGTCGCTGTACGAGACCCTGGTCGACACCCTGAGGCCGCCGGATTTGTTGATCCACCTGACCTGTTCGCTGTCCACGATCCGCAAGCGGATCGTGATTCGCGGTCGGCCGGAAGAACAGCAGGTCCCGGACGCCTACATCCGGCGGCTGAACGGTTTGTATGATCGCTGGTTCAAGAAGTACCAGCGATCGCCCACGCTGATTCTTCGGACCGATCGGATCGACTACGTGTCGGACTTGGTGGATCAGGTGGACGTGCTGGCGACCATCGAATCCTACATTGGTCGCCCGGGTTCCTGACCGGGCGAAGGAGGGCGGATGCAGTTGCGACGCGGTTGCATGGGCGTGATTGGTTGCGGACTCCTTCTGGCACTGGCCTGTGGTCCTCAGCAGACCGGGGCCGGGGCCTTTCTGCTGAACGAGTTGACGATCACTGGGGTGTCGCCGGGCACCTGGCTTCGCGGGACCCGGGTCGTGGTCGAAGGCACCGGGTTCGCTCGTCCGGGGATCGGCACCATGACCGCCACTATCCGGGCGACGGCCGGCGACAGCCAGGTGTCGTTTCGGATCGATCTGGCCGTCGACAGCGAGACCCGTGGCAGTTTCACGGTCGACGATGCGGTGTTGGCCCTGCTTCCGGTTGATGGACCGGCGATGACAGGGACCCTGTCGCTGGATCGCTCGGGCGAACGGCAGACGGTCGCTACGACGCAGGTTGCATTCGAGGCAACGGTGTTGTCCAGACTGACCCCGATGCTCAGTCAGGTGCTTCCCTCGATGGCCTATCCGGGCGAGACCATGTCCGTGTCGGGCGACGGTTTCCTGATGCAGGGGGAAGGCATCACTCTCGTGCGCATTTCCGGGCAGTTCAAGCAGCAGGGCTACTCCTCGACGGTGATCAAGCAGGGCCTTTACCTGCCCCTCGAAGTGACGGACCGCAACAACGCAACCTTTCGCCTGACCCCGGATCTTTTGGGCCTGCTGCCCGGTGCCTTCGACGGCGAGATGGCGGTGCTCAACCAACTGGCAGGCGAGGATCTGCCCGGCAACACGCTGCCCGGCATCCGCATCACCATGGGCCTGCCGTTCATTTCGGCAATCGCGCCGGCATCCATCCGTCGCGGTCAGGAACTGGTGTTCGAAGGACGAGGCTTCCTGGGGCTCGACGGGGATCTGGGCACCACGACGTTCATTGCCTTCACCGGCACTAAAACGACCGCGGCGCAGACCACCACTTATATGGATGCGAATCCGCTGGTGTTCGTGCCCGATCGGATTGTAGGTAACACCGTGGCCCGGATGGTCGTGCGCGTGCAGGCCGGTGGCGACGGTGGCGAGGATAACTTCGCCATTCACCCCGGGGTACTCGAGGGCACGTTCACGCCCCACGTGCTGTTTGGGGACAAGATGGTGGTCGGACAGGGAATCCCGGCTCGCCTCGAAGTGGGACGTCAGGTGCAGGTCGTGTACGTCCGATTCATGCCCACGTTCGAGGCCGGGTTGCGGGCCTTTGGCCTCGAAATGATGTCGGATCGCGTCAAGCAACGAGTGCTCGAGGTGTGCAGGCAGGACTACCAAGGGATTTCGATCGAGTTCCGTCCCGAACGCCCCACGGATTTCGTCGAGTTCATGACCGCGGAGGTCATGGGCAGCGATCCGAACGATGCCGGGCTTCTGGGTTTGGACAATTCGTTTGGCAAGGACGTGGGGAACCTGCGCTTCGATGATCTGGTCGGTGGCTACAGTGCCCAGAGCGAAGAGGCCGGCTACTATCCCTATGGTGGTGTTTTCGTGAGTTCGTTCCGCGCATTCTCTCCGAGTCTGGCCGGCAAGGATGGCAGCATGGTCAGCGCAGCGTTCGATCAAG
>CAYRIB010000130.1:0-6245 GCA_964424165.1 uncultured Myxococcales bacterium | reverse complement strand
ATCCGCGAGGCCCTGGATGCGGGCCACATCTCCGGCGACGGACCGTTCACACGGCGTTGCCACTCGCTGCTTCAGGAGGCCCTTGGCGTTTTGCGCGTTCTGCTGACCACGTCTTGCACCCATGCCCTCGAAATGGCGGCCATGCTGCTCGACTTCGAACCCGGCGACGAGGTGATCGTGCCGTCGTTCACCTTCGTTTCTACGGTGAACGCATTCGTGCTGCGAGGGGCGCAGCCGGTGTTCGTGGATGTTCGGCCGGACACCCTGAACCTGGACGAACGGCTTCTGGAAAAGGCCATCACCCCCCGCACCCGGGCCATCGTGTGCGTACACTACGCGGGGGTGGGCTGCGAGATGGACGCGATCATGGACATCGCGACGCGCCATCACATTCCCGTGGTCGAAGACAATGCGCATGGCCTGTTCGGGAAGTATCGGGGGCAATGGCTCGGAACCTTTGGATGTCTGGCCACGCAGAGCTTCCACGAGACCAAGAACTTTTCGTGCGGGGAAGGCGGCGCCCTGCTGATCAATGACCCGGTTTTTTCAGAACGTGCCGAAATCATTCGCGAGAAAGGAACAAACCGCAGCCGTTTCTTCCGCGGCCAGGTGGACAAGTACAGTTGGGTGGACGTGGGCTCGAGCTACCTTCCCTCGGACATCCTGGCGGCATTCCTTCTGGCGCAACTCGAAAACCGCGAGCGCGTCCAGGCCCGACGGCAGCAGATTTGGAACACGTATCGGGCCAGTTTGGCCGACTGGGCAGGACGACACGATGTGCGACTTCCCGTGGTCCCTGCGCACTGCGAGCAGGCGTGGCACATGTTCTACCTCCTGATGCCGTCGCTAACCGCACGCCAGGCCTTGATTGCGCACCTGAAGGCCCGGGGCATTCTGGCGGTGTTTCACTATCTACCCCTGCACTTGTCGAGCATGGGCGTCCGGTTTGGCGGGCGTCCGGGGCTTTGCCCGGTCACCGAGGATGTGAGCGACCGGCTGGTACGCCTGCCATTCTTCTTCGGATTGACCGGGGAACAACAGGACCTGGTTTGCGAAGCCGTGCGGTCGTTCACGGACCTGCCGGCGTCCGCGGAATGAAGGCCACCGAGACCACGTCCTCGTAAAGGTCGTCCAAGCGCCCCGGGTCGAACACCCCGTACCACCAGGACTGCAGCAGGACACGGAAGTGCGATGCTTGCGGGTCACCAGGGGTGACCCGAACCTCGACTTGCAGCGGGTCCGCGCGATCGGGAATGCCCCAGGTACCCGGACAGGCGGATCGCGAACGGACCTCGCCCTCGGGCGTGAACAGACACCGGAAGCGCCACGAATCGTGGCCGTAGCAAGACCGCTGCTCCGGTCCCCAGGCTTCCCTGATCAAGGCACACCACTCGCTGTCCCGATAGCCCTCGAGATTGAAGCGCGGGGTCTCATCCGTGATCAGGAAGCCGGACGCCTCGCGCTCCGGGCCCGAGGCCTGGCTCAGGGCATGAATCAGAGCAACGTCGTGGACCCACCGGTAGTGCCAGCCAAGATGATTGCCTATCAGGTTGCTCGACAGGCCCACCAACACCAGCGTCACCACCACCACGGCGCCACGTCGCATCCCCCCCGTGGTTTGCGTGACGAGCATCCGGGCCAGACCCGCAACGAGCAGGGCCAATGGCAAACCCGTCAGGATCGCAAGCCGCATGTCCCATCCATTGGGGGCAGAACTCTTGCGAACCAAGGCATACGGAAGAATACCCGCCACGAGCAGAATCGCCCCGTCGACCAGCATCCGGACGTTGTGCCGTTCTTCGCCCACATCGGCGTGCGTCCAGGGCGCCCACTTGGGATACGCCAGCAACACGACCAGCATCAGCGACACCGCTGCCAGCGGGTGGTCCACGAAGACTTGCAAGGCCCCATCCAGGGGAATCAGAACCGAGTAGTAGATATTGCGCACGAAATGCGTCCCGACCTCGGGCACCGACCAGGACAGACTGTTGTAGCCCAGGCCTTCGCCATGCGACGGGGTCAGCCACTTCTTGACCATCCAGTAGGTGACGGGAACCAGGAGCAAAGGCAGATGTCGAACCACGCGGCGGATGCACCCGGCACCATCCGCCTTGGCCAGGAGTGCCTGATGACGGATGAGCACCACGAAGAGGCCGCCGTAAAACACCAGCAGCGAGTCCAGCGTGAACGCGGGATAGATCAGGATCACCGATGCCATCGTCAGGGCAAACCGATGCAAGGGCGGCCGCCCCAATGCCTCCAGATAGGCCAGGACACCGAGCAGAAACAGCAGATAGCACAGTGGATACGGGGCGTTGATGAGCTCGAAGAGCACCCCGTTCGGAGGATAGGCCAACCACAGCAATACGATCGCCATCGAGGTCGGTGGGTCCAGCCGGACATGCTTTCGAAGGATGTGAAGGGTCACCAGTGCCGAGAAAAACAGGGACACGAACACCACGAGCCGGTAGCCGACAATGATGTCTGGAAGCTGTCCCATGGCCAGATGAAACCATGCCAGCGCAGGCTGTCCGCGCTGCACAAACAGCGTGGTCAACTCGGAGCCGTCGCCTGCGGTGAGCGCGTTCCAGATCCGCCACCCGTCCCAGAACACCCCGCGGTTGAGCAGGATCAGGCCGTGCAAGACACAGGTCGCCAGCAGCAGGAACAAGATATTGCGTCGTGTCATCGACTTGCTCTCACCAAAATACCGCGGCACCAGGCGCAGTCTATCGCAGCCCGGGTCGCCGGTACAAGGCGCATGCGCCGGGCCCGCCTTGACGTCCCGGGACAAGCGCACCAAACTGAGCGACAGGATTCTGCGAGGCTATGGATTCATGGGTTGGTGGCAATCGATCCCCGCGAAAGACTGGGGGTGCATCGGGCTCATCCTTGCCGTGGCCTTGCCGCTGCACCTCATCGGAATCGCATGGGGCATGCCCGACAACCAGTTCGGGGACGAGTGGGCCATCCTCAACAGCACTTTGATGCTGCCATTCCGGCACGGGGACCCGCGGCTGTACTTCTACGGCGTGCCGTACATGTACCTGTACGCCCTGCTGATCGGGGTGGTGTTCGTGGCGCAGTGGCTCACCGGTGCAGTGTCGTCGGTCGAGGACTTCGCGATCGCATTTCTGCGGGACCCCACGGCCCTGGTGGTGGCAGGACGCGCCCTGTCGGCCGCACTGGCCACGGCATCGGCCCTGCTGCTGTATGCCTTGGCTCGGCGATTTCTGAGGCCGGCCTGGTCGCTCGGAGCCGTGTTGATCACGATCACGGGCGGAACCTGGGTGTCGTACGCCCACTTCGCCAAGACCGACCATCTGCTGGTGTTTCTGTTCCTGGTCGTCACGTGGCTCCTGATCACGGCCCGGGGTTCCCGTGGCCGCCTGGTGGCCGCCATCGCCCTGGCCGGCGCGGCCGTGGCCTGCAAGCTTCCGGCCGTGGCCCTGGCAGCACCGATCCTGGTGGCCCTGGTGCATGATCTCGGGGGTTGGCAGGCGGCGATTCGACGGCCCTTGTTCTGGACTTCCCCGCTGATCGCGCTACTTGGCTTCGCGGTGGTGAACCCGTGGTCCATGGTGCACATCCGCGACCTGCTGAGCGGTCTGAGCGTGGTCGGCACCTTGTACGGACAGGACGCGGCGCGCTACACGCTTTTGGACAACGTGGGCTACTACGTCGGGGTTCTGGTCGGCGCACTGGGTCCTGTCGGGGTGGTGCTGGCGCTGGCGTCCCTGGGGCTTTGGTGGTTTTTGAGGGGACGTGATCGGGGGATTGTGGTGGCTTCGGCGTGGTCCCTGATCCCGCTGGTGCTCACCCTGTCCCACCGGGATGTGCACTGGCTGATGCCCGCGTTCCCACTGATGGCCTTGGCATCGCTCGTGATGCTGCAGCAGTTGGTCGGGCGCCTGGCGTGGCGATGGCAGCATGCAGTGCTGGTGGTTGTACTGCTGATCACGCTGGTGCCCGCAGGCATCGGTCGCACGCAACAACTGGTCCACCTGACCCTGCCATTCACCACCGACGCGGCCAAGGCCTTCATCGAGTCCACGATCCCGCCGGGTTCGGGGATCGTCATGGACACGGGACGCTATTTGCCAGTGAACGCACCTGCGCTGCGCCAGGACCCGCGGCGAGTGCTCGAAATGGCGGTGGATGACGCCCGCGTGGGCACGGACTACGCGGCTGGTGGCGATGCCAGTCACTATTTCCGCCTGCTCGCCCGCGCCAATGAGGGAATGACCACCTACCGCATCTTTCCGATCCTGCACGGCATCCCCTGGAAGACCTCCACGCTCCACGAACGCAACACGTTGAAGTCGCTCGACGAGTATCGATCGCTGGGGGTGCGCTACATCGTGACGTCTTCGGCCTATGCCCAGCGATATCCGCCCCTGGAACCGCATCTGGACGATTGCCACCCGTTCGTGGCGGATTACGTGCGCTTCTACCGGGATCTTCTGCCCACTCTTCCGGTCATGGCCCGCTTCGAGCCGGTGTCCGGGAAGCTGCGGGGTCCAACGATCACGGTGTATCGCCTCGACGGGGCCGCACCATGAACACCGCGGAAAGGGAGGTGCTTCACACGCTGCTGCAGGGTAGGCTGGAGGCGCTTGGCCCCAATTTGCGGGCCATCACGAACTGGCCATCACTCGTCGGATTCCTTTCGCATCACCGTTTGCACCTGTTGCTGTATCGGGTCGCGGCGCAACAGGCACCGGATGCCATCCCCGAAACGGTTCGAAAATCCCTGGGCCATGCATACGCAATGAACGTCCGCCAGACGTTCGTCGCCGCGGCACAGACGTTTAAGACCCTGGCCCGACTGGCCGAACACGACATCGCGGCCGTGCCGTTCAAGGGACCGGTACTCGGTGAAATGGCGCATGGCGATGCGGCCGTGCGGGTGTTCGGGGACCTGGATTTCCTGATCCCCAAGGCATCGGCCACGACCGTTTACGACCTGCTGTCGGCACAGGGCTGGACGTTGCCGCGGCAGGTCGATCGGTCGGCCGCTCTGGCGATGCAGGATGCTGCTTACGAGTATCACTTCCGTCATCCGGAGCAGGCCTTCGAGATGGGGATGCACTTCGCGGTCGCCACGGGGCGCGACCCCTGCCGACTGTCGAGTTTTCAGATGCTGTCGCGGGCCAGGACCGTGACCTGGATGGGGCGCGCCGTGCAGGTATTGTGCGTCGAGGATCATGTGCTGGCATTGTGCCTGCACCATGCGAGGCACGGATGGGACCGCCTGGAGTGGGTGGCAACCCTGGCCCGGTTGGTCGAGCGGGCGACGGGTACGGACTGGCTGCAAACGGTCGATCGGGCCCGGGCGGCGCATTGTGCCCGACGTCTGTTGGTGGGGGTGCTGCTGTCGCACGAACTCGCATCCGCGCCATGGCCAGGCGCCGTGATTGAGGCTGCGCAACAAGACCGCAGGGTGGTGCGTCTGGCCCGAGGGGCGCGCGAGGCGTTGATGGCAGACCCTCCGCGCGAGGGGGCTTGGCCGTCGCTGTGGACGCTGGGCGCCATGGATTCGGGGCTGGATGGGATGCGGATGGCGGTTCGGATGCTGGCGGTGCCGTCACTCAGCGACTTCACCGAGGTTCCCGTGCGCGGGCACTGGCGGTGGCTGCTGCCGTTGGTGCGGCCGCTGAGGCTGCTGCGCCAGGCGATGCGAGGCGGAGCGGGTAGGTTGCGACGGAAGTGGGGGCGGGGGCGGCGATAGCGGGCTTGCGGGTTGCATGGCGCGGTCTGGTGACCGCGCCCTACAGCGGATCAGGGCTGCGGCGGACCAGGGCTGCGACGGACCAGGGCTGCGGTGGATCAGGGCTGCGGCGGATCAGGGCTGCGGTGGATGGGAGCTACTGTAGGGCGGGACCACCAGGTCCCGCCTGTGCCTAGCCCTCCGGGATCTACACCGCACGGTCTTACAGGTTGCATGGCGCGGTCTGGTGACCGCGCCCTACAGCGGTTCAGGACTGCGGCGGTTCAGGACTGCGGCGGATAGGAGCTACTGTAGGGCGGGACCACCAGGTCCCGCCTGTGCCTAGCCCTCCGGGATCTACACCGCACGGTCTGGTGACCACGGCATCCCGTCGATCAGATGCCAGGCCGGTTGAATTCGGGCCAGGGGCCGGGCATGATCCTCGGTGCTTCCTCGGGAGTATGAACGCTTGTCGGTCGCCTTCGCACGGATAGCTCTCAGAATCGCCGGATGGGCCCTTCCGGTGGTGATCGTG
>CAYRIB010000129.1:0-6409 GCA_964424165.1 uncultured Myxococcales bacterium | reverse complement strand
CGCGGTGCATCCGGGTGTGCGACGAGGTCGCCCGTCAACCCCAGCTATGCCAGGTTCAGCGCGGGGAACGGGCGTTCATCGACGTGTTTCCGGGCACGTTACTCGACCATCCCTATTCCCTGTGCACGGTGGACGTCTGTCCCGTGGGCGCCCTGACGTCGCGCGACTTCCGGTTTCGTTGCCGCGTCTGGTTCCTGCGGGGCACACCCTCGGTGTGCATGGAATGCAGTCGGGGCTGCAACGTGCGCGTGGACACCTTCAACAATGCGGTGCAGCGGGTCGTCCCGCGCGAGAATCTGCAGATCAATGGCCATTGGGCGTGTGACGAGGGTCGCCTGGCCTTTCATCGTTTCGAAACCCATCGCCTGACCGCGCCGCAAGCGAGGGGGGTCGACGTGCCCTATGCGACGGCCGTCCAAGAAGTCGCGATCGCGCTGGCCGGGGCCGCCCAAGCCACGGCACTACTGTTGTCCCCGGCCCTGACCAACGAGGACGCGTTTGCGATCCTGAACTTCCTGCGCCTGCGAGCGTCCCGCCTGATCGTGGCCATCGGCGGGCGACCGGATGGAATCGGGGACGCGATTTTGCGTCGCGCGGATCGCAACGGCAACCGTGCGGGTGTCAGCGCGGCGCTCGCAGCAGCCAGCATCGCACCCGTGCCCGTCGAAACGTTGTTGGCAGCCGTCCAATCCGGCGAGATCCCGACCCTAATGGTGGCGGGCGAGGACACGCCGGACCCGGTTGGACTGGACGCGGCCCTTCAGGTTTGCCGCATGAGCGTGGCCTTCGCCTGCATCGCCCCGACCTGGGCAAAACGGGTGACGCACCTGTTCCCGCTGACGTCGCCATTCGAAACCGCCGGCACGGTGTGCAACGAGGACGGGGTCGTGCAATCGCTGACCGCGGCCCTGACCCCACCAACCGAGGCCCGAACGCTGCGCGCGATACGGTCGGACATCGAGGCCGCGATCTTGGCCGGGGAGGTGCCATGACCTGGACATTCCTCGGCATCACGGTCCTCAAGATCGTGCTGATCTGCATGGTCTTCGTCATGACCTTGGCCGCATTGCTCACCTGGACCGAGCGCAAGCTCTCGTCGCTGATCCAGGACCGCGTGGGCCCGAACCGGGCCTCGATTTTCGGAATCCGTGCGATCGGCCTGTTTCATCCCATCGCGGACATGATCAAGTCGTTCGCCAAGGAAGACTTCGTTCCCGCGGGCGCCAACCGCGTCATGTTCTATCTGGCCCCGGCCCTGGCCATGATCCCGCCGCTCGTCATATTCGCGGTGATCCCCTTCGGCCCGGGACCATGGTTCAGCATCGCCACCTTGGACACCGGGATCCTGTTCGTCCTGGCGATCTCGAGCCTGGGCATCTACGGAGCCACGCTTGCGGGCTGGTCGTCGAACAACAGCTTTGCCCTTCTGGGAAGCCTTCGCGCCGCGGCCCAGATGATCTCGTACGAAGTGAGCATGGGCCTCAACCTCGTGGGCGTATTCATGGTGTTTTCCACGCTGAGCCTCACGACCCTGGTGCTCGAACAGGGAACCCTGCTATGGGGTTGGCTGCCGCGTTGGGGCATCGTGGTGCAACCGTTGGGCTTCATCCTGTTCCTGACCGCGGCCATGGCCGAGAACAAGCGCTCGCCGTTCGATCTGCCCGAAGGCGACTCCGAGATCATCGGGTATCACGTCGAGTATTCGAGCATGCGTTTCGCGGTGCTGTTTTTGGCCGAGTTCGTCGAAATCATCGTGATTGCCGCGGTAGGGGCCACGGTGTTTTTGGGCGGCTGGCAGATCCCGTGGCTGGACCCCCTTGGACGTGCGGGGGGATGGATGATGGCCGCGCAGGTCGGGGCGTTCGTATTCAAGGTCGTGTTGCTGTGCTGGCTGCTGATGATGCTGCGCTGGACCCTGCCGCGGTTCCGCTACGATCAGGTGATGGCCCTGGGCTGGAAGGGGTTGCTGCCTTTGAGTCTGATCAACATCGTGGTCACGGCCGTGGTGCTGGCGTTTTTGTAGGGGGTTTTATGGGCAAGCTCGTGCAACGGCCCGAACCGGACCTCACGATTCGAAGCTATTTGCCCGCGGTGATCGAGGGTGTGCGCGTGTCGTCGCGCCATTTCTTTGCCAACCTGTTCTCGCGCAAGGGTGTGGTCACCTCGCAGTACCCCGAAGAAAAGCGCGCCTATCCGCCCCGTTTTCGAGGCCGTCATCGCCTGATGCGGCGCGATGACGGGTCGGTCCGCTGCGTGGCCTGTTACTTGTGTTCCACGGCCTGTCCCGCCCACTGCATCCACATCGAGGCTGGAGAACACGAGAGTCCCGACATCGAGAAATATCCGCGCGTGTTCGAAATCAACGAACTGCTGTGCGTATTCTGCGGGTTTTGCGAAGAGGCCTGTCCGTGTGACGCCATTCGACTGGATTCGGGCATGCACCAGGACCCGAGCGAAAACCGCGACGCGCAGCGAACCGGAAAGATCGACCTGCTGTCGCTTGGGGGCCTCAGCGTGTCCCGCCAGGGTGGCGAGTTCAAGTAGCCGCGGTTGATTTGGGCGGGGGGGGGGCGCTTTGCGGTTCGACGAACGCAAATTGTTCGCGTCGTTGTCGAAACTACCGCCACGGGTCACCCGGTTCGATGCGCTGCCCCCTGAGCCCTGATGCAAAGTTTCACGCACCACGGCTCGTCTTGTCAAGCACCGACACCATCTTGGTGCGCAACGAATGCATGTTACCAAGCCGCAGATGTCCGCATAAGCTTGCTGCTCGATCGTGTTCGAGATCGTCCGAATGGCCTTCCCGGATCGCGACCTTCCAGGACGCAGAAAGCTTCTTCACAAAACGTCGATGACCTGCTGAATCCAAACGAATGATGCCCGGATGAAGGCAGAAGCCCAGCCACGGCACCCCTTCGCCGACCGGCGCAACAACGGTTGCTTCGTTCTTCATATCCAGATGCAACCGCTCCTTGCAAAACCGTCGAATCGCGGCAGCCACAATCCATAGCCGTTCCTTCTTCTCGTCGAACAGCAACAGGTCATCCATGTAACGCAGATAGGCCCCACACTGGATCACGTCGCGCACGTAGTGGTCCAATTCATCGAGGTATACGTTCGCCCAGAACTGGCTGGTCAGATTCCCGATCGGCAGACCGCGGGCTGCACCGCCCGCATCGCAAACTGCAGCGCCATCCAAGAGCACACGGCACAGCCACAGAATTCCATCGTCCGCAAGTTCGCGTACCAGCAGGTCGAGCAGAACTTCGTGCACGATACTATCAAAGTATTTGCGCACATCCATTTTCAGGAAGTAGGGAAACACCCGCATCATTCGTCGCGCCGTTGCAACGGCGCGATGCATTCCTTTCTGTTTCCGGCAGGCGTAGCTGTGACGGATGAAACGAACTTCAAACGTCGTTTCCATCGCAGCCACCAGGCTGTGGTGAACGATCCGGTCCCGGAAGCTCGCTTCAGAGACCACGCGTTCCTTCTTGTTCCACAATCGAAAGTAACGATATGGATCAGGCCGAAACTTGCGGGTTTGCAACTCATTCGAAAGCCGCAACAGGTTCGCCTCGAGATCTCGGTAGAACAATGGCTCGCCACCCTTGCCGCGCTTGGTTCTTCGGGCGCGGCCGAACGCCGCCAGCAACGCCTCGAAACTCCAGACACGCTCAAACGTCGGGGAGTTGTGTGGGCGCACCATCCGATTTCCCCTTGCGCATCCAACCGCCCAGAAGACGACCCGCCTCGCCCAGCCGCTCGGCACCTTCACGGTAGTGATCGTGGGAAAGCACCTTTAACTCATGCGCAAGCCTCAGAACAACCCGCAAGCGGTTCAGTCGGCTATTCGCGTTTGCCAGGTCAGGGCGCGGGTCTTTCCGGTAGGCCGCCCCGGTCACGTCCTCCAGGATCGCTATCGCCAGCAGGTCGATCCGCTCCGTCAGGCTGTGGCGAAGGCGTTTCGGAAACCGCTCGGTGCGCTCCAGAAGCCACCTCGTCGTATCCATCCACTTTTCGAACAGGATCAAGTCGTTCGGACCCGCGGGCCAACTCGGGGCCATGCAATACCTCCAGGAGCGCGCGACCGTGCTGTTCGATGCGCCGTCGACCAATCCCTTTGACCTGACGCACACCCTCCAGTGATCGGGGGGCGCATCTGGCTAGTTCCAATGCCTGACGATTGGTCAGCAGCACGTAATGTGGCACACCCTCCCGTCTGGCCATCTCCCGCCTCCATTGAAGCAGGCGGTCATACCGGATGCGTTCCGATTCGTCGAGTTCCGACAGCAGGCGCAAAAAAGCGTCCCGTTCGGGATCTTTCATCCTATTCGAAACCTGGATCGGCGGACAGTGTGCATCCATTTGTCCGCCCTGCCGCAACCGTGTTTCCAGATACACGCCGCAACAAGGGCGTCCATCGTGTACAAAGAAGTGCGACTCAGCGCGCAATACCTCGCGATCCACCAGATAGGCTTGAAGGGCGCTATCGTCGAACAGTCCGGTACGGCAATCCAACGGTACGGTCAGAATTCGGATGTCAACCATCGCGCACACCAAGCGGGGCCGCCAGCCGGCCGGACATGGCATTCCCCTGCTTCGCGGGGCCCCTTTTGCCATGTCCGGCCGGCAGCCCCAGGGTCAGCGGAACAGCGGAACAGCCATTCAGTTCAACACGGGCGACCTGCAACAGCGCACGCCGACGAAGACGTCGTAGTCATCCGGGCCGCCGCCGCCGCGGCTCGACGAACGCAAAAAGTTCGCGACGTAGACGAAACTACCGCCACGGGCCACCCGGTACGACGCGCGGGGAACATCGACCCATGCACTTCCATCGGTCGGGGCTCCAGTGTAATTTTCGTGCCAATCATCCTCCACCCACTCAAATACGTTCCCCGACATGTCCAACGCTCCGTATGGGCTCGCACCGGCTGGCTTCGACCACACAGCCATCGTCCCGTTGGCTCCGCAACCAGACCCAAGCTCGAGGTCATACATGACCGCATACTCGCACGTTGCCAGCGCGTTGCCCCACGGGTAGATTCGCCCATCCGTCCCTCGTGACGCCAGCTCCCATTCCGATTCGCTGCACAGACGCTTCCCTGCCCACTCGCAGTACGCCTTCGACTGATACCAGTCCACGCAGTTCACGGGGTAATTCTCCCGGTTGAGCGCTCCCCAGTTGCAACCAGGTGACCAGCTCGTGTCCTTAGGTGCCGTGCAAGACAGAGCCTCCACACACTTCCTGTACTCGCCTACCGTCACCTCGGACTTCCCGATGTCGAACGTCGGTACAGTAACTTCATGGTAGGGGGTCTCAAAATCCACCCAACACATCGTATCTAATGCACTATTGCACCCCTGCCAGAAGGAGGCGCCTGGCACCGTGACCACACCGAATGCTTCGCTGCATGGGTTCGGGATCGAAACCTGGGTCATCCATCGCGAACCCGAACCTACAGTCCCGCTAAATGAACTGGGGTCGCTGTACCATGTATCGCTCTCGCGACCATTGCTTTGTGCCCAATCAGCGAAATTGCTGTACGCTGCGACGACATCAGTCGTTTCCATCGGCCATAACCATGCAACGGGCACGTCGATGGCCCACGGCAGGTTGGTCGCGGTCAGGTAGTAGTTGCCGGTAGGGGCGCCATCGTCCACGGTGGTGGCGTCGTCCTTGGTTCCAAACAGCGAGGCATCCGCGGCAGCGGTCGGCGCGAAGCCGGGCAGGTGAACTTCGATGCCCGGGTCGCCGACGCGGAAGATGAAGGGATTGACGCCCATCGCCAGGGTGTTGGCCGAGATGCCGCTGTTGGCGGGCAGGGCGATGGTCAGCGTGAACTCGGCGCCGCTGCCATTGCATCCCTCGGTGTCATCGGTGTTGAAGAAGATGCATCCCTCGGCGGCGAGCACCGTCGAAGTATCCGGGATGATCACGTAGGTCGTTGTGGCATCCTCACCTTCAATGGGCGTGACCACCGTTCCCGGGCATCCCAGAGAGGCCAAGGCGCCTGCTGACTGCGGAATGGGCAAGTTGATGGCGAAGCCGCTGCGGAAGGACGCGCCGCGGGCCATGACGGCAGCGGTGATCCGCATTTCGTTTACCTTGCTGTCCACGGTCCTCAACGCCAGGCGATAACGGACCACCAGGTCATTGAAGTCGTAGTCGCCCTTGGCCGGCCAGTTGTCTTCGAAGGCCCATGTCGCCCACCCCCCCTCGCTGGGGTAGAACATGTCCACGATATGCGCCTGTTGGAATTGGGCCAGCGCCACGCCCCCGCTCGCCACCAACACCCCGAACAGCACCGTTGCCATCAGCGTTCTCATAGCCACATCCGAATCAAGAAAGTTGCACCCGGTTCTTTGGACATAAGTTTGTCCCTGACGACACCGACCTGTCAAGGGT
>CAYRIB010000128.1:0-6439 GCA_964424165.1 uncultured Myxococcales bacterium | reverse complement strand
TGCCCGATGCCTGTCCGGTGCACGCGGAGTATGTGTTGTATGAGCGAAAGCTCTGAGTTGTGGATTCTTTCGGACTCGATGGCAGGGCCATTGAGCCGGGAGTTGCTTGGCGGCAAGGGCCACAACCTGATCCGTCTCGTTCAATCGGGCTGCAGGGTTCTGCGCTTCGGCATCGTGACGGCCAAGGCCTTCGATGCATGGTCGGTCAGCAAGAAGCTGCCTCAGGCGGTCGTGGACGGGATCGATGCCTTCGCGGCTTCGTTGCCTGGCAAGGAGTTCGCGGTTCGCAGCAGCGCGGTGACCGAGGACGCGCCCGACGCCAGCTTTGCGGGGCTTTTTGAGACGAAGCTTTGCGTTGCTTCGGCCAATCTCTGCGAGGCCGTCATCGACGTCTTCGGCTCTGCAAGATCGGATCGCGTGCGCGCCTACGAGAACCGGACAACCAGGTCCTTCGGACAGCCATCGCGCCCTTTCCGAGTGGCTGTCGTGATTCAGGAAATGCTGAATCCGTGGGCAAGCGGCGTGGCCTTCAGCCGCAAGCCGACCGGAAACTCGGCGCTCGCCTGCATCGAATCGTCATACGGCCTCGGCCAGGGCGTCGTTGACGGAAGCGTGGACGTCGACCGGTTCGAATGGGATCGCTTCGGGCGCGAGGTGTCCGCGGTGATCGCGAATAAGCCGTCGATGGTTGCGCGCGCGCCGGATGGCGGCCTCGGTGATCATCCGGTGGCCCCTGAGCGCCAGTCACTTCCTTCGCTCTTGCCCGACGAGCGCCGGGAGATCTTCGAAACGATGATGTTGATCGAGAGCCGGTTCGGTTTTCCCGTGGACATCGAGTTTGCCCTGGCCGATGGGTTGATCTTCATCTTGCAGGCGCGGCCGATCACGACCAGACTGCCCTTGTTGCGTCACTACGTCGATACGAACCTCTGCGAGAGCTATCCGGGGCGCACTAGTCGGATGACGCAGAGCTTCGTTCGGCAGATCTACACGCAGGTGTTTTTGGACTCGGCCCGGTTTCTGGGCGCCTCGGATGCGCGGATTGAGCAACTCCTTCCGTACTACCGTCGCATGATCGCGGCGTTCGAGGGGCATCTGTACTATGACCTCAACAGCTACTGCGCCGCGATGTGCGCGCTGCCCGGGGGGCAGAAAAACCTGGCGTCATGGCACACCATGATCGGAAGCCGCATGTTCGTCACGATCCCGCCCGTCCGGTTTCCGCCGCTCTCGTGGAAGGAAACGGCGAGGATGGGACGGGCGTTCTTTCGGCTGTTCTTTCGGCATCGCGCATTGACCGAAGCGTTTCGCCAGACCTGCACGCAGCGGATTCGACGGATGCGGCAGGAGGTCCCTGCGGGTTCTGGCGCGCTGTGCGAAAAGATCCGCTACCTGCTTGCGCAGGTGGGCGACACCCGGGGCTGGGCGTTCACGTTGCTCAACGACTTCGTGGTCATGAAGACGGTGCAGCGGCTCAAAGAGTTCCTGGCGCACCATGGCGCAAACGCTTCCCTGCTCCCAGGGCTCTTGCGCACGGCCCAAGGTGCGGAATCGATCGCGCCCGAGCGGGCGTTGCGCGAGCTTGCACAGGTTTGTGGAGGCCCGTCGACGTTTCGGACCAAGGTGGCCGAGATTCTCGATTCAAACCCTCATCTTGACGGCAGCGAACTCCTGCAAACCCTGAAGATGGCGGGGTTGGTCGCGGAAACCGAGCGGATCGAACGGTATCTGCGGGAATACGGCGACCGCAGTTTCGAGGAACTCAAGCTCGAGAGTCTGACCTTCCGTCAATCGCCCCGCGCGTTCGTCGAGTTGCTGGTGTGGAGGAGTTCCGTTGCGGGGAAGCTGCCCGCCCAAAGCGCAAAGCCTGAGACCATCCGGATGACCGGCCTTGCGGCGTGGCGCCTCAGACGGTATCGGAAGGCCGCACAGCGGGCGATTCTGGCCAGGGAATCGAGCCGGCTCGTACGAGGTCAATACTTCGGTTGGGTGCGGGATACCCTGTTGGACATCGGCAAGGAACTCTTTGCCACGGACCCGACCTGCGTGTTCGAACTGTCTCTCGAGGAACTCGATGCCTGCGCTCGGGGGAGCGTGACGCCCGATGAATTGAGGGCGCTCGGACACAGCCGCAAGGCCGAACCGCGCGAGATGATCACCTACCCGGAGGCCTTCTCGCATCCGGAAAATGACGATGCCGAAGGGCCCGCCACGATACGGCCCTATTTCGTCGGTGTTCAGGAACCGGGTGCGGGCGACGACGCGACCGTGCTGAGGGGCCTTGGGGCCTCGATCGGGAGGGTCCAAGGTCGCGTGCTCGTGTTGCTCGACCCGAAAGACGCCATCGCGCAAGAACGTTTCGAAGATGCGATACTGGTGACGGCCACCACGGATCCTGGCTGGGTGTTTCTGGTGTCCCAGTGCCAGGGCCTGATATCCGAACGCGGCAGTTTGTTGAGCCACACCGCCATCATCGGACGGGAGCTCCAAATCCCCACGGTGGTTGGCGTGCCGGGGGCCACGCGAGCGCTGCGCACGGGCATGACGGTGGAAATGGACGGAGCTTCCGGGGAAGTGAGGATCGTTGCAGGCCACACGCCAATGATGGAGTCATGAGATGAAGCCGATTCTGATGCCTTACGAGGGCCGGGACGTGCCCCACATCGTGATCGAGGTCAACCAGACGTGCAACATCTCGTGCAAGGCCTGCTACAAGGACAAGTCCAACTATTCGAAGCCGCTCGACGAGATCCGGCGCGAGGTCGACCTGGCCATGAGCAAGCGCAACCTCATGCTGGTTTCGATTGCCGGCGGAGAGCCGACGCTGCACCCGGACCTGCCCGAGGTCATTCGGTACATCGCCGGCAAGGGCTTGCTGGTGCAACTGCTCACGAACGGATACGACGTGCCGGATTCCAAGTGGCGACAGTACAAAGAGGCCGGTCTGCACGGCGTGTTTCTGCATGTCGATTCGCTGCAGAACCGCCCTGATCGGGAAGGCATGCGAACCGAAGCGGATTTGCACGCACTGCGGGCCCGGCTTGCGCAGCAGGTGACCCGCCATGGGCTGCACTGCTTCCTCGCCTACACGATCTACCGCAGCAACCTCGACGCCTTCGAAGACGTCGTGCGATTTGCGCTGCGCAATCCGGATTTGCAGCGGATCCTGGCCATCTGTTATGCCGACCAGAACCACATCGCCGGCAGTCTGCGCAAGGGGGACATGCTGGGAGTGCCCGTCTCCCGGTTCACGAACCGGATCGAAGCCGACGTGGTCCTCGGCAGGAAATCGGCGGACTACGAAAGCGAGAACGTGACCAGCGCACAGGTCAAGGCGCTGCTTCACGAGAAGCTCCAGATGCTGCCGTTCGCCTACATCGGGTCCAGCAAGCGTGATGACGAGGAGCGATGGCTGTTCTACTACGCCTTCGTGATCACGAACCCGAAAAAGCCCGTGCAGCAAGACAGCGACGTCCGCGTCCTGCACGTCGGCCCCGCCTTCGGGCGTCTGGCCAGATGGACCAATGACAAGGCCCGGCGCAAGGGGAAGCCGTATTCGTTCGGTGTAATCATGAATCCGGCACGTGCGGTGCTCGCCTGCAGCATGTATGCGCTCACCTGCGGGAATCTGGCCGAGGCAGGCAGAACGCTGTGGTTCCTGCTCCATCTGCTCAAGCCCGGGACCCGATTGTTGCAGAAGGTCTTCATCGTTCAGCAGGGTCCGAACGTGGATGCAGACGGAGAGCTTGAGTATTGCAAGGCTTGTCCGGACGCGACGATCCGCAACGGGGAGATGATCCCGGTGTGCATGGCGGACATCTTCAGCCCGGTCGATCAGTCCGTCAATGTGGACGAATGAGAAGAGCCATCCGTTCCAGCACTCGTCGAAGACCGAATGTCCGGATCAAGCGATTGACGCACCATGCGTAGGCCGGTGCGATCCTGGCCAACCGCTTCACCTTGCGCTCGAACACGGCCTCGGACAAACCGAAACAGGTTTCAACCGCCTGAAACGGCCGCTGCACCGCCGCCGCGGCATCATGATCCTGCTGCAATCGGATCAGCGCCTCTTCCCGGCTGATGCTGCCCTCGCGGATGTCCACGGACAACTCGTACTCGAGCCGTTCCCCAAGGCCCAAACGCGCGGACGCGCCTTGCGCGACCTTCTTCAAGTCGCAATCGAAATGGCCGCGGCGCACGTCCCCGCTTGGCCGAACCCAACCGACCTCGGTTTCCAGGGTCTTCTTGATCTCCTCTTCGTTGTAGGGGTGATACAGGAAGTACATCATCAACTCCGGGACCTCGTCGCTGCCCGGCAGAGTTGCCCCCGCGGGCACGATGCTCGCCCGTTGCTGAGTGCTCAGACCGAGCCAGCGCAAGTAGAGATTGACCTGATGGATGGCCTTCTCGATCTGCTTTTGGGCCTTTTGCCGGTCGAACGGAGCGATATTGTCGAGCACCCGCGTCCGGGCATGGGTCAGGTGCAGCTTGTTGAGCAACTGGCCCCGGTCAAGGCCGGCCATGATCTTCGGCACCCCGTGATCGAGCGCGAAACGGAAGGCCCCGGCCAGCCCCAGGATGCTGGTGCACAGATGGCATGGGGTGGTGTGAGTCATTCCCCCCAGATAGCCTCGGAAGATCTGATCGACCAGAGGCTTCGGCAAGCTCACGAACTCGTGGTCTACGCACAGCGCTCGGGTCACCCGGATGGCGTTCTGCCGGGCGAACTCGTTGGGCATGAAACCCATGTCGAAGGTCACCGCAAGCACCTTGAGTTGGTAGATCTTGGTCAGGGCGTATACCAGATAGGCACCGTCCTTGCCGCCTGACAGCCCCACTACGGCGTCGTACGGGAACCTTCCACGGACGGCGTCGAGCTTTGCCCGGAAGACCTGCTGCAGCCTTGTGTAGTCGGTCAACTTTGGGGCCATCACGTCCCAGATTCGGCAGATGTTGCAAAGCCCCTGGTCATCCAACACGACCCCGGGCGAGTCGTTTCGCACGATACAGCGTTGGCACCGCGTCATCGTTCGTTTTCTCCTGCCTGGGCAACGGTTCCGATCCTTTGGCCGATCTTCACCGGGATCTCGGTATCTTCCCGACTTGCGGCCGCAATCTCGGGGAGCAGCGTCAGTCGATCTGGTGTTACCAGCGTGGCGAGCGTCGACCCCCCGAAGCCAAAGAGGCTCTTTTCGTCGCCCTGACGCACCTGGGCTTGCTCGGGTGCCAGGAATCGCACCGAACTGATCAGGAACCCGCCCACGTCCACGAACAGCAACCTTCCGAAGGCCGCGGACAGAAACTCGGTGACGAAGCGTTGATTGACTTCATAGTGGGGCACATGGTTTCCCGGACGCGGGGTGACCGAGTAGTAGTGACCGGGGATCTTGCGGATGCCTTCGATGGCCCCGTCGCAGGGAAAGTAAAGCCGATGGCAATCGGGCACGTAGAGCCTGTGCAGCAGCAGAGTGCCCCCCTCGAAGGATTGGGCGAGCGTCCTGTCACCGAGCAGTCCGGATAGAGTGAACCCGATGCCCTTGACGGTGATTGGCGAGTCAGGCACGAGATTCATGCGGACGCTGAGATGGGCGTCCGCCGACGAGAGGAAGGCTCGTTCGTCCCGGACGAAAGGGCGCGCCCCGGGCTTCAACCGCCGGGTGAAGAAATCGTTCAAGGTCTTGTAGGCCTCCAGCGGCCGTTCCGCCTCGGTCGTGTCGATCGCATATTTTTTGACCAGATACGGCACGAGCCGCTTCGACCGCCCATGGTCGGCGAAGCGTTCGATGAGGCGGTGAAGCCGGGCCGAACGAAACAGCCAGGGGGCCAGCTTTCGACCCAGCTTGTTTCCATACAAGGCGTTGATCAGCCTCTCCATCGGCCTCTCCCTAACATCATCGGGTGTCCGCGGCCTTGCTCACCCTGGCAATCACGCACCCGGAGTAACCGGCGGTCCGACTGCCGAGGGAAAGCCTCTGGCTGAGCGGGACATCAGGTATCAGTTGCGTAATCCCCGTCTCGCCGATCTCCCGCCGGGTGTTGACCACGTTGGTCCAGTAGCACAAACGCGCGCCATCCTTGGCCACGCGGACGATCTCGCGCATGAGGCTGGTGAAGACCTCCTTGGATACCCAGTCGAAGGCGTTCGACAAATTGAAGCAGTCGATCGAGTCGGCCGGTTGTGCGAACAAAAATTGCTCCAATTGGCCGGTGTGCACCTTGACCCGCGAGGCCCGCGCTCGCACGGTATCGAGATTCGATTCCCGCAACCACATCGGGCAGTTCTGTTTCGAGGGATAGGTTCGATGAAACAGGTAGTGCAGATAGAAGTTGTCCGAGCCCGGCAGGTTCGCCAGGACCCGCTCGCACTCCAGTCGCAAGCGCCTCGCCGGATCGTCGGCCTGCGAGTGGGTGAAATGCTCCTTGTCGAACGCCTTGTGCA
>CAYRIB010000127.1:0-6591 GCA_964424165.1 uncultured Myxococcales bacterium | reverse complement strand
CGCGGTGCATCCGGGTGTGCGACGAGGTCGCCCGTCAACCCCAGCTATGCCAGGTCCAGCGCGGGGAACGGGCGTTCATCGACGTGTTCCCGGGCATGCAACTCGACCATCCCTATTCCCTGTGCACCGTGGACGTCTGTCCCGTGGGTGCCCTGACGTCGCGGGACTTCCGCTTCAAATGCCGCGTCTGGTTCATGCGGGGTACGCCCTCGGTGTGCATGGAATGCAGTCGGGGCTGCAGCGTGCGCGTGGACACCTTTGACAACGCGGTGCAGCGGGTCGTCCCGCGCGAGAACCCGCGGGTCAATGGCCATTGGGCGTGTGACGAGGGTCGTCTTGCCTTTCATCGTTTCGAGACCGGTCGCCTGACCTCGCCGCAATGGCAGGGGGCCGACGTGCCCTACGCGACGGCCGTCCGGGAAGTCGCAAACGCGCTGACGGGGTCCGCCCAAGCCACGGCCCTGTTGTTGTCCCCGGCCCTGACCAACGAGGACGCATCTGCGATCATTGAATTCCTGCGCCCGCGAACGTCCCGCCTGGTCGTGGCCATCGGCGGGCGATCGGATGGAATCACGGACGCGATTTTGCGTCGAGCGGATCGCAACGGCAACCGCGCGGGCGTTGCCCAGGTGCTGACCGCGGCCGGGATCGAGCCGATCCCCGTGGACGCCCTGCGGTCGGCCGTACAGTCTGGGGAGCTTCCAACCTTCGTGATAGCCGGGGAAGACATCACGGACCCGGCCGGGATCGAAGCGGCAATCCAGGTTGCCCGATTGAGCGTGGCCTTTGCATGCATCGCCCCGACCTGGGCGGAACGGGTGATGCATCTATTCCCCCTGACGTCGCCATTGGAAACCGCCGGCACGGTTTGCAACGAAGACGGAATCGTGCAATCGCTGAATGCAGCCCTGACCGCACCAGCCGAGGCCAGAACACTGCGCGCGATACGGTCGGACATCGAGGCCGCGATCTCCGCCGGGGAGGTCCCATGAACTGGATGTTCCTCGGCATCACGGTCATCAAGATCGTGCTGATCTGCATGGTCTTCGTCATGACCCTGGCGGCATTGCTCACCTGGACCGAGCGCAAGCTCTCGTCGCTGATCCAGGACCGCGTGGGCCCGAACCGCGCCTCGGTCTTCGGGGTGCGTGCGCTGGGCCTGTTCCATCCCATCGCGGACATGATCAAGTCGTTCGCCAAGGAGGACTTCGTCCCCGCGGGCGCCAACCGCATCATGTTCTTTCTGGCCCCGGCCCTGGCCATGATCCCGCCGCTCGTCATCTTCGCGGTGATCCCGTTCGGCCCGGGGCCTTGGTTCACGATCGCCGCCTTGGACACCGGAATCCTGTTCATCCTGGCGATTTCGAGCCTTGGCATCTACGGAGCCACGCTTGCGGGGTGGTCGTCGAACAACAGCTTTGCCCTTCTGGGCAGCCTTCGCGCCGCGGCCCAGATGATCTCGTACGAAGTGAGCATGGGCCTCAACCTCGTGGGCGTGTTCATGGTGTTTTCCACGCTGAGCCTCACGGCCCTGGTGCTCGAACAGGGAACCCTGCTGTGGGGATGGCTGCCGCGTTGGGGCATCGTGGTGCAACCGTTGGGCTTCATTCTGTATCTGACGGCTGCCATGGCCGAGAACAAGCGATCGCCGTTCGACCTTCCCGAAGGTGACTCCGAGATCATCGGTTACCACGTCGAATACTCGAGCATGCGCTTCGCAGTGCTGTTCTTGGCGGAGTTCATCGAAATCATCGTGATTGCCGCGGTCGGGGCCACGGTGTTTCTGGGCGGTTGGCAGATTCCATGGCTCGACCCCCTCGGACGTGCCGGGGGATGGACCATGGCCGCGCAGGTCGGGGCGTTCGTGTTCAAGGTCGTGTTGCTGTGCTGGCTGCTGATGATGCTGCGCTGGACCCTGCCGCGGTTCCGCTACGATCAGGTGATGGACCTGGGCTGGAAGGGGTTGCTGCCTCTGAGTCTGGCCAACATCGTGGTCACGGCCGTGGTGCTGGCGCTGCTGTAGGAGAGTTCAATGGGCAAGCTCGTGCAACGGCCCGAACCGGACCTCACGATCCGAAGCTACCTGCCTGCGGTGATCGAGGGAGTGCGCGTGTCGTCGCGTCATTTCTTTGCCAACCTGTTCTCGCGCAAGGGCGTGGTAACCTCTCAGTACCCGGAAGAAAAGCGCGTCTATCCGCCCCGCTATCGAGGCCGTCATCGCCTGATGCGGCGTGATGACGGGTCGGTCCGCTGCGTGGCCTGTTATCTATGTTCGACCGCGTGCCCCGCCCACTGCATCCACATCGAGGCGGGCGAACACGAGAGTCTCGACATCGAAAAATATCCGCGCGTGTTCGAAATCAACGAATTGCTCTGCGTGTTCTGCGGTTTCTGCGAAGAAGCCTGTCCGTGCGACGCCATCCGCCTCGATTCCGGAATCCACCAGGACCCAAGCGAGGACCGCGAGACGCAGCAGACCGGCAAGATCGACCTGCTATCGCTCGGCGGCCTCAGCGTGTCCCGCCAGGGCGGCGAATTCAAGTAGCTTTTGGGCCGATTCCCCACTTTTCAGTCGTGGACCCGTCGGTCTTCCAGGCACTTGTTTTCCCTCGCACTTGGGTGTAGTAGGCATCCTCGTTTCCGCACCCCTGCCCGTCGGCCGGGGCTTCGGAGGGTTTGCCGATGGCCTTCCTCGATGCTGGTCTGCTGTTTCTTCTGGCTGGCGGTGCCGTTGCCCTGCTGCTGCGACGCCACGTGACCGCAGCCTCCGTGGTCGGGGCCGGCACCGCAGTGATCGGTGCTGTACTGGCCATGGTGCCGTTTGCCCAGGTCCTGACCTCGGGCGAACCTTTGGCCGCCATCTGGCCATGGGGCCTGTCCGTCGGGTCCGGCGCCGTGGGCGTGGACGCCCTGTCCGCCTGGTTCGGCTTGGTGATTGCATCGATCGGCGCCCTGGCTGCCTGGTATGGCGCGGGCTATCTTCGGCACGGACACGATGCCCATCGCGCCCCCGCCACTTGGGCCTCGTACAACCTCCTGATCGTGGCCATGCTCGGGGTGGTCGTGGCCCGCGACGGTTTCTTGTTTCTGATCGCCTGGGAAGTCATGACCTGGGCTTCGTTCCTGCTGGTGGTGTTCGACCATGCGGATGCGAACGTCCGCCGCGCCGGGTGGATCTATCTGGTGGCGGCCCACATCGGAACGGCCTGCCTGCTGGTGATGTTTGCTCTGTTGGCAGGCCCGGGCGGCCACTTGGATTTCGCCTCGTTCGGTCCGGTGCTGGTCCCAGGGCTCGTGTTCGTACTGGCGCTGGTGGGCTTCGGCACCAAGGCCGGGTTCCTGCCCCTGCACGTGTGGTTGCCCGAGGCACATTCGGCCGCACCAAGCCACGTGTCGGCCCTGCTGTCGGGCGTGCTGCTTAAGACGGGCATCTACGGGCTCGTTCGGATCTGGACGTTTCTGCCCACCCCCCAGGTATCCTGGGGGGTCACCCTGGTGATCATTGGCGCCGTGTCCGCACTGAGCGGGGTCTTGTGGGCCCTGGCCCAGCACGACCTCAAGCGCCTGCTCGCCTGGCATTCGGTGGAAAACCTGGGCATCATTGCCCTGGGCCTGGGCATGGGCCTTTTAGGCATGGCCCTGTCTCGTCCGTGGGTCGCGTTCTTCGGTTTCGCCGGTGCGCTGGTCCATGTGCTCAACCACGCGGTGTTCAAGTCGTTGCTGTTCATGGGCGCCGGTGCCGTCATCCGCGCCACCGGAACGCGCGAGATCGACCTTCTGGGCGGCCTCTTGCAGCGCATGCCCCGTGTGGCCTGGCCCTTTCTGACCGGGGCCACCGCAATCACGGGCCTGCCGCCACTCAACGGCTTCGTGTCCGAATTTCTGATCTTTCTGTCGGCCTTCGCGAGTCTGACGAATGCTGCACCGATGCCCCTGCTGCTGTCCGCGGTCCTGACCATCGCCGCCCTGGCCTTGGTCGGGGGTTTGGCCAGCGCCTGTTTTGCCAAGGTGTTCGGCGTCGTGTTCCTGGGCGCACCCCGTTCCCCGCAAGCCGCTGATGCCACGCGACCCGGGCACCTGCTGTATGGACCCATGATGGTGCTCGCTTCGGCCTGCATCGTTCTGGGCCTGGGGGCGCCTTGGGTGTTGCAGGCGGTCACCCCGGCGGTCGAGGTCTTGTTGACCCCGGCCGGCATGGCCCTGCCCGAAGCCCGCTGGTTCGGTTGGCCCCTCGTCGATCTGCTGACCATGATCACCGTGACGTTCGCCGCGATCCTGCTGCTGAGCGCCACGATCTTCGCGGTCCTGACTTGGCGGCGGCGTCGCCACGTTTGCGGGAAGGCGCCTACCTGGGGTTGCGGTTACGTGGCGCCTGCGGCCTCGATGCAGTACACCGCATCGTCGTTCGCGCAACCCCTGCTCGACGTGTTCGCCCCGGTCCTGGGTACGCGCACGCACCGCACGCCGGTGGAAGGGGTATTCCCATCGGCCGGGGCCTTGGAGTCCCACACCGACGACCGCTTTCTGGAACGCATGTGGACCCCACTGTTCACGGGCGTGGCACGCCTGATCCGTCCCCTGCATTCGCTGCAGAGCGGACGCCTCCAACACTACGTGCTGTATCTGGTGCTGACCCTGATCGGGCTGTTGATCTGGCAGACGGTGGGATAGACGATGGAACGGCATCTTCTGTGGGTGTTTCCGATCGTGGCGTGCCTGGTCGCGCCCCTGTTGCTTGGAGTCATCGTCCGCATCAAGGCCCTCGTTGCCGGTCGCCAGGGCGCACCCCTCACCCAGGCCTACCGCGACATCGGCAAGCTGCTGTGCAAGGGGGCCGTCTACAGCAGCACGACCACCCTGATCTTCCGACTCGGTCCGGCCGTATCGCTGGGTGCGACGTTTTTGGCCTTGCTGTTCGTGCCCGCGTTCGGACAGCCCGCGCCCCTGGCCTTCGCCGGGGACTTCCTGCTCTTTTGCGGGTGTCTGGGCCTCGCGCGATTCGTCACGGTCCTGGCCGCCATGGACACGGGTTCCTCGTTCGAAGGCATGGGCGCATCGCGCGAAGTCGCCTTCTCGGCCCTGGTCGAACCCGCCCTGTTCCTGGCCCTGGCGGCCCTGAGTCGCGCCTCGGGGGACTTGTCGTTGTCAAACATGCTCGGGGACCTTTCCGAGGCGGCCCCGAACATGGCCAACCTCGTGGCCTTGCTGGTCGCCGGAACCCTGCTGGTCGTGCTGCTGGCCGAGAATGCGCGCATCCCAATCGATGACCCCACGACGCATCTCGAACTCACGATGATCCACGAAGTAATGGTTCTGGACCACTCGGGGCCCGATCTGGCGGCCATCACCTATGGGGCGAGCCTCAAGCTGTGGGCTTTCGCCGCACTCCTGGTGGGCACCATGCTGCCCTTCCGCACGGGCATGGTGTTGGTGGACGCGGCGATCTGGGCGGGCGGCATGTTGTTCGTGGTCGTGCTGGTAGGCGTGATCGAGTCCATGATGGCACGTCTGCCGATGCATCACGTTCCACGGCTTCTGGTGGGTGCGGGGGTTCTGGCGGCCGTGGCCATGCTGGTGGGGTAGCAAGCAATGATGCCGTCGGTCAATTTCGTCCTGGTCGCGATCGTGCTGATGAACCTTCTGCTGTACGGTTCCAGCCGCCTCGTGATCACCACGCGCATCGCCGCGCTCCAGGGCCTGGCCATCGGGATTTTGGCGCTGCTGCGTTCCCTGGGCGCCATCGACCTCTACGTGATCATCCTGGTCGGTGCATCCACCCTGATCAAGGCCGTGGTGCTGCCCCTGCTCCTGGCCCGCATGGCGCGCCGTGCCGGAGTGCGCCGCGAGGCCGACCCGCCGCTCGGATTCGTGGCATCGTCTCTGGCGGGTCTGGTCCTGTTCGGACTGTCGGTCTGGCTGGTCGGTTCCTTGCCGTTTCCCGGGGACCTGGACGGCGGTCAGGTCGCGTCCGTGTCGTTCTTCACGGTACTGACGGGGATCTTCCTGCTCGTGGCCCGTCGGCAACTCCTGACCCAGGTGGCCGGCATCTTGTTCCTGGAAAACGGAGTGCACATGCTGGGATTGTCGTTCGCGGCCTCGGCCCCGCTCGTGGTCGAGGTCGGCATTCTGCTCGACGTGACCGTGGCCATCGCGTTGATGGTCGCCATACTGCATCACATCCGCCGGGAGGTATCGTCGCTCGATGCGGGCCACCTCGCGGAATTGAGGGATTGACCCGATGATCGCCGCACTCCTTGCCTTGCCGGTGCTTGCCGGGATCCTTGCCGCCCTGCTGCGGGGGCATCGGACTCTGTTGCGCGTGATCCTGCTGGTCGCTGCCACGGGACATGCCGGCTTGACGGCCACGGCATTCGTGGTGCTCCCGCCCCCTCTGGTGTCGGGCTGGGTGGCCTTGGATGAAACCGGCTTGTTGTTTCTGAGCCTCGTGTCCGCGGTCTTCCTGGCGTCCGCCTGGTACACCATCGGCTACCTCAAGCGACGCCGCGAGTCGGACGACGCGGCCGGCGAAGGCCGCTTCGTGGCCTGCATGCTGGCCTTCCTTGCCACCATGACCCTGGCGACCTTCAGCCA
>CAYRIB010000126.1:259-6824 GCA_964424165.1 uncultured Myxococcales bacterium | reverse complement strand
ACTTCCCGGTGCAGGCCTTGGTACAGAACCCGCGGTCAAAGAACGGATTCTTGTGGCAGAAACCGTCCTCGAAATTGCAGTCCGAATCCTGCCGGCATTCCGACAGCAGCCAGCGTTCGTCCTCGTCGATCGCGGTCCCATCGTCGCGACGCTCGATGTCGCGCTGTACCTTGACAGGAAACCGCTTGCCGCGCGTGCGCCCGTAAAGATCGAGGATACCCTCGGAGGCCATGCGGATGCAGCCGTGCGACACGTAGCCGCGGCTCAACCGACCGCCATCGGCCTGTTTGTAGCGTTCCGCCGGGCCGTGGATCCCTTCCTCGGCCCAGCCCCCGGTCTGCAGGCGGATGAATGGCATCCCGCCATACACGGGCAGGGTCTGATGCTTGACCTTGTCGCGCCACCAGAAACGGCAGGCATAATTCCATGCCCACCGGGGCCGAGGGGTCTGCCGGTCGTAGAACGCGGGCTTGTCCAGATTGGCGTAGTACACGCCACCGGGCGCGGACCACGAGGTCGACGTCAGGGTCTTGCCCTTGCGGATGACGCCAACCCCGATCGGGTACACCCGGTCGAAGCCGGTGCTGCGGTCGAACAGATGGAGGGTCAGGCCGTCAAGCGAGATGACGACTTCGGGCGACGGCAGGGTGGGCAATTCCGGGATAGCCTTGCAGAACAGGGCCTGACCCCATTTCCAGACGCTCTTGGCGGCCGGCTGCGGCACATTGGGGTCGATGTCCAGAGGCGGTCCTGCCAGGACCGGAGGGGCCGCCAGAAGCACGAAGGCCAGCATCACCAGGCCTGGCATCAACCGTCGTGACTGCAAGCCGGGGATCAAGCGTCGTGATTGCAAGCTGGGCATCAAGCCTCGTGACTGCAAACCGGGCATCAAGCGTCGGGACTGCAAACCGGGCATCAAGCGTCGGGACTGCAAACCGGGCATCAAGCGTCGGGACTGCCGTGTCATAAGCCTCCTCAACACCACATTCGCCGCGAACGCGCCCTGCATCATACTGTAGGGCGCGCTCACCAGAGCGCGCCGCTCGCCGCCCGAGAGTGGCGGGGTCTGGTGACCCCGCCCTACAGGTCTTTGGCGACCGCCCGAGAGTGGCGGGGTCTGGTGACCCCGCCCTACAACGCATCCATCACAATCCCTGCAACCCCTTTGATCGACAGCTTCCGCAAGAACGGCTGCCACGTCGCCGGCAACGGCGCAAAAACCCGCAACTCCCCTCCCGTCCCCGGATGCGGCAGCGCGATCGCCGCGGCATGCAGCAACGCCCCCGGCAGCCCATCCCGGCCACCATCTCCATACCGCGTGTCGCCCAGAAGCGGACATCCCACCCCGGCCAGATGGCGCCGAACCTGGTGCTTCCGCCCGGTGTGCGGATGCACCAGCAGCATCGCGATACCCCCGTGACACGCCAACGTGCGAAACTGTGTGATTGCATCCTGTCCGTCGACCGGCATTTCTACGGTGCCTTCGGCAGGAGGATGCCCCGCAACGCACGCCAGATAGCGCTTGTCGACCCGGCGTTCCTGAAACAGACGCGCCCACGCCGCGGCCCGGCGTGCACCCGGGGCCAGCAACAGGATGCCCGAGGTCCACCGATCCAGACGGTTGACCGCATGGTAGGTTCCATCGTGTTCCAGCCCCGTAGCCAGACCCTGCGCGATCTGCAACACATCCGCCCCGGTCTGTCGGGCCACGGGGTGCGTCGGGAAACCTACCGGCTTGTTGAGAATCAGAATGTCCGGGTCGTCGTACACCACATCCAGGATGCAAGGGCCTTGGGCCGTTTGTTCGATGACCCGGGCACTCGCGCGCAGATTCACGACGTCGCCGCCCTGCAGCGGGCGGTCAGGTGGGGCCCCGTTCACATTCGCGGCGCCCGACCGAACGAGCTTCCCCAGGAACGCCCGCGGTGCATTGGGCATGCGGTTGCGCAGCCAACTCGCCAGCGTCCGGCCCTCGTCCAGGGCATCGATGGTCACGGTCAGCATCGGTCCGCCCCCTGTGCAGGTCACTCAAAAGACCCCGGTACGGCCGATGCGCATCCCAAGGCTTCGGGCACTGTCTTCCGGATGGTCGGTGCCGCGATTGGCCGACCGCGCGTGCCGGGCGAAATACAGCCAGGAGCCGCCGCGCCCCGTGCGGTCTTCACCCGTGTCCGGACCCATGGGGTCAATGGCCACGCCCGGCACGTACTCGCCGTACCAGTCCCACGTCCATTCCCAGACATTACCCAAGCTGTCGTACAACCCGAAAGCGTTGGCCTGCTTCAGGCCCACGGGGTGTGACACCCCATCCGGCCAATCGCCCGCGTTGCCGCAGAACCACGCAATGTCGTCGAGCGCGCTGCTCGGCTGCTGGCATTCGGTCTGCGAGGCCTTGAGCACCCCGTTGTAAGTCGACGTGGTGGTCCCAGCCCGTGCCGCGTATTCCCATTCGGCCTCGGTGAGCAACCGGTAACCCGCACATCCCAGGCCTGCGAACGTGACGTTCGTGCACAGAAGATGGTCCCCGGGCTCGCCCGTGCACCCCGATAGCGCGTAGCACGACGGCAGCCCCTCCTGCGCGGACAGGGCATTGCAGTAGGACAGCGCATCCCACCAGTTCACCTGTTCGACCGGACAGTCCGGGCAGGCCGGGAAAGCGGGTTCCTGAAAATAGGAGGGGTTATTGCCCATCAACACCGACCATTCGGCCTGCGTGACCTCGGTGGCTTTCACGTAGAAGCCGCGCGTGATCACCACGTGATGCACCGGACCTTCTTCCGGATACCGACCGGGTTCAGTATCCGGCGAGCCCATGTCGAATTCCCCGGCCGGCACCCACACGAAGCCGGGCAAGGGAGGAATCTCGATCCAGACATCCGCAGCGACATCGTCGAACGGATCGTGCAAAGAATCGGTTGCACTCAGGTCGGGCTGGACATGGTCGGCAGACATATCCGTGGTCGCCACGTCGCGGACATCGACATCGGACGACGTCCCGATCTCCGCGGCGTCGACTCCCTCACTGATCACGTCAACGGCGACATTGTTCGCCCCCGCCCCGCACGATGTCGCCAAAGCGGCTATTACAAGGGCCCTCCGGACGGCCTGGCGCACTCGAACCTCCCGCACCATCGCTGCGACGTTCTGCCGTTCATGATACTCGAACGCCCAAGAAGGGGAAACGCTCGACCGGGACGTATCGCTAAGCCTTGTCAGAACTTGGGATTTCGGCTATTATCGGGCGGTTTTTGAGCGGGAGATTGGTTTTATGCGCGCATTCGTAACCGTCGTGACTTTGTCCCTCTTGACCCTCGCCTGCGACTCGGCCAATTTCGCAGACCCCGTTGAACCCGTGGCCCCGGGCTCCAAAGCCGACGTTGGGACCCGCGTGACCGACCGCGGCGTCCTGCCCTTCGGGGCCGACCAGGCCGTGACCGGCACCTTCGCTGAAGACCTTCAGTTCGACGGCTTCACCCTGGCGGTGCGCGCCGGGGCCGTGGTCACCGTCGAGGTCACGCACCTGGGAACGAGCGCTGCCCTCGATACCATGCTGTACGTGTACGGCCCCCGGAACGAACAAGACGGCTACGGCTCTGCGGCCATTGCCCGCGATGACGACACCGGCTGGGGCCGTCTGTCCCGCCTCACGCGCCTGCCCTTCCAGGCGGCCGGCACCTACCTCGTGGTCATCGGTACCCGCGATGGCACGGGGCGCGGCCATTACCGGCTGCAAGCCACTTGCGAATCGGGGGACTGCGCCCCGCTGCTGACCGGCACCCCCCATTGCCATGCTGACATCGTGGCCGCCGTGCAGGCCTGCGTCGACAACGGGCTCGGAGACCCGGACTACGATTCGGACCGCGTCTCAATGATCGACCTCATTGAACAATGCGCCGACCCGGAGGTGACATCCGGCGCGCGCGATGCCCTTTGCCAAGGCGCGGGCGCCCCGGCCGAACTGTGCGCCATGTCGGTCGAGGAATTCTCGGCGGTCTACCTGCCCGTCTGCGCCCGCGAACTGGTCGGGCTGGCTTTGGACCAGACCTGCGTGTTTGGCGAGTACTACCGCGACATGTTCTGGCGTCCGGGCCCGGTCGTGGTCGTGTCCGAACGCGTGCTCACCGTGGACAGCCTCATGACCGACCTCGAACGACAGCAGATCCTTCTGGCCGTCCGCACCACGGCCTACGAGGACGTGACCACCCTCGAAGAGGCCTTCGATGCCGTCGACGAAAACGAGGTCAACCAGACCGAAGTCTGGGACGCCAGCAATCGGCTTGCCTTCACCGTGTACGAAGTGGGGGCCGGGGACAACTCGTTCGGCATGTACTTCCGCTACCAGACCCTGGAACCGGCCGCGCGCAACAACGACGGAGACATCTACGACTGCACCGTCACCTGGGGCCTCGAGCGCCGCCCCTGCGAAAGCAACGCAGACTGTGCACAGAACCTCGCATGCACGGGCCGGTCATCGGACTTCAACCGCGGGGTGTGCATCGCGGTCGGTCTGGACACTCAGGCCGCGATCAGCACCGAATGCACGACCGCATCCCCCTGCCCGGACCCGGGCCTGGTGTGCGCCGGCGCGTCGGTTGCAGGCAACGGGATCTGCTTGCCCGCCTGGATGCGCGGTCGTTTTGTCAGCGAACCCGAACTCGCGATTCCCGACGCGTCGCCCGAAGGCGTGATCGCCCATCTGCCGGTGTACGGATTGGCCTCGGTGGCCATGGATGTCGTGTTGGATCTGTACATTGATCACCCCCGCATTCGGGACCTGACCGTCACCCTCGAAGACCCGGCCACCACCCGGGTCGTGATCTTCGACGGGGACCGGGATGGTGCGGAAATCTACCTGCGCGACTTCGTGGTTTTAGGCTTTCCCGGCGACGAATCCGTCAACGGCTTCTGGAAGCTCCACGTCACGGACCGGGTCACCGGGCAGACCGGGACCATTGAAGACTTCAGCCTGACCATCACGAGCCGCTGGGACTGACGTTCACATGCCCCCCTAAAACACCGTCTGCCCGATACCATCCGCCCTGTGCCATAATCGGGGCCTGGAGGTGCATGCCACCGATGCGCATCAAGGCATTATGGTGCACGTTCCTGTGCGCCTTGACGATCACCGCGTCCGCGGCCGCAGACGGTCCTCCTTCCCCTGCTTTGACCGCCGCAACCAGCCCATCGGTGGTGTTTGGCGGTCTGCGCGTGCTTTCCGAAGACGCGGTACGCAACGCCATGGGCAACCGGCCCGCCACCGTTCGCGACGCTGACCGCGCCGTGCGCCGCATCGTCAGTTTCTACCGTTCGCGTGGCTACACCGAGGCCCGGGCCTGGTTTCGCTTCGATCCAGACCGTACCCTGCGCATCGAGGTCGACGAAGGCCGCATGGCTGCCGTGGTGTTCCCGGACTCGTCGGCCCGGGAGGTGCTCGACTTTCGTGCAGAACTCACCCTGATCGAGGACGTGTTCCACCGGCCCACGGTCGAGGCCGCGGTGGCGCGCCTGCGCCGGGCCAACCGCAAGAACGTCAAGCGCATTCACTACCAGGTCGTGGATCGACGCATGCTGATCGACAACGGCCTGGGTGTCCGCGTGCCCCCGCGCGAACTGCAGATCCGGATGGTCCACAAGGTGCGCAACGGCTTCACCTTGGATGCCGAAATGAGTGCCACCTACGGCCTGATCCCGGGGGCCGGCTACTGGAACGAGGACATGTTTGTGGACGAGGACCGGTTTCACGCGGAAATCGACGTCGGCATTCCCTACCGGCGTCTGCTCTTAGAGCCGGACCCGCACTTTCAGTGGGTCTACGGACGCATTGGCCTTCAGTACCGTTTCCCGGCCCTGTTCGACGGCGTGCTGGTGCCCGACCTCGAAGTCGAAGGAAGGCTGTCCCACCACGCCCGCACCGACGTCCGGATCGCGTCGTTGCAGATGGGCCGCTGGTCCGCGCTGGCCGACGTGGCCATCTATCTGTGGCGGCCCCTCCTGTCATTGTCCGTGGGTGTGGGCGGCAGCGGCACCTATGCCTTCGACCTCGACCAGGTTGCCGCCGCAGATGGACAAGATGTGCCCTCGATGCCACCCGAGCGCCGCCGCGAACGCTTCCTGGCCCGCGCCTCGCTCGGCGTTGATTTCGACCCCGACGAGGTGCTTCGCCCGGCGCGCCGCCGCTGGGTACGCGCCGAGACCACGCTCGCTCTCGCACAACATTCGAACGTCCTGCTCGACACCCGAGTCACCTTGCAGTACCTGTTCTCACTCGGATATCACGACCTGCATCTGCGAGCCCGCGGCATCTATCTGGCGGGAGACGTTTTGTTCTGGGATCTGGAGCCCCTCGCCGGAAGCTGCATGCGGGCGTTCTTTGCAGACCGCTACTGGGTGCGTGAGGCCGCACAGTCCGAGGTCGCCTTGCGTATTGCCTTGTGGCGAGACATCGCCAAACTCGGGGCCTTCTGGGACTTCGCCTTCTTCGGAGACGCCAACCATACCCCACGCAAGGCTGCCATCGCCAATGCCGTGGGCCCGAGCGCCCATTTCCTGTTCATGGACCAGTTCT
>CAYRIB010000126.1:0-226 GCA_964424165.1 uncultured Myxococcales bacterium | reverse complement strand
CGCGGGTCTGGCCAAGTCGATTCGATTCGTCTAGAATCCGCCCCGGTTGAAACCGGGAGAAGACATCGTGACCCGCTATCTTGCCGCGCTGTTGATGGTTCTGGCGTGTGGTGTTGCACTGGCCCGTCCGCCCCAGCAGACCCTCGAAGAAACCAACAACCGCCTGACCGTGACCCTGACCACGCTCAAGGCGTTCGTGCCCAACGACCCTACCAACTTCTGCATG
>CAYRIB010000125.1:0-6847 GCA_964424165.1 uncultured Myxococcales bacterium | reverse complement strand
AAGCGGTGCAGGATGTGCTGGTCACCGGCGGGGACCCCCTGATGCTGTCCGACGGTCGCCTCAAGGCCTTGCTCGATCGCGTGTCGGCCATCCCGCACGTGACCCGCATCCGGATCGGGACCCGCATGCCCGTGACCGTGCCCATGCGGTTCACGCCCGAACTGTGCGCGTTGCTCGGATCGTATCGTGACCCGGGGCATCGCGAGGTCTGCCTAGTCACGCACATCGAGCATCCCTACGAGATCACGCCCGACGTGGTGATGGCCATGGATCGCATGCGGCGCCAGGGTATCTCGGTCTACAACCAGCTCGTGTACACCTTCTTCGTGAGCCGGCGGTTCGAAGCCGTGGCGTTGCGACGTGTGCTGCGGCGTTGCGGCATCGACCCCTACTACACGTTCAACACCAAGGGCAAAGACGAGACCGCCTCGTATCGGGTGCCGATCGCACGGCTGGTCCAGGAACAGAAAGAGGAATCCCGCCTGCTGCCCGGGCTGTCGCGTACCGACGAGGCCGTGTTCAACGTCCCTGGTCTGGGAAAGAACCATCTCAACGCATGGCAGCATCGGGATCTGGTGTCGATCCTCCCGAATGGGTCCAGAGCCTATGAATTCCATCCCTGGGAAAAGAAGATTGCACCGCAGCGGACCTATATCTCACACGACGTGCCGATCCTGGGGTATCTGAAGAGGCTTGCTGCGATCGGTGAGGATGTCGAGCCGTACCGGGGGATCTGGTACTACTTCTGACCGCCTGCCTATGCCGGCTTTCCGCCCGCATCCGACGTCGCGGCCTCGAGGCGCCGCACGATCCCGAAGATGAACCCCGCCGACAGCAGGCAGCACACCACGAAGGTCAGCCACACCTGCCACACCTCGAACCGGATCCACATCGAGCTACCCACGACCAGCAGTTGGTTGCCGATTGCGGTAGCGCCCAGCCAGCCGCCCTGCATGAGGCCCTGGAACCGGGGCGGGGCCACCTTGGACACGAACGAGATGCCCATGGGGCTCAAAAACAGCTCGGCCACGGTCAGGATGAAATACGTGCTGACCAGCCAGTGCGGTTCAATCCGATCCGGCGAGGGCTGTCCTGCCAAGTCGTGCGGGGACACCAGTCCCATGGACCCGAGCGTCATGATCAGGAAACCGACGGCCGCCAGAAGCATCCCGATGCCGATCTTGCGGGGCGTGGACGGCTCGATGCCTCGGGACCTGAGCCAGGCGAACAGCCCCACGATCACGGGGGTCAAGAACACCACGAAGTAGGGGTTGAACTGCTGAAACACCTCGGGCTCGATGCCATTGGACGGGGAATAGCTGCCGTACAGCAGCCACAACACGCCGGCCCCGACCACGGCGACCCCGGCCCCGATCAGACGGTGCAGGACAATTCCTTGGCGGATCGCGAAGAAGAGACCCCCGATCACGCCGGCAATCAGCAGCAGGCCCTTGATGTCGAACGCCAGATAGGTCAATGGATCGACCTGTCGGGCCGTGTAGTCGCGTGCGAAGTAGGTCAGGGTCAGGCCGTTCTGGTGGAACGACATCCAGAAGAAGATCACGACCAAAAACACCATTCCCAGCGCCACCAGACGACGCTTTTCCGCTTCCCAGGGCATGGCGTTCGCAGCGGCTTCCTTGTCGGATGCCACCGTCCGATCGGGCAGCAGGCGTTTGAAACCGATGTAGGTGGCCAGAGACACAAGCATGGCCGCAGCCGCGATCCCGAATGCGAGGTTGTAACCCGTGGAGAATACGTTGACGTAATTGGCTACGAAAGCGCCGATGTCGGTCACCGGGGCCCCGCTCACCTTGTTGGCCAGTTCCTGAAGCAATGCCGCGTTCTGCGTGTCGCCGGTCAGGTACTGATGGCACAAACTCGGGAGGCTCGAATCATAGGCAAGGCCGTGGGTGCCCAGGTACCAAGTGCGGATCGCGCGGGCCGCGTTCGGGGCGAACACCGCGCCGATGTTGATGCCCATATAGAACAGCGAAAATGCCGAGTCCCGCAGCTTGCTGTAGCGCGGGTCATCGTACATCTGACCGACGAGGGCCTGCAGGTTGCCCTTGAACAGGCCATTGCCGAAGGCGATCGTGAACAGCCCGATGATGGCCATGGGCAGACCCATTCCGGGGATGGCCAACAGTACGTAGCCCAAGAACATCACGATCAGCCCGATCTGGATGACCCCCTTGTACTTGCGGGTGCGGTCCGCGATCAGACCACCGACGAGCGCCAGGGCATAGATCAAAAAGTAGAAGGCGCCATAGATCCACCCGGCCTCGTTCTCGCGAAGGCCGAACTTGGCCTGCAGAAACAGCACCAGGATGGCCATCATGGTGTAGAACCCGAACCGTTCGCCCATGTTCGCGAAGAACGCGACGATGAGCCCCTTGGGGTGTCCCTTGAACATCCGCATCACCTCCATGTGTCTGCCGGGCCGTGGCCGCGGGCCGAAACCACCCAAAAAACCGAAGGTCCAATCATACACGGGAAACCAGATGATCTGCAGGGAGTGATCGAGCACAAAGATCCCTGGCCTTGGGGGGGGCAATCACCCAGCCGCGCCGCCGCGGAGTGCCCATAGCCTGTAGGGCGCGGTCACCAGACCGCGCCGCGCTCCCCCGCCGCCTCAGTAGTACAGGAACGGCCACACCGACCGCATGATCCGGCCGTCCGAAAACGTCTGACCCGATTGGTATCCCGGCATGTTCTGCCACCACCACACCAGGAACGGGCCGTCGCAGTCGCCTGCCAGGGACCCGTACAGGGGCATCCAGTTCGCGCGGCTCACGTCCGACGTGACGTCCGCGCCGCCCAATCCGGCGTGACGTCCGAAGCCCACGCACGACGACGTCACCACCTGCGTGTTGTCGATGTCGTAGTCCGATCGGCCGTTCGGCGGGAAGTGGACGTTGCCGCAGATGGCGTCGAAGGGACTGACGGTGTCATTGAACGTCCCGGTGTTGACGGCCACGGAGGTCTTGCTGGGGTAGGACAAACAGGTCCACCCCTGCGGACACCCCATGTAGTACCAGCTTGCAAACGGCAGGCCGTAACGGTCGTCGTAGTCGAAGCCCGCGAAGTTCCAGAACCATTCCGACATGTAGGGCGCGACCACGTGGTTCATGGCCCATTCGAGCCCGTGCGACAGGGACTCCATATAGCAACCAGGACCCCGGGTGTAGTTCAGGAACCCGATGCGCACACTGCGACCGCAGAACGGCATGTCTGCCGGGGCGCATCCATTGCCCGCACACCGTTCCACCGCGCCCACAATCCGGTTGCCCGTGGCCGTGTACTTCGGCTTGATCTCGATCACTTCGTAGGCACCCGCGTCCGGCTTGTCCCCGGATGCCATCACCCACACCTCGTGCACGTCGCCCCGCTCGACGAGCGCGCACAGATCAAGATAGCTACCCGGGTGGTCGGGGTCTTCCACGCCGTACAGTTCGGTGAACGGCGACTCGAAAAGGGCCGCGTAGTCGAACACCCCCGAAGTACGCACGCTGCCGGTGTAGGGCCACAGCGTGCTGTTGTCGTAGGGGTATTCGGGGCCGACCGGCGGCCGCCCGCCCACGCCATCTCGCAAATCCACCACCCGGAGGTCGTAGGCGATCTGTGCGGGGGCATCATCGTCCGCGAAGCCCTGCGTCCGCGAGGCCTCAACAAAAGCGGCCTTGACCTGATCAAGGAGGCTCGTCTGCCAGGCCGGGGTGGCCAGATTTGCGAACACCAGCACCAGTACCTTCGGTTCCACCCGCCGGATGTCTTCATGGTGCACCACGATCCAGGGGTCGCTGTTGCGGTTCGAGAAGTCGTTCGGCCACACGTCGGCCGACCCGTCCAAGGTCAGCGAGCAGGCAGGGCCAGAGAAGCCCTCGGCGCAATCGCTGCAGTCCTGGCCTGCAAAGCCCAGGTCGCAGGTGCATTCGAACGACCCGCCCAGACAGTCGCCGTGGCCACTGCACGTGCGCGGGCAGGGGCATGCATGGGCCGTGGTCTCGAAGCTCATGGCATCCAGGTCCACCCGAAAGCCGAAGTCCCAGGTGTCGAAGTGCGTCTCGATGGCCCGGATGGTCGCGAAGTCCACTGCCTGCCCGCCCAGGGTCCACCCCGTTCCCCCGGCGAGCGGCACCACCACGCGCCGCCATTCGACCCCGTCGGTGCCGATGAGTTGGCTGGTCGGGGTGTAGATGCGGCGCTGTCCGGTCGCGTCCTCGAGCACCACCACCGGGAAGTTTCCCTGCCATCCGTACTGAGTGGTGTTGAGCGCCCGCACCGCAAGGCGCAGTTCCTGGTAGTCCGACACGTTTATCACCGTGTCCTCCGGCGTGTCGTAGCGCAGCCAGAAGTCGTAGCCCGCGGTCGTGACCGCGCGCAAAGCCCGGTCGCCAAGCAGGGCATCTGCGCCGCGCAGCACGCTCAGCGTGGTGGTGGGCATCAGGTCCGAATAGCCCCATGTCCAGTGCAGCAGCAGGTTGCCCTCGGTGATATCCCCGCAATCGCCCGTGCGTGCCGGGCAGACATCGCCCACCCCGTCCTCGTCCGTGTCGGCCTGGTCGGGGTTGTACACCGACGGACAGTTGTCCGTATGGTCGATCACATAGCCCTCGGGCGGGTCGCACGCAATGATCGAGTCGTCCGGATCCCCGAGTTCGTCGCCGTCTTCGTCGTGGTAGTAAGGTTGTTGCAGGCCTCCGCAGTCGTAGGTGGGCAAGTCCGGATCGGCATCCATGGGGGCGTCGAGCACCTCCAGGTCGACATCGGGCAATTCCAAGTCGGCGTCGGCCACCTCCAGGTCGACGTCGGGCAATTCCGGGTCGGCGTCGGGTACCTCCGGTTCCGTGTCGGACACCTCCGGCTCGGCGTCACTGTTCATCACATCCATGGCCGGAGGGATCTCAAAAACGTCCGCTTCGCCGACGTGCATATCGTGATGCTCGATGTCGGTCGCCGCATCCACGTCGGTCGCGTCCTTCCACGACGCATCTTCCGGTGCCAGGGTGTCGACCATCACATCAGTGTCAGGAATCTCGAGCACACCGCCACCCGAGCACCCCGGTAGCACCGCGAGGCGAACCACAGCAACCAGCAAGTTTTCGACTTCATGCAACCGCCTCAAGGAATGGAGTTGATTCGTGACAACCTATGGCCAAAGGACCTGGCCGTTTGGGGCAATGGTCAGGCCGGGATAGTCCTGGCAGCACAGCACACCGCCCTGAATGTCCGCGCGAATCTTGGTCAGCAGACTGGCCTCGGTCTCGCCGCCCGACCCGCAGAACCAGGTGGTCACCTGCTCGCTGGCCGGATAGTCCTCGGGGGTCTGGCACCACGCACGGCCTCCCAGACGCAGGCCAACGCATCCGTCGTGCGAACTCTTGTTCAAGGGCTCACAGGCTGGGTAGGTAGACCAGTCCATGGTGCAGCCCAGATTGCCGCATCCGAACACGTCATTGAGGATGTCCTGGCTGATGTAGTCTACCCGGCAGTTGAAGGCCCCGGTCGAGGAGCTTCGCGTGACGTAGAACGCGGGACTCATGCCCCCATCGAGCACCTCGGCGCAGCCGGTCGGATTGCTGTTGAGGACGTCGTTCTTGCCGAAGCAGACGTGCCAGCCGTCGGCACACAGGTCCTCGACGTTGCAGCCCGTGCCTGACGAGTTGTACCCGCTGTTGCCTGCCGCGCGATTGCAGGCGGGGGTCGGGATGATGCCGGGGATCGTCCCGGAGGTGTCGTAGCTGCTGTGATGGATGCCCGGCACGTTCCAGGCGCCCGCGCACGCTGCAATCAGCGGGTGGGTTTCCAGGTCGACGAAGCCCTCGCGCGTGCCGTCCGAACAGCCTACCTGGAACTGCGAACACCGCACTCCATTGCCGAACCAGCCCTCCATGCACTCGCAGGTCCAGCCGGTCGCGGTGTCGGTGCAGATCGCGTATTCGTGGCAGTTGTCGTGGCCGGTCAGGCATTCGTTCTCGGTGCAGGTCGTGTTGTCCTCGTTGAGGGTGAAGCCGAAGTGGCACGAGCAGTACCAAGACCCCGGCACATTGTTGCAGATCTGCTGGCACCCGCCGTTGTTCAGCAGGCATTCGTTGATGTCGTCGCACCGGAGCCCATCGGGGTTCAGCACGTAGCCCGGTTCGCACGAACACACGTATCCACCCACGGTGTTCGTGCAAATCTGGTCACACCCACCGTTGTTCTTCAGACACTCGATGACGTCGGCGCACCCTTTGCCGTCCGCGGTCAAGGCAAAGCCAACGTCGCAGGAACAGTGGTACGACCCCACGGTGTTGTTGCAATGGATTGCGCATCCGCCGTTGTTCGTGGCGCATTCGTCGATGTCCACGCACTCGGGTTGCCACAACTCCGACACCTTGCACGTGAGCCCTGTGGCGCACACCACGCCCTCGCAGAGTTGCTCCGGGGGCGAGCCCTTGCCGGGCACCACACGCACCTCGGTCTCGCGAAAGGCATCCCGCGTGTTCTCGGGCGCAGCATCCTCGGGCAATGTGGCGGAATCGACCAGATCCGTCAGATCCGGGGCTGCCAGATCCAGGCTCAACACGTCCGCGACCGGGACATCCAGAAACAACCCCTGATCGGGCCCGTCGATCTGGTCTATGGGCATGATCGCCTCGCCGCCTCCGCACCCCGCCAATACCAGCATGGGTAGCAGGCCACAAAGCCTCATGTGCAGGGCGTTGCAGCAGTTCATGATGGGCCTCCTTTGTCTTGATGCTAGCGCGGGAGGTGAATGCCTGTCAATCCCCAAATCCACCGCCTAGGCCGAAGTTCCGGAGCCAAATGAAGGCGCTGGGGCGCACCAGTGCTATGTGATCTG
>CAYRIB010000124.1:4927-6912 GCA_964424165.1 uncultured Myxococcales bacterium | reverse complement strand
ATGGAATTTCATTCCCTGCGGGTCAGCACACGCTGGTGGACCACTGTCACCAATTTACAATCCGTCGTACAAACTGCGGCGAACGGCTTCGCGGTGATCAGCGGCGAGGCCGCAGTTCATCTGGTCCGCAGCCGTCACGGCCTCGGCCAGGGCGACCCCGACCTCGGCTTCCCCTGCGGCCACCAGACTCGCTCCGGCCCTGCGCAGCGCCGGTGCGTCGCGCAGATGCGTGCAGCGCACCAGGACACGCACGTCGGGGTTGAGGCAGAGCGCCTGCCGAATCACCTCCACGGCGTCTTCGACTTCCGCACTGAGGATCAGGCTGCCGGTCGTGGCAATGCCCGCTTCTTCGAGAGTTCCGGGACGCAGCACATCCCCGTAAATAGCCATGTAACCGGCGTTTCGAAGCTGACGGACCGTATCGAGGTTGAGATCGATGACCGTGACCTTGGTACCGCGATCGGTCAGAAGGCGATGCACGATCTGCCCGATGGGTCCGTAACCCAGAAGAATGCAACGCCCCGGATCGACCGCGGGCCGCGGCCCATCCGGCATCGACACCCGCTTCGCAGGCCGTGACGACCGGCGGCGCGCCATCCCATAAATCAAAGGGTTGAGCGCGATCGAGACAATGGACACGGCCACCAACGCATTCCACCCGGCGGCGTCGATCAATCCGAGCTGGCGGGCTACCGTTCCCAGAATGAAGCTGAACTCACCCACCTGCGAAAAGGCGGCCCCGACCGGGATGGCGGTGCCAAGGGGCCGACCCAACAACCTCACGACGGCTCCCGCAATCACGGGCTTGCCCACGACCACCACGCCGAGCACCACCAGGATCACCCAGGGTGTCTCGACCAGACTGGCGGGATCGAACAACATCCCGACCGACACGAAGAACAGCACGGCGAATGCGTCACGCATGGGAACAGCATCGGCCGCCGCCCGGGATGCGAACTCCGAACGTCCCACCGCGAGCCCAGCCAGGAAGGCGCCCAAGGCCATGGACACCCCGAAAACCTTGGCCGACCCGACTGCAATCCCGATCGCAATCACCAGGATGGCCAAGGTGAACAACTCGTGCAGGCGGGTCTTTGCGACCCGCTCGAGCGCCCAGGGAATCCCGAAGCGTCCGAGCAGCACCACCAGGGTGACGAGTCCCACGATTTTGAGTCCGGCCAGGCCCAGTGCTTCCAGGGCGTTTTCGCGGGTGCCGCCCTCGCCCCCGAACAGGATGGGCAGCAGCAGAAGCAATGCCACGGTGATCAGGTCCTCGACCACAGTCCACCCGATGGCGATGTGGCCGATCGTGGCGTGCAGGTCATGATGCTCGCCCAGCACCAAGGCCATCACCACCGTGCTGGCCACCGAGGTGGCCATGCCCAGGATCAACCCGGAAGCCCAACTCCAGCCCATCCAGTGCAGCAACACCGCCAGAAGGAGCGTGGATAAACTGCTCTGGATCAGTGCTCCGGGCAAGGCCACCCGCCACACGGCCATGAGTTCCTGCAGGTGAAAGCGCAGCCCGACTCCGAACAGCAGCAGAATGACCCCGATCTCGGCGAACTGTTCGGCAATCGCGTGGTCCGCCACAAACCCCGGGGTGAACGGCCCGACCAGAATACCTGCCAAGAGATAGCCCACAATCGGGGACAGGCGCATGCGGTGAGCAAGGAACCCCAGCAGCAGCGCACCGGTCAGACCACCGACCAAGGTGATTAGAACGCCGAGGTTTTGCATTCGTGCCTCCTGGAACCAGCGCCAAGGCCGCCCCCCCGCAGGAACCGCAGCCTCTGGCAAGAAGTAGCATCCTGCGGCACAGGGTGCAAGCATTGACAAAGCCACCCCATGGCCGATGATCGGCTCATGAGTGAAACATCCCTGGCCGAATGCCAACGACAGGTCCGTGAACACGCCAAGGAATTGCGTCTGGTGTATGCCATCTCGCGCATCGTCGATGCCCAGCAGGACATGAACACCACGCT
>CAYRIB010000124.1:0-4827 GCA_964424165.1 uncultured Myxococcales bacterium | reverse complement strand
TGGTGTATGCCATCTCGCGCATCGTCGATGCCCAGCAGGACATGAACACCACGCTCCAGGCGATCGTGGACCGCCTGCCCGCGTCGTGGCAATTCCCCCGTCGCACGTGCGCCCGCATCGTGCTGCAGCACCGCACGTTTGTCACCCGCAACTTTGATCGCACCCTCTGTGGCATGCGTCGCCGCGTCCTGGTCAGCCGCAAGCCCGTGGGCACGGTCGAGGTCTACCGCCTGGACCTTGCAAATCGCGAAGGCGCTTTCTTGGCCGCGGAGGAAGCGCTGCTCGACGTCGTCGCAGAGCGGATCGGCAAGGTTATCGACCGCTCCCGCGTCGATGAACAGCTTCGCGCGGCCAACGAGCGCCTCCGCCAACTCTTTCAACGCGAACAAACGGTCCGCGAAGCCGAGCGCAAACGCATCGCCCACGAGATCCACGACGAACTCGGGCAGGCCCTCAGCGCTCTGGCCATGGACGTCGGATGGCTGCGCCGGCACGCCCCCCAGGCGACCGGAGTCCCCGAGCGCCTGGATTCCATGTCCCACCTCGTCGACGAGTCCTTGCACACGGTTCGACGCATCGCCGGGGAATTGCGCCCTCTGCTCCTCGACCGTCTGGGGCTCGTCGCAGCCGTTCAGTGGTTGGTCGACGAGTTCCGACAACGCATCGGGATCGCTTGTTCTCTGTCGCTGCGGCCCGACACCATGGCGCCACCACGGACCACCGCCATCGTGCTGTTTCGGGTTCTGCAGGAGTTGCTCACCAACATCCTGCGCCATGCCGAAGCCCGGCACGTGGACGTGGCCCTGTCGGAAACCCCGGGTATGATCCACCTTGCCGTGTCCGACGATGGCAAGGGCTTCCCCCCGACGCACGACAACGTGACTTTATCCCTGGGACTGCTCGGCATCCGCGAAAGCGTCGAAGCCCTGGGCGGGCGCTTCGTGATCCAGTCACGGCCCGGAAGGGGCACGCGCGTGTCGATCACCGTGCCCAGCCACCCTGAGGAGGCACCATGACATCATTGCTGATCACCGATGACCATCCGATCGTTCGACGCGGCGTCCGCGACATCCTGCGCGAAGTTTTTGCCGGGGCAACGATCGACGAGGCATCGACCGGACGCGAGACCCTCAAGGCCCTGGCGCGGCGACATTACGACATCGTGCTGCTCGATATCTCATTGCCCGACGAGAGCGGGTTCGACATCCTGCAAGAGATCGTGCGACACGCCGATGCCCCGAAGGTCATCATGCTCAGCGTGTTTCCCGAAGACCAGTATGCCCTGCGGGCGCTGAACGCGGGTGCCATGGGATACCTCACCAAGGAAACCGTCCCCGACCGCCTCATCGATGCGCTTCAACGGGTTTTGTCTGGCCATCGATACATCAGTGACACCCTGGCCGAATCTTTGGCCGTGGACCAGACGCGTTCCCGCACCGGCCCGTCGCATGCCGACCTGTCCAATCGCGAGTTCCAGGTTCTGTGTCTCATCGGTTCCGGTCTTCGCAACACCGAGGTTGCCGAACACCTGGGTCTGAGTCCCAAGACGGTCGCGACCTACCGATCGCGCATCGCAGAAAAGCTGGGTTTGTCAACGGATGTGGCAATCATCCGCTACGTGATCGAGAACCGCCTGGCCGAGGCGACCCCCTAGTTCTTCGTTTCTTCTTCGCCCGCGCGACGCACGTAATGGCGCGGGAAAGCGGCATACCAGGCCGTGGCGGCCACGACCTCGGCCGTGGGCACACGTTCGTTGACCGCATGCGCGTAGCGTTCGTCCCCAGGTCCCAGCCCGATCGTCGGGATGCCGAACCGCCCTTTCGTGGCCACTCCGTTGGTGGAAAAGACCCAGGTACCCAGTCGTGCGGACTGCTCGAAGACCTCCGAAAACGCGTCCTGTCCGGCCAGCACCGAGGGGTCTGACTCGGACAGCATCCACGCGGGAAAATAGCGTTCTTGGCGATAGGACAATCCGCGGTGGCTGGGTTTGTCGTATCCGTCGATGAACACCTCGGCCGCCTCGCCCGAACGCTTGACCGCGTCCTCGACTTCGGCCAGAGCGGACTCCCGGCTATCAATGAGGTTAAGGCGACGGTCCAGACGGATCACGCATTCGTCAGGCACCGAACACAGGGATGGCGTTTCACACGCGATCGACGTCACGGCCACGGACCCCTTGCCCAAACGAGGATCCACGGGCAGGCATCGGTTCAACTTCTCGATTTCACTGACGATCCGGCCCATCTTGTAGACCGCGTTGACCCCCCGCTCGGGCGCTGACGCGTGGGCCGCGGTGCCCCGGGTACGGACCGAGATCTCGGTGCGCCCGCGGTGCCCCACGTGGATACGCATGCTCGTGGGCTCGGTCAGCACCACGCAATCCGGCCGCAAATTCTCTTCGGTGACCAGATACTGCCAGCAAAGGCCGTCGCAGTCCTCTTCCTGAACGCTGCCAACGATGTACAGCGTGTATTCGTCCTCGAGCCCCAACTCCTTGATCAACCCGCCGGCATGCACCAGGGCCGCCATACCGGCCTTCTGGTCGACCGCGCCCCGCCCGAACAGATTTCCGTCCTGGACCACGCCCTGGAAGGGAGGCAACACCCATTCCTCGTTCGGGTTGACGTCCACGGTGTCCACGTGGGCATCCATGGCAATCACCTTGGGTCCCGAACCGATACGACCGATGATGTTGCCCAGACCGTCGCATCGCACCTCGTCGAACCCGACCAAGGTCATCTCTTCGCCGATGCGTTTGATCACCGCGCCTTCCCCGCCGCTCGGACTCGGGATGCGCACGATGTCCGCCAGGAACTTGATCACACGATCCTCGCGCCGCTTCGCTGCTTCGAAAATTGGGTTCATGGATTCATCCTCCTGCGACACGCAGTCGCTTCTGCTGGGACAACACCACTTCGATCATCTGATCGATCAACCGGGTTAGCATGGGTCCGTTGTCGGCATCCACATCTACGAACAGGCTGTCGTACCGTATCACCGCGACCTCCTCGTCAAGGTGTAGCACGGCCCCGGGGTGCGTGTTATCAGGCGCTGGCCTACAGACTTGTAAGGCAATCACCGACAGACATGCGTGACACTGGTCGCCAAAATGCCCCAAGGGTACGGCGAACACGGAGGTGACCGTCATGGATGTGGAAGTGAGCCCCAAGGACGCCCGGGAACTGTTGCCCACACCACTGCTGCAGCAGACCACCTACTGGGGCGACATGAAGTCACGCCTCGGATGGGAGCCTCTGGCGTTCGACATCCGCCATGCGGACCAGACGGGCGACGTACTGCTGCTGCGCCGAGCCGTATCGGACGACCGTTGTCTTCTATACGCCCCGCACGGACCGGACATCATGCCCCCCCAGGATGAATCGGGGCTGTTCTTGGAAACGCTGTCACAGGCGCTGCGCCCCTATCTGGACGGCCGGGATGCGTGGATTCGCTACGACCTTCCGTGGGAATCGCCCTACGCCAGAGACCCGTCACTGTTCGAAGACGGCGTCTTCCAAGGCCTGCCGCCCCCACGCATCCGCGAGATGCGCATGAATTTCGGCACGCGCGAGGGCCTGCTGCGCAAGGCGCCCATGGATTTCAATCCGCCCGACACCTGGTTGGTCAACCTGTCGGGCAGCGAGGCAGACCTCCTGGCGGCCATGAAGCCCAAGACGCGCTACAACATCGGGGTGGCCGAGCGCAAGGGCGTGAGGGTGCGCGAGGCTAGCCCGGATGAACTCGGGGCCTGGCACGAGGTGTATTGCGAGACCGTGAAGCGCAACGGCATGGAGTGGCATGGCATCGAAGCCTTCGAGGTCCTGTTCGACGTGCAAGAGCCCACCGACGCCACGCTGCGCATCTGGTTCGCGGAACTGGGCCACGAACTTCTTGCCGGCGTCATCGTGGGCTTCTCGGGAACCCGAGCCATCTACCTTCATGGGGCCTCGTCGAACCAGCACCGGGACTGCATGCCGAACTACGCCTTGCAGTGGCACGTCATGCGGGAGGCCCGCGCCCATGGCTGTACGACCTACGACATGCACGGCATCGCGCCCAACGACGACCCGGGCCATCCCTTCCACGGTTTGTGGCGATTCAAGACCGGGTTCGGTGGACATGCGCTGCATCGCGAGGGGACTTGGGACTATCCCCTGCAATCAGACGACTGACGACGCAACGCCAAGGTTCAGACGCCGCAGATTCTTGCCATGGCACGCACGTGCCGACCAATGCTGTCCTTGAGTTCCCGCGGTTCCAGGACCTCCACGTGCTCGGCCCACCCCAGGATCAGGTGTTCGAGTTCGATCAGGCTGGCCAGTTCCAGGGTGACCTCGAGGCGGTTGCCATCGACCTCGCGCAGGGTTTGAGACGGATGCCACCGCGTGGTACGCATGAAGCGCGAGGCGAATTCGTCGAACCGCAGCACGACTTGCTGCGTCACCCCCGGGTGGTCGGGGTCCTGATAAATGCCCACCGCCCCTTTCAGGTATTGATCGGCTCGGAAGTCCGGGGGGCGGTGGAAATGACGGTCCGTGATGCAGGCCTGATGGACCCGGCCACAGTGAAAGGACAGGACCCGGTCGCGCAGGTGACAGTGTCCGATCAGGTACCACGCCCCGTTCACGTGCTGCAGGATGTACGGATCGACGAGGCGGATGGTCGTATCGTCCCGCGCCGCCGTGTAATAGGTGATCTCGACGGTCCTGCAACGCGACGTGGCCTTGAGCAGGGTGTCGAACACCCCGGCATCCTCGACCGAGGACATGCCGCGAAATCCCACTGCCTGTGGCACCTCCTGCAGGTCCACCCGGATCCGGTTCGGCA
>CAYRIB010000123.1:0-6916 GCA_964424165.1 uncultured Myxococcales bacterium | reverse complement strand
CAGCAGTCGAATCGACATGGCATCCTCGCCGGTCATTCGGGACGATACAGAAGCAGGGTCAGGAAGTAGTCGGAAAAGAGGATCAGCACGGACGACAGCACCACGGCCTGCGTGGTGGCCACACCCACCCCCCGGGCACCGCCGCTGGCATTGAGGCCCTTGTGACACCCCACCAGGGTCAGGATCACCCCGAACACCGATGACTTGATCAGCCCGCTGATCACATCCCATGGCTGCATAATCTGCTGGATCTTGTCCATGAACATGCCGCCGTCCATGTCGAGCAGGTGCACTGACACGTAGTAGGCGCCTCCAATGCCGATCAGGTCGCAAAACCCGGTCAGCACGGGCAGCATCACCATGGCCGCCACAATCCGTGGCGTCACGAGGTATTGCACGGGATTGACCGCCATGGTGTACAGGGCATCCACCTGTTCGGTGACCTTCATGGTTCCGAGTTCGGTGGCAATCGCGGACCCCACGCGTGCGGTGACCATCAGGGACCCGAGCACCGGAGCCAGCTCCCGCGTCAAGGCAATGGCCACCGTGGAGCCCACCAGGGTCTCGGCATTGAACAGCCGGAACGCCTGCACGGTCTGGACCGCGAACACCATGCCCGTGAACAGCCCGGTCAGGGCCACGATGAACACGGAACCGGCCCCGATGAATTCCATGGCCTGCAGGTACAGTTGGGGACGGAACGGGGGCCGCACGATCCACGTCAAGGCCTGCCACAGCAGGATGATCGCGGACCCGAACGACTCCAGGGTCGCGAGCAGGGACGTCCAGATGCGTGTGGCGAATCGCCCAATCATGGGCGGGATTGTATCACGGCCCCCGCAAAGCGAGGAAAACGCGAATCATCCGTGGCATGCACGATGAAGACAAGACCGAGGGACAATGCCGTCAAACAACGACCTTGAGTCCCAGAATCTCGGCGACCTTCGCGATCTTCGCCCGCTCCTCGTGACGGATCTCGCGTTTCCGACGCGCGCCGGATTTGGTGATCTTGGCCTTGCGAATCTTCTTGATCTTGACCGTAGGCGACGCCATGGGTTTCCCCCTCCTCGAGGCGTTGCGAGTTTACCTGTGCCAGTGGGCTTGTCAAGTCCCGGGCGGCGGCGACCACCGACGTCGAAACTCCCCGACCAACCGGGTGTCAGATAAATGCATGAATCGTCCAAAAGTTGGCATCTGCCAATCCTGGTCCTGTTCCCTCCTCCAACATCACCCCTAAAGAAATCGACCCAACTTGTCGAATATCAGTACGGGTTGCTGTCATCTCGACGCGGGGGCGGATCATGTCGCGATCGGGAACCAAAGAGGGGACTAGGGGCGAGGGTTCCACAAACTTCCTGTCGAAAACCGCCAGGAATTTATCGACATCAATACCTTTTATCCCTGCTGGCTTGGCTCACCCAGTGTCCGCGAGGGGTTTGCAGTCCGAGCCCGTATCGGATATCATATTGTCCTTGTGGGCGAAGGCGCGCCGTAATCTTGACAATTGTCGTCTAGTTGCTACCTTGGGTTGGCAACGTTGCTCTCGGATGGAGGGGGGGATCATGCGAAGTCTTGGAAATCGTGGGATGCAGGTTTTGTGGATGGGGCTGATGTGCCTCGGACTGTTCGTGGGGACGGCCCAGGCACACAACCTGGACGTTCGCATGACCTCGATCATCCTGGACCCGGACACCATGGCCAGGATGTCCCTGCGCGCGGCGAACAATGAGCCGCTGGTGCAGCAGGGCGACGTGATCGGCCTGGAACTGAAGGCCACCCCGACCCTGGGCACCCCCACCGGCGTCGGCGGCTACATGGACCTGTTCCTGCCCGACGGCGTGCGGGTCGTGGGCGCCGAATATCTGGTTCCCGATCACTCGGGCGCGATGCGGGTCGCCCCCATGAAGGGCCAGTCGATCATCGCGATCGGCGACGGAAGCGTGGGGGCCAAGGTCACCACGGAACTCATCGGCCAGACCCTGGGCGAGAACTACCTCCACCGAACCGAGTCCACGGTCACGGCCGCGGGTCTGCACCGCGGCACCATCGCTGGTGTCTATGGCGACACGGGCATCTTCTACTCCACGGACCCGGAGACCACCTACGGAAGCTGGGCGCTTGCGGGCGGTGGATTGATGGTCAACAACCGTGGCGAGACGGTCATGGCCCACACGAAGTGGGATGGCGAGCAGCTTCGCGCCTATGGCCGCAGCGACGTGAAGCCCATCGTGGACTACGGCGACGGCCGCGGTAACACGCCGTGGGGTCTTGGAAACGGCGTGGCGGGCCCGGAAAGCGGGTATGCCTGGGAATTCGACGCGGACATCTGGGATGACGCCACCTCGATCCCCGACCGTTCGATTCGCATGAAGGCCGCGACGAGCAACGTGGGTCCCTGGAACCGGATCCAGTATCCCGGCAGTCAGATCAGCAACGACATCGCAGGGCTGCGCAGTACGGTGATCGGGTTTGCGGGCCTGGACGCCAGCACCATCGGTCGCAACCTCGTCGCCAATCCCCTTCCCGAAACGCTCAGCCAGATCGACGAAGTCAGCCCCAAGGTCATCCGCTGGTCGCTCGGTGGCACGGTGCTCAACCGAGCCGAGTTCGGCCGCGTGTTCGTCGAAGTGACCAAGGACCCGCAGGAACCCAACTCGACCTACCCAAGCGGTCCCTACGACGAGAACGGCTGTTTCACGATGTACGCGGCGGCCTCGGGCGGCGACGCGGGCGGTGACTACGGCGGCAAGGACCACCTGTGGCGCTACTACGACCCCACCATCGTCAGTGTGAACACCTGTGCCTGGCTTCAAAAGAGCGCGTCCAAGAAGATGGTGCAGACCGGCGAGGTATTCACCTACGAAATCGCGTTCTTCAACATGAGCCGGGAAGGCAGCGACCCGCTGACGAACGTGGTCCTGACCGACCTGCTGCCCTCGGGCATCACGTACCTGGGCGCCTACCCGGCACCGGCCAGTGGTCCGAATCCGCTGGTGTGGCGCATCCCCTCGATGGCGCCCCAGACCATGTTCACCGCAATCATCACGGTGAAGGGCACGGTCTCCGGGGTTTCGGTGACCAACCCCGTGACCGTGGTGGCCGACAACCTGCCGCCCCAGACCGCGTATTCGACCGTGTACATCGGGTCGTTGCCCATGCTGGTTGCGGACAAGTCCGTGGACCCGTCGGAGGTCGCCCCGGGCGAGACCGTGACCTACACCATCAAAATCGACAACATCGGGACCGGGACCAGCGGCGGGGTCGTGATCAGCGAGTATCTGCCCCCGGGGTTCACGTATCAGAGCATGGTCGACGTGTTCGTCAACGGGGCCCTGCTGCCCCCGACCGCCTACAGCGTGGTGGCCACCAACCCGAACCTGCCGATCTTCACGTTCACGACCGGGATCCAGGCCGGCAAGTCCATGGTGCTCCGGTTCAAGGCCAAAGTCGCGGACGAACATGTGGTCGGCTGCTTCACCAACATGTTCGCGTTCAAGCACGCGGGCGTCGTGACCTCGACCGGCCAGATCGCCCCGGTGTGCGTGGGCGGCGGCGTGATCGGCGACACGATCTACCGCGACTGGGACGGCGACGGGATGCAGGACATGGTCGAAGGCGTCCTGGTCGACGAGGGCATCCCGGGCGTGGCCATCGATCTGTACCGCTGGAACGTGGCCGCCGGCACCTGGGATCTCGTGAAGTCCGCGGCGACCGATGCGAACGGCAACTACCTGTTCAACGGGTTGGTCGACGGCAACTACCGCGCGGTTGTGGTTGAGGATCAGCCGGCCCTGATGGGCTTCGCGCTGACCGACGACCCGGACGCCGTGATGGACGGGGTCCATGAAGTCGCACTGCTGTTCAACGAATCCTATCTGGACGCCGACTTCGGGTATCAGCCGGCCGGCGCCGCTTCGATCAGCGGCACGGTCTTCGACGACCAGGGTAACGACGGGGCGTTCGACCCCGGTTTGGGCGACGAGATCATCCCGTCGGTTCCGGTGTATTTGTTCGAGGATTCAAACGGCAACGGCGTCGTGGACCCCGAAGACGCCCTTGTGGCAACGACCGTGACCGACGGCACCGGCGCCTACACGTTCCCGAATCTTGCGAGCGGCATCGACTACCTGGTGGTGGTCCAGCCCGACGAACCGGTGTTGGACGCCTGGTTCGACCCGAATCCTTTCGACTTTTCGACCGACAACCCCCTGCCGATTCCGGACCTCGCCGGGACGGTCACCGACGCCGACATTGGCGTGTTCGGCCAGTTGCCCAGTTCGATCGGCGACGAGGTCTTCATCGACAACGACTTGGACGGCTTGTTCGACCCGGGCACGGACGTCCCGTTGGTCGACGTGCCCGTGCTGCTGTATCGCGACAATGACAACAATGGCGTGGCCGACCCGGACGAACTGGTGGCATCGACCACGTCGGGAGCGGACGGCACCTATTTGTTCGAAGACCTCGGACCGGGAACCTTCATCGTGGTGGTCGACGACAGCAGCGCGGCCGTGCCCGCTGGCTACGTCCCCATGACAAATTCCCACACCGTGGTGCTGACGTCGGGCACGGATATCCGCACCGCGGACTTCCCGTTCGCCCAGTTCCTGACCAAATCCGTGGACCAGGCGACCACGATCCCTGGCAGCACGCTGACTTACAGCATCGTACCGTTCTTCCCGGGCGATGGGCTGCTGATGGACGTGACCGTCGCGGACGTACTGCCTGCTTGCACCACCTACGTGGTGCCGGTCCCGTGGACCCCGCCGCCCGACGACCCCGAGCAGGAGCCGCCGCCCGAGTACCAGTTCTACGACCCGGCCACCCGCACCGTGACCTTTGCCTTGGGCAGCGCGCAACCGGGCGTTCCGGGCGTGGATGTGGCCAATACCGCCTTGTGTCCGTACGAAGTGAATCTGCCTGCTGTGGCAGACACCATCCTGGACAGCAAGGATGCCGACAAGTCTTTCGGCACGACCAACCCCCTCAAGACCCATCCGGCTGGGGACATTCGTCATTCGATTCTGCGATTCGATACGTCCGCCATCCCTGCCGGGGCGATCGTGGATCAGGCCTACCTGAAGGTCACGGTCGAAACTCCCCGTGCCACCAACCACGTGGTCGACATCCGTCGCGTGCTACGTCCCACATCTGCAGCGACGGGTGATTATTGGACGGAAGGCGTCAATGGCACCTATCTTGGGGCAACCTGGAACTATCGCTTCGCAGGAACAACCAGCCCCTGGGCCGCCGGCGCCTTCAGCGCCGCGGACTACTCCGCGGCTTCCTATGGAACCTTTGCGCCAGCAGTGGACAACGTTCAACATTCGGTGGATGTCAAGAACCTCGTGACGGGCTGGTACGCAGGATCTCTCATCAATGACGGTCTCGTCATGTTGGCGACAGGAACTGACGGTGGCGACGCCAAGTTCTTCTCGCGCGAGGAAACCGGCACGCAAGTCGTGGATGGGGTGCCCGTGCCCAAGGCCCCTTACGTCCGCGTTGTCTACCTTCTGCCGACCGAGGGCGGCTGCAGCGGAACGGTGTCCGCCCCAATCGTCGCCGACACCTGGATCCAGCAGAACGATGCGAACAAGAATTTCGGCACCAACACACGCATCAAGACGCGCCACAAGACGAACCAGCTGAAGTACGGGCTGCTGCGCTTCGACCTCAGCCGGGTGCCGGCCGGGGCGACCATCGACTCGGCAATCCTGAGCTTGACCGTGGATGCCAACAAGACCAATCACGTGGATGTCCTTTACCAGATGCTGACCCCGTGGGCCGAAACCGGGGCGACCTGGAACAAGGCCAGTGCGCTGACGACTTGGGTGGGCGGAAGCAGCTTCACCTCTGCGGACTATGCACCGTCGCCGATTGGCACCATCACACCGAGCGTGAAGGGAGTTCAATCCGTGGACGTCGGTGCCCTGGTGAACCAGTGGGTCAACCTGGGCGTGGTCAATCGCGGAATCGTGATGATCCCCGATCCAGTTCTCACGACCGATGACGCCGACGTGGTGTATTACTCGCGCAACGAGGCCCAGATCGCCCGTCGGCCTTCGTTGGCGATCAGCTGGACTCTGGCGCCCAGCGGCACTTCCACGACCAACAGCATCGTGGCCACGCCATCCTTTGTCCCGAACACCACGGTGGTGCGGGTCGACATGACCCTCGCGGCGGATTCCTTGGTAGAAGATGTCATTCCGGATGCTGGCATGAACCTGATCACAACCGGGGATGTCCAGTATTCCTATCTCAGCGGTCCCACCCCAGCCATGGCGGATGTTGGCCCCGAGGGAACAACCTTTACCTATTATTACCAGGTCGAAGCCGGCACCGCGCCGGGAAGCGTGGTATTCCAGGGCAACGCACGCGCTTCGGACGGTAGCGTCACCTTCGTGAACGCCCTGTCCCAGACCGTGCTCGTGTCCCCGATCCTGACCTTCCAGGTCACGGTGGACAACCCCTACACCTGCGGCAGTGACATCATCAACAGTGCCTCGATGAGTCTGGTGGCGGACGGGGCCCCCCTATCCTTCCCCAGCAACGAAGTCCACACCGCGCTCGGCGCCAACATCGGCGACACGGTGTTCATGGACATGAACGGGGACGGCCACCAGGACCCGGGCGAACCCGGACTGGCGGGCGTCGAGGTCTGCGCCGTGATGGACGCGGTGGAACACTGCGCGGTCACGGACTCGACCGGCACCTACCGGATCACCGGTTTGTCCGCGGGCGACTGGGTCGTGTCCCTGCAGCTCGATACCGTGCCCGCGGGCTTCCAGCCCACCACGGCCACAAGCATGAACGTGACCCTGCTCGAAGGACAGGGCTACATGGACGCGGACTTTGGGCTTCAGGGCCCGGGTACTGGTTCGATCGGGGACTTCGTGTGGCGCGACATCGACGAAGA
>CAYRIB010000122.1:0-6962 GCA_964424165.1 uncultured Myxococcales bacterium | reverse complement strand
GGCGGAGACGGCCTGTTTTCCGCCTTGAAAAATCTCGTTGCGGCACTGGTGTCCGGGTTCGGGCTCATGGGGATAGGGTCCGGATGGATCGTGCAAGCAGGTTGGGTGACTCACCTCAGTCTCAGCGGGGGCCTGCTGCTGCTGACCGGAGGGCTGGTGGGTGGGCTGTTCGCGGCCGTGGGCGGGCGTGAACCAACACAGAGTGCCCGAATCGTCGCGCCCCTGTATGCAGCGGACCTGCTGGGGGGGGCAATCGGGGCGGTCCTGGGTGGTCTCGTACTTGTGCCATTCGTGGGCCTTGGCGAGACGGCAGCCCTGCTCGGGATCTTCGTGCTCACGGCCCTGCTTCTGGTGTAAATGAGACTGGCTGTGAAGGATCGTGGGCCTCATGTCATTCCTGTTCGTCTGGGTCCGCGGCCACGTGCGCGCCCTGATCTCCGCCATGCCCCGTTGTTCGGGGGATTGAGCGCTTCCTGTTTTGCCCGGTTGCAGGTATAAAATAGACGGTTTCTAAAAAAATGGCGGGATCCTTCCGGCATGGAAGTCAGTCTTCGGAGGTGTTCGATGATGGCACGACGAATCCTGGCGGGCGCGCTGCTTTTCGCGCTGGCATGGGTGTCCGGGTGCGCGACCGAGGTCGGCACGATCGACCGGACCCAAGCCGACAAGTTCGCGAAGTCGCTGTTCGGTGGGGTCTGGTACATGACCCAGACCGTGGCCGACATCCCGTACAACGCTGCGTTCACCTTCGTGGGCGAGATGAACTTCGGCGCCACGAACAAGGTCGTGTTCGACCTGCAGGAAAAGCAGCTCGTGGTCTATCCGGTCGTGGAATACGTCGAAGACTCCGAAAAGCCGTGGACCCGCGAGCGCTTGTTCCGTTACTGGGACGCGCGATGCCTCGAGCGGGACTCCGAACAGCACCAGTGCGTGGATGGGGTTGACAACCTCGGCAAAGAGGCCGACCCGGACCGCCTCTGCTGCTTCGTGGAACTCTACGTGGGGCAACCCCTGGCAGCCTTCGAGATCCTGTCCCATTTCGACGTGACCCGGAAATACAACGCCCAGACCGGGGAACAGACCAACATCATCGAGGAAAACACGACGGACAAGCTGTGGTGGCAGCGCGCTTACGTTCGTGTCAACTGGGCCAGGAACCTGGTCAACGACTTCGCGTTCATGGCCCGGATCGTGAGCCGGACTCCGGTCGATTACTACGTTCAGTCGTTCGAGACCGACCATCCGGATGCCCCGACCGTGACCGAAAACTACATCGACGTAGTGACCCGAATGCACGGGGACCCCGAAAGCAGCGGGGCCTGTGACGTGTATGGTGTGTCGACCGGGGACTGCGTGGCGGCCACCATCAAGTTCCGCACGGCCTTCCGGAAGGTCGACCCCAGAAACGACTACGAGCCTCTGCGCTTCCACAACGAATCGGAACAGCGCTATTTCGGCTACTTCCTGACCGAACGCTACGCCTACGACGAGGATTTCGGTCTGACCCACTCGGGCAAGGTGTCCCTGATCAACCGCTGGAACATCTGGGATCGAACCATGCTCGACGAGCCCGTGGCTATCGGGGAGGCTGAAGACACCAACCCGCAGTACAAGCCGTGCTTCAAGGACCTGGCCAACACCGGGTGTGACACCACCAACCTCGATGGGTCACGCGAGGTCTGCGAGGCCGAGCAGTGGTTCGTGCAGGGGCGCTGCGTGCGCCGCACCCCGCAACCCTTTGTCCAGCGCGGCCTGCGCCCGGTCGTGTTCCACGTGTCTCCGAATCTTCCGGCCGAGATGTGGAATGGTACCTTGCGGATGGCCCGGGTCTGGAGCGAGGCGATCAAGGACACGGTGGCCTGGCTCTATCTGTGGGAAGAAAAGGAGGCGATCGTCGGCCAGACGCATTCGCGCGAATGCACGACCGATGAAGACTGTGCGGCACACGCGGTTCTGGACACGCGGGTCGAGATTGACGATCCGCCGGTGCCGCGCGACGAGGAAGGCAAGAAGCTTCGCATCGAATCCCGGACCGTGATTGCCATGGGCGACCGACCGGGCGTCACCCTGCTCGACTTCAACTATCCGTCCGGCCTGGGTGGCAACACGGCGATCCGTTTCGTGAACACGTCGTCGCGAACCGTGAGTTTGTCCGTCGAGGGTGGTCCGACGCTGTTTTCGGACATGGCGCCCACCACGGCCGGACCTGCGCCCCTGGACCTTGCCTACACGATGATCGCCGCGCCCGCCGGACCCGCGTTCGTGGTGACCGAGGGCGGGGCCGAGGTGGCCCGTCTTGACGGACACTGGGCCGCGGGTGGGACCGTGACCTTGTTCGTGTTCAACGGCGATTCCTTGTCGGTGGCGTCGGCACGCAGCCTCCAGATCCGCGGAATCCGGGTCGTCAACGCAACGTCCGGGGCGCTGGACGTGTCGTTCGATTCCGGCTTGCGTTTTGCGGGTTTGCAGCCCGGACAGGACACGGGATACATGACCGTGGCAGGCGGGTCGAGCGGTACACACCTGCCCGCAGACTACGTGCCCACGAGGGTTGCGGCAGTACCGGCCGGATCGCGCGGGGACGTGACGTGTCTGCGGACCGAGCAGTTCAGCAAGTGCGTCGGGCAGAACGAGGCCGTGGACTGGGACCGCTTGGCAGAGATCAAGGCCCAGTTGCCCGAGATGTTCGTCGTGTGCCGCAATCAGTACGACCCCGCGGTGGACGACCAGTTCAAGTCCGCGTTCTATGCGCCCTGGATCGAGGTTCGTGACCAGGACCCAGATGCCATCTCGGACCTCACGAAGAATCCCTGCGTGGACTTCGTGTTCAATGCGGACCGCCTCAGCGTGGACGCCCGCCTGGACCAGGCCCGGTCGTTGAAGAAGATCGGGGACAGTCGCTACTCGAGCGTCTACTGGGTGCCCGAGGCCCAGATTGCGAGCCCGCTGGGCTACGGGCCAAGCGCCGCAGACCCGGAAACGGGCGAGATCTTCTGGGGCGTGGCCAACATCTACGGGGCGCCTTTGTACACCTACGCGGCCATGACCCGGGACCTGTTCGATCTGGTCAATGGCCACCTTGACACCGAGGACTTCGTGACCGGAGAACGGATCCGCGAGTACCTGCTTCAGTCGGGGGGCACGGCATTGTCCACCTCGGCCCTGACCGAGCCGCCGATGTCCATGCCCGAAGGGTCCACCCCGCCAGCCGTTCAGACGACCGAGGTTCCACCGCCCGCCGGCCTGAACCGGGATGCCTGGAAGGATCGCCGCTTCCTGGCGCGCGAGGTGATGGAGGCGATGCGGGACAAGGAGATCGGACAGCAGATGATCAACGCGCTGCCCGTGGCGGGGACCAGCTTTGGCGAGACCCGGCTGTCCGCGTTCGCGAACACGCCGATCGAGGACCTGCTGACCAACCGCGAGATGGCCATGGCCGACGAGAAACCCCTTCAGTGGGCCAATCTGGGCGAACTGCTGGCCAAGGAACGCGAACGCCGTCACCTGTTGTCGCGCAACAACTACTGCTATGCGGACTTCGATGACACGGCGATCCTGGGCATGGCCCGTTCGTGGGGCTGCATGCCGGGCGACGAGCGCCCCGTGTGCGACGCGGACTTCGATCCGCTCGCGCCCACCGGGGACCACGGCAGTCCTTGCTGCATCCGCGATGGCAACCAGCTTGCCAGCGCGATCGCCCAGCGGTACTACACCGCGGTCGTGGAACACGAGGTCGGTCACACCCTGGGTCTGCGGCACAACTTCGAGGGGTCCTCGGACCTGTTCAACTATCAGGACCGGTACTTCGATCTGCGCGAGAAGGACCTGAACCCCTGCACCACGGACGACGAGTGTGACGTGATCTTCGGCGAGTTCTGCAACGAAGGGGTCTGTTATCGCGCACAGAACCAGGAATGCTCGACTGTCGACGACTGCGTCTACGGCAAGAACGCCGGCGGCCAGACCATCAAGGCCGTGCCCAAGAGCACGGATGCCTACGACTGCGTGGCGGGGCGCTGTGTCGAGCTGAAGCGCTGCGGGTTGCACGGCGAATGCGACGGTGGGACGTGCGACGTGACGACCTGGACGTGCTTCGAGGACGGGGTGCGGGTCGAAACCCCCGTTGCCGCGGGCGGTCCCGTGCGCAAGTTCCTGCCGCGGGCCCATCTGACCGAGACCGAGGCCGCGCTCGGCCGGACCCACTACCAGTATTCGAGCATCATGGATTACGGCCAGCGCTGGAACTCGGACATCGTGGACATCGGCAAGTACGATCGGGCCGCCATCCGGTTCGGCTACGGCCGGCTGCTCGATGTGTATCAGGACCTTGGCGACTTGTGGCAGAACCTTCACACCTTCGCCGAGATGTACGGTATCGCGGACGTGCAGAACTCCGATACCCTGGATTCGTCCTACTGGGGATGGGGTGTGTATTTCTCGCAGTTCTACTTCCTGCAGGACTTCATCGGGGTCGAGGCGAACCGGTCCGAAGGGGCCTACGCGCGCAACCGGGCAGCCGTACCGTTCGAGTGGGTGACCAATCAGCAGAACGCGGCCCTGAACTTCTATCGCCAGTATCTGGACTGGGCCTACGTGGTCGTGCCGTACAAGTTCTGCGGCGACGACTACGAGGGCAACGTGGGTTGCTACACCTGGGACACGGGCGTGGACGTGCTCGAAATGGTGCACAACATGGGTGTGGCCATGAAGGAATATTATCTGGTCGATGCCTTCAAGCGCGAACGCTACGGCTTTGGCCTGGCCGGCAACCCCATGAGCTACCTGTCGCGGGTGCTGACGCGCTACATGGACCGCATGCGCGGGGCAGGGATGTACTACGCCCTGTTCGCGCACATCTTCAAGAACTACGACTGGCGCGGCTATTGGGCCAACACGCACCTGATGGGATGGGGGCTGCGACGCGCCTCCGAAACCGGCTTCGAGCTGCTGGCCAACGCCATCACGTCGCCTGCACCGGGAAGCTACGTGCTCGACGCGGACACCAATACCTATCGGAACGTGGATTACACCCCGGGGGTCCAAGGCTCGGAACTCGACGTATCCCTGGGCAGCGGCAAGTACCCGTTCACCACGTTCATGGACGACGCGGGCTACTTCTACTGGAACCACGCTCTGTGGATCGGCAGCTTCTGGGAGAAGCTGGCCGCAATCATGACGCTCACGGACTCGACCGTGTATTTCACCACGGACTTCGTGGGTGAGCAGCTCGACATCGGCGTGGGCACTTCGATCGGGTTCAACACCCTGTATCAGCGGCAGTTGACCGAGCTGTTCGGCGGTCAGGTGGCGGGGGATCAGGAACGGGGTGCCTGGGTCGTGCAAGACGGCGCAGCCCAGCCCCGGCGCTATTTCGAACCTGAAAATCCCGACGGCGTGAACGACGAGAACGCGTTGTTGACCCCCTACCTGTACGAGGCCTCGACGCCGCTGCTCGAACCGTCGATCGATAACCTGACGATGGACTTGTATTTGATGCTGTATGGGATGGCGTATATCCCCGCGTCGTTTGACCCGTCGTTCCTGGATTCCTTCTCGATCTGCATCAAGGGCAGTGGCAACTGCTACGACATCGGGGAATCGGCGGAGACCACGGCACGGGAGTTCACCGACCCCTTCGCGGGCAAGACGTACCTGGTCTGGGCCCCGTCGTACCAGGATCACTGGTATTCGCCGAACGTGGCGCTGGTGGACCGGGCGAACCTGCTCAAGGCGCAGTGGGCCTCGACGACCGGTGACGAGCGGTTGACGGCCGAGACTGCGCTTCGTCAGGCGATCGAGGTGCTCGATCAGATGCGCACGGTTTACGAAGTCATGAGCAGCATGAGGATATAGGGAGGTTGCCATGTCTGGACGTCCGATCAGCAAGACGAATTGGCGACCGGCTTTTGGGAGGTGTCACATGACCACTCGGATGCGGCTGGCAACGCTCGCGATCATGGCCATTGCGGGGTGCGCGCAGAGCGTGGGTACGGTGGACCGGGTGCAGGCGAACCTGGTGGCCAAGGCCGACCTGCTGTACAACGCCGACGGGTCGCCGGCGGAATGGTACATGCGGCAGACCGTGATCCAGGCACCCTATGCGTCGGCCTACACGTTCGTGGGCGACATGGGCCAGATGGAACGCGGGGTTTTCGAAATCCAGGAAAACACGCTGTTCTTTTATCGCACCTACACCTTCACCGAGGGCGAGTACAACGGTTCGCCACGGGTCGACACGGATACCACGCTTCGGTGCGCAACGGGCCGTGCCTACTGCGACACGGACGGCGTGCCGATCGACGGACAGACCACGTGCAGTTGCAGTGGCGAGTACCTGCGCGACGGCGCCCCGATCTGGATGGACAAGAGCGGGGTGGTGGCAGCGTTCCCGATTACGGCCCACGTGGACATCATGTGGGAGTACAACCCGAACACGGGCGAGCGGACCAACGTGAAGTCCGAGAACACCACGGATCGGCTGTGGTGGGAACGGGATCACATCCGAGTGCAGTGGGGCAACACCCAGGTGTCGAACCGGCAGTTCACTCTGGGGTCCCTGCTGCAGAGCGTATCGTTCACGAACTACGAGGGCGAAGCCGCGGACCCCAGCGAGGAGCCCCGGCTTCTGTTCGAGCAGGGCTACATGGACTTCGTGAGCGAGCACGTGTTGGCAGCGGGAACCGAGGAACTCGAGGGTTACGGAATCATCCCGATCTGCTGGTACTACCCCTGGTACACGGGCGGGCTCTTCGAATGCGTGAGCGAGCGCATCAAGGCGCGCACCGCGTTCATGAAGGTCGATCACGCGACCGACGACGCGTACGAGCCGCTGGCGTATTCGGACTTCGACATGGATCGGTTCGGCTATTTCCGCAGCGAGCGTGCGGCCTGGGACAAGTCCTATGGCACGACGTATTCCGGGGTGCTGCGCTATGCCAACCGGTTCGACCTGCTGCAGCGCG
>CAYRIB010000121.1:2698-7145 GCA_964424165.1 uncultured Myxococcales bacterium | reverse complement strand
AGCCTCCAATTTCCCTCATCGTCCTTTCACGCTACCATGCGGCGTTGGGAGGCGGATGTGGATCGCAACGACCTGGTCGGCACCTTCAATCGGTTCAAGTTCCGTGAGGAAACCGCTCACGACCTGATGAAGTATCGCATCCACGACATCCTGCTCGTGTCCACGTTCTACGACGCCTTCATCTTCGAACAGGACAGTGTTCTTGCCGAACAGGTGCTCGGGGACTACCGCGCCCTTGACCTGAGCTCTCCGCCACGCATCACCAACGTTCCCACTGCAACCGAGGCCCTAAGGGTGCTGCAGTCGCGCAAGATGGACCTGGTGATCACCACCCTTCGCGTCGGGGAGGTGTCACCGTTCGACCTCGCCACGCAAATCAAGCAGGCTCAGCCGGATCTGCCGGTGTTGCTGCTGCTGAACAATCCCGTGGAACTGTCCCGACTCGAGACGCATCGCGAACAACTCGCGGTGTTCGACGAGGTCTTTTTGTGGAGCGGGGACAACAAGGTATTCCTGGCGATGGTCAAGACCATCGAGGACCGTAAGAATCTGGCCGAGGATACCCGTAACGGCATGGTCCGGGTGATCTTGCTGGTCGAGGATACGGTGCAGTACTACTCGCGCTTTCTGCCCGTGCTCTATGCCGCGGTCATGCGCCAGACGCGCCAGTTGATCGCCGAGGAAAGCAGCGAGATCTATCGCCGCATGCGCATGCGCCTGCGTCCCAAGATTGTCCTTGTGCACGACTTCGCGGCCGCACTGCGGGTCTACCGGGAATACCGCGACAACCTGTTGTGCATCGTCACGGATGTCGCCTACGAGCGTGCCGGGCGCCTCGACGAGACTGCGGGCGTGCAGTTCATTGCGCAGGTCCGGGCCGATCGGTGCGGCATTCCCGTGCTAATCCAGTCGTCGGACGATCGCATGGCCCACGAGGCGCAGCGCCTCAACGCGCGTTTCCTGCACAAGGATTCGCCCTACCTGATGCAGGAATTGCAGGACTTTCTGCTGCAGGAACTTGGTTTCGGGGATTTCGTGTTCCGCATGCAGGACGGCACGGAGTTGGCTCGGGCCGGGACCATGGTGCAGTTCATGGCGCTGTTGCGCACGGTGCCCGACGCCTCGCTGATGTTTCACGCGGCCAGCAATCACTATTCGGCCTGGCTGATCGCGCACGGCGAGGTGGCCTACGCCCGCAAAATCGAGCCTCTGCAGATCAGCGACTTCCCTGGTCCGGCGGCGATTCGTGACTTTCTCATCGGTCTGTTCGATGAAGTGGAAAAGGCGCGCAATCGCGGTCGGGTGGTGGATGTCACGGCTTACGAGGGGGCGGGGCGCGGGCAGATCGTGCGGTTGCGCGAGGGGTCGCTGGGCGGCAAGGGACGCTCGCTGGCCTTCTTGAACGCGTTGGTGCACGCCCTGGACTACGAACATCGCTATCCGGACGTGACCGTGACCTTGCCCGCGACCGCGATTATCGGGACGCAGGAGTGGGACGACTTCCTGTCGCGCAACGCGCTCGATGCCAGTCTGACCGACCAGCCGGATGCGGCCATACGCGAGGCGTTCCTGGCCGGGGAACTGTCGCCGGTGCTGATCGCCCGGCTGCAGACCCTGGCCCGGCAGGTGCATCATCCCCTGGCCGTCCGGTCTTCGGGTCTGCTCGAGGATTCCATGGTCAGCCCCTTTGCGGGCGTCTACAAGACCTACATGCTGCCCAACAACCACCCGGACATCGAGGTCCGCGTTCAGGATTTGGTGATGGCCATCAAACTGGTGTTCGCGAGCGTGTTCGAGCGCCAGGGCCGCGACTACATCCGTGGCACCAACTTCGCCCTGCAGGACGAGAAGATGGCCGTCATCATTCAGGAAATGGCCGGGGCTCCGCATGGTGAGCACTTCTATCCGGACTGCTCGGGGGTGGCGCAATCCCACAACTTCTATCCCACGGGGTCGATGCGGCCCGACGAAGGGATTGCGTCGATCGCATTGGGGTTGGGCAAGTTGGTGATGGAAGGCGGGCACAGTTTGCGCTTCTGTCCGCGGCGACCGGCCGTGGACATCCTGTCGCCCGGGGACCTCTTTGGCAGCAGTCAGAAGGCCTTCTGGGCGTTGCGTCTGGATGCAAAGGCCGAGGCCCTGCGGCAGGGCGAGGAAGGCACTCTGCAGCGATGCGATCTGGCCCTGGCCGAAAGCCATCAGACGTTGCAGCACGTGGCCTCGTCCTGGGACTTCGAGAACAATCGTTTGGTCGATGGGCTGACCCGTGCGGGCCCGAGGGTCGTGACCTTTTCCAATGTTCTCAAGTACGGCACGTTCCCGTTGCCTGAATTGCTGGTCGACCTGCTCGAAATCGGCGAGACCGCGCTCGGTTCCCCGGTCGAGATCGAGTTTGCGGCGAATCTGACTCGGCGGCCGGACCGTGACAAGCCCGAGTTCTTCCTGTTGCAGATCAGGCCCCTCAACGTGAGTTACCAGGAGGTCACGGTCCCCGAGGTGCGGCCGGGCCTGGATCCCCTGGTGCTGGCATGGTCCTGTGAGGCCCTGGGCAACGGGGTGCTCACGGGGCTCGCAGACATCGTCTACGTGGATTCGAACCGTTTCACACCCACCGAGACCGTGGCGATGCGCCATGAGATCGCGGCGATCAACACCGAGCTGCGCGAGCAGGGAAGGGGCTACATCCTGATTGGCCCCGGACGATGGGGGTCCCGGGACCGATTCCTGGGCGTTCCGGTGGCATGGGCCGACATCAGCGAGGCTCGGGTCCTGATCGAGGTCGACCTGCCCGACTTCCGGGTGGAGGCCTCGCAGGGCAGCCACTTCTTCCACAATCTCGTGGCCATGAACGTGGGGTATCTCAAGGTGCGCCACGACTCCCCCGCAGGCTTCGTGGACTGGAACTGGCTGCACTGCCAAAGTGCCGTGCGCAGAACCGGGCATCTCGTTCACGTTCGCCTGCCCGAGCCTTGCGAGGTGCGTCTGGACGGGCGTAGCGGTCGAGCCGTGGTACGACGCGGCGTCGTGTTGTCCAAGGATCGGAGGTAGCACGTGGCAATCGTGGTCATTGCCGAAAAGCCGTCGGTGGCGCGGGACATCGCGGCCGTGCTGGGGGCAGACCGCCGCCGGCCAGCGGCCTTGGCCGGCAACGACTATGTGGTGACCTGGGCCATCGGGCATCTCGTTGGGATCGCGGAGCCTGCCGAGATGGAGGCGGCCTGGAAGGCCTGGCGTTGGGAGCGGCTGCCCATGATCCCGGGCGACTGGAAGCTCAAGGTCCTGCCTGGCACCGCGGACCATTTCGAGGCCGTGCGCGGGATCCTCAACGACCCCGAGACCGAGCGGGTCGTGTGTGCCACCGATGCTGGACGCGAGGGCGAACTGATCTTCCGCTACGTCTACGCCTTGGCCGGATGCAACAAGCCGGTCGAGCGCCTGTGGATCTCGTCACTGACCCCGGACGCCATTCGCGAGGGGTTTGCGGCCCTGCGCCCCGGCTCGGACTACGATGCACTGGCGCAGGCCGCCGAGGCGCGCTCCCGGGCGGACTGGCTGGTTGGCATGAACCTGTCGCGGGCCTATTCCTTGCGGCACGGTCCAGGGGTTCTGTCGGTCGGGCGCGTGCAGACCCCGACGCTGGCCATCCTGGTGGATCGTGAACGCGCAATACGGGCATTCGTGCCGGAAAGGTACTGCGAGGTACACGCCACGTTCGGACAGGGGCCTGCGGATTCGTATGAGGCCACCTGGTTCGACCCCTCGCGGGTCGAGGACGATGGCCGCAAGGCGGATCGCCTGCCCGCGGATGGCGAACTTGCCGGCCAAATCCGCGACCGTTGTCTGGGGCGCGAGGGGCTTGTCATCTCATGCGCGGGCAACGATCGGACGCAGCCCGCACCCTTGTTGTACGACCTGACCGAACTGCAGCGCCACGCCAACCGCTTGTATGGCATGACGGCCCAGGAGGTGCTTGGGCACGCCCAAGCCTTGTATGAAAAGCACAAGCTTCTGACCTATCCGCGCACGGACAGCCGGCACCTGTCCGCGGACGTGGCGGTCCGCCTCGGCCCCGTGGTCGACGCCATCGCCTCCCGCTATCCGGGTCTCGTGGCCCCGGGCAGCGGAAAGACGCCCCTGACCGCACGTTTCGTGGATGATTCCAAGGTCACGGATCACCACGCGATCATCCCCACGGCCGTTCGCCCCGGGGACCGCGCGCTGCAGGAGGGCGAGGCACGCGTGTACGACCTTGTGTGCCGTCGCCTGCTCATGGCGTATCACGCCGACTTCCGAACGCGCGTCACCACCGTGGTGACCCAGGTGGATTCGCCAAAGGCGTGCGACCGCTTCCGGGCATCGGGGACCGTGGTCACTCAGGCCGGGTGGAAGGTGCTCGACATCGGGGGAGCTGCGAAGACGGCGTCGCGTCGAAAGAAATCGAAGAAGG
>CAYRIB010000121.1:0-2598 GCA_964424165.1 uncultured Myxococcales bacterium | reverse complement strand
GCCGAGCGCAAGGGCAAATCCCTGCGTGCCACGGACAAGGGGTGTGCCCTGATCGACGTGGTGAACGAGAAGGTCAAGAGTCCGGCCATGACCGGCGAATGGGAGCGGGATCTCAAGAGAATGGAGCGGGGCGACGGCACGTTGCCCGAATTCATGGCCCGGATCGAGGCCTATGTGCGTGAGGTGGTGGGTCTGGCTCGGCGGGGGAATGCTGCCCCGGTCCCAAGTTCATCGTCATCCCCTGTGCGTGCGGGGACGCCATCCGTTACCTCGACGCCGGCCTCGCGGGACCGGTCGCGTGCGGGCGAGGCCCTGCAGCAGTCCGGGGCATCGCCGATCGTGGTGCAGGCCGCGCGGCAGGCAGCACGCGGCGGGCGCGCCCTGATCGTGGGGGCGCCATTGCCTGAGGTCGCGGCTGCATGGCAGTCGGCCACCTTGGCCCGGGACGGGTGTGCCGTGGTGATCGTGAACACGCCGGATCGAACGCAGGCCTTGGTCACGGCCTTGGATGCCGCCGGATACCATGCAGACTGCCTGCATCCGGACCGTGAGCGCGATGCGTTGCGGGCCGCCAGCAAGGCGTATCTGTCGCGCCAGCTCGACTTTCTGGCGGTGACGCCGGATGCGCTCGAGGTACCCGGGGTCGTCGCGATGCTCGAAAAGGGCCAACCCACGCTGCTTGCGATCGAGGAGGCTTCGCGGCTCGTCGCGGGTGGGGCGGGGTATCGCAGTGCGTGGGCACGTGTGCAGGACTTGTCGGCCTTGCTCGACAGCGTCCCGATCCTGGGCGGGATGCCCGGGGCTAGTCGGGCATTGCAGGATATGGTGTCGGGATGCCTCGGGGGTCCGCCATGGAGTGTGTTCAGGACCCTCAGCGTCTTGCCCGGGCCGGCGATCGAGGTCTGGCGGTCGTCGCGAGCGGGCCGGGCGCGTGAACTGTTGCGCATCCTCGAGGTACCTTCGCACCTTCCGGCCGTGGTTCGCGTGCCTACCCGCAAGGAGGCCCTGCTTCTGGCTTCGGGGCTGGTCCGGCACTCGGGCGTGGCCGTGGTGCATCGTGGGCTTGGGGCGCGCGAGCGCAAGACTGAGATGCAGCGGTTCCTGACGGGTGATGCGGATACTCTGATCACCACAGGGGCGATCAACGACATGCCGGTTGGTCGTGGTATCCGGTTGCTGGTGCACGCGGGATTGCCCGCGTCCCTGGACGGATGGGTGTCGGACCTGGCCTGTCTGGACGGCGAACAGGATCCCCGCGCGTTGCTGCTGGTGACGCCGACGGATCGCGATGCCCGGGATTCGCTGGCAGGCATGTCGCGGTGGGATGCATCGCAGTTGCGCGAGGTATTGGCAAAGGTACCGCCGGAAGGCATGGACCGCGACGCCTTCGAGGCCCTGGCCGGGCCTGAGCCCGAAGTGGTCACCGCTGCCGTGGATGCGCTTTGCGAGGCCGGGGCGGTGACCTGCAGTGCCGCGGGTCATCTGGACCTGACCCACAACTCCTGGGAATCACGCTGGGCGGGGATTTCGGCCCTTCGCAACCGGTTGGTGGACGAGGTCGAAGCCTTCCTGGACGCTGGCGGATGTCGACACGACGCGCTGATTCGGGCCTACGGTCAGGTCTCCCAAGGTTCTTGTGGCCGCTGCGATCATTGTCGTCCCCTGGCCTGCAAAAGTCGGCGCTTCCGCCCCCTGTCGGGGTTGGAACTCGAGATGGCTGCCACCATCCTCGCCACGGTGCGGACCATCGACGGGGAGGCGAGCGGTCGGCTGTATGGGGAACTGGTTCACGAAAGCCAGATGGATCGAGGGTCGTTCGAGCGCCTGCTGTCCGCGCTGAACCGGGCCGGGCTGCTGTCCCTGTCCGAAAGCCGTCGCGAGGCGGACGGTCGTGTTACGACCTATCGTCGGGTGCATCGCGCCGTGGCCGCGGACGATCCGTTGGTCTTGCTGAGGGCCCGGGTATTCATCGAAGAGAAGGTCGACTGAATCCGTGCCGCATTCTTGTCACTTCCCGTGGTGCATCTGATATAATCATTGAGTCTTACAGATTTCGGGGGCCCTGCGGTCAACGTGGCGATTTGCCGCGATTGCAGGGGACATGACATCGCACAAGGAGGCATTGGCATGGCACGGCAAGTCCTGTTCTTCGTCATTTCGGTGGGCATCATCGCAGTATTGGGCATGGGATGCGAGACCGCAGCGAACAACGACGACGACAACGGCGGACCGAGTTCGACCGAAAACGGCGGTTCCACCCCGTCCGGGGATCCCTGCGACGAGTTTTGCGAGGGCGTGGTGTCTACCTGCCCCGAAGAGGACACGATGGACACGTGCCTGCACAGTTGCGAGGAGGCTCCGAACGAACCGGATGAGGATGCTCTCGAATGTGCGGAGGCCGCAACATCCTGTTCGGACATTCACCTGTGCTGGACATCGCTGTACGCGGAGTGACGGTTCTGCGTGGTGGGCCCAGAGCGACTTGAACGCTCAACCAACGGATTAAGAGTCCGCTGCTCTACCATTGAGCTACGGGCCCACGCCAAAGGCAAGGCGGAATTTACACCAACTTCCGCGCCCGTGTAAAGCACTTTTTCC
>CAYRIB010000120.1:0-7150 GCA_964424165.1 uncultured Myxococcales bacterium | reverse complement strand
CGGCGACCCCGGCTCGCGATTCGAACCGCCACGCCCCCCTGTGACAGGGCCAGGGCCAGCCCGGTGCCGGCACGGCCCGAACCCACGATCACCACGTCGGGCAGCGGGGTCTCAGTCGCGTTCATACCAGTGGTTCCTCCGGATCAGGTCGAGCACGGCACAAGGCACCCGGTCGGACACGTCGCGCCCGAGGCGCAAGTCTTCGCGGATGGCGGTGGCACTGATGGCCGGGAACTGCGGCCCTCGCGTCGCGACGTCGGCCGCGGCACCCTGTCGCGCCAGGATCACCAAGGGGGCAAGCTGCGAAAGGGCGTCGAATTCCTTCCACCGATGGCGTTCGTTCCAGATGTCCGTGCCCACCGCGAACCGGAATTGTCGGTCCGGATGGGCGGCGGTCAGATGGCGAACGGTGTCTACGCTGTAGGACGGCCGTGGCAGGCGGGCCTCGACGTCGATCACGCGCACGGCCTGACCAAAGGGTGCAAAGGCCAGGCGGCACATGTCTATGCGGGCCTCGAATGGCAGCGAACGTTTCGCCCCCAGCGCATGATCGAAACAGGGAACGACCCAGACTTCCGATGCGTCGGTGCACGACAGCAGGTAGGACACCACCATCACGTGGGCGCAATGGGGCGGGTCGAAGCTGCCCCCGAACAGGATCGTGCTGTGATTTGGGCGGTTCGTTTCAGACATCGGCAATTTTCCCATACAACAGGTCGGGTTCCCGATCGGCCACAAAGGCGTCGCGTTCGGTCTGCATGGCCGATGCCAGGTCCCGCGAACAGGCCCCGGCCTCGATGCCTGCGCGGACCGCCGGGTTCCCGAGCAGCAAATCGATGGCCAGACGATCCCGCACGAACTCGTAAGCCTCGCGTCGCCACTCGAACGCTTCCGGGTACAGGCGCCGTGCCGTGACCAGCACCGCGAGCCCCGCCTGCAGCGGACGAAATGCCGCTGCGTCGCGCACGATCAGTTGCACTGCACCGCACCGCTGCCCCGCCCACTTGTCCGACCCGGGGCAGAAGTAGGTTGGACGCCAGGCCACCCCCGGCACCCTTTCGGCATCGAGCGCTTGTGCCCATTCCCAGGGGTCGGTCACGTACGGGGCCCCCAGCAGGAAGAAGGGCAGGGTAGTGCCGCGGCCTTCGCTGAGGTTCGTGCCTTCGAGAAGGCACATCCCCGGGTAGACCAGCGCGGTTTCCCAGTTCGGGATGTTCGGGGACGGCGGCACGAACGGCAGGCCCGTGTCCAGCCATTGCAGATTGCGCGACCACCCGGGACATGCAATTACGGTGAGGTCGAGCGAGCTTTTCGTGGTGCGGGCGTGCCAGTGCGCCAGTTCGCCCACGGTCATGCCGTGACGGTTCGGCACCGATAAATGGCCAACGAACGATTGACAGACGGGGAGCACGCGATTGCCTTCGACCAGACAACCCCCGATCGGATTCGGCCGATCCGCGACCACGAACGCAACGCCCGCGGCAGCACAGGCATCCATGGCCATGGCCATGGTTGCCGCGTAGGTGTAGTAGCGCGCCCCTACGTCCTGCAGGTCGCACACCACGGCGTCTACACCGTCGAGCCACGACGCAGACAGCGCCAGTGATTGCACCGAATCGCCGTAGAGGCTGCGCACCGGTACCCCCAGGCGTGCATCCACGCAATCGGCAACCGGTTCCATGTAGATGGCCTCACCGAACAGGCCATGTTCGGGGACCAGCAGAAACTCAGGGCGCAAAACCGGGTCTGCGCACAGCCGATCGAATACGTGATGCCCGTCCTGGTCGACCGAGGCCTGATGGCACAGCAGGGCATATCGCATCCCAGCGAGGCGTCGCGACCATCCCGGGTCGTCCAACAGGACCTGTGCGCCGGGCAGGCAGCCCATCTCAAAAATCCTCTTGCTACGTGCGATCCGTCAGACGACGAAGGGTTTCCAGGTACGCCTTGGCGTAGCGTAACCCTGTTTCGCCCGGGTCCGCGATCACCTCGGACAGGCGCGGCCCCATCAAAGCCGCGCGTGCTCCCACCCCATCGGCGATGCTCGTTGCAGTCAGGGGCCAGGCCGGGTCCATGCTCGATGCCTCATCAACCGGGTTTGCGGGCTCGCCACCAAACAGCATGGTGGCGTGACCGGGACATCGTGATGATATCGCCCGGGCCGATGCCGCGGCCACGATCGCTTCGGCCGACGCTTCGGGGTGGCGCAACGGCCGGGCCGGAATCGCGAATTCCACCAGGAGTTGCACCGAATCCTCCCAGCGCGACAGGGCGACCGGCACACATGCCATGGTTGGGGCAGGACCGGCGTCATCCATCCAGTGGCGGCGGACCTCTTCGTCGAGCGCGGCGAGGAACGTGTGCGCCGTGAGCAGGGACTCGTGCAAACCCGGGCGCTTGCCCATCACGGGGTTTGACCCTTCGACCGTGGTCCAGTTCCCAGGCAGTGACACGCCCCGGGCCGGGTCGAGCGCCACGAAGTCCACCTGCAGCGGCGGGGCAAAATCCGACCCATAGGCCGGCCACAGTTCCACGATCCGCAGACCGGCCTCGGTTCCCATGCGATGCGCCTCGTCGAGGAACGTCGTTAGGAAACGGGCAGGACAAGGATCGTCATGCCGGGGAATCGCACGCAGACGCAGCAGGGAACCTTCGGTCAGGCGTGCGTGCGGGGCCTTGGCCCGGGTCTCGAACACCACGGCCGCGTGGCTTTGGCCGGACAGAATCGGCACCTCGCCGACCGGCGCATGCATCAAATAGAACCGCGAACGCAACGGCGCGATGCGGCGGACCATGCCGCCAAGGGCCTCGGCAAACGGCCCCGACCGGTAGATCGCCACGTGCAAACAGCGCTGGTACTGGGCCGGGATGAATTCGCTGGCGGCCCACAGCTTGGCCATCAGGTCGACCAGACGCACCAGGTCCATCTGGCGGGACAGGGGCATGGGCTCATCCGTGCACGCATCCACGCCCCCGGACGGCAGCGGGCAGGTCATCAGCACGCCGCGATCGAACGCATCGCTGCCCTTGGATCCGATGATCGCAACGCCCCCGCCGAAATGATCCCATTCCGACTGTTCGACGATGTCGAGATCCGCGAAGTACATGTAAGACAAAAGGCGATCGAGGAACGATGTGGGATTGCTGCGGATGACCCCGAGGGCACGTGCAATATCGAATGCCATGGTGTCTCGTGGCGGGGTGGACGGGACTCGAACCCGCGCCCTCTGGCTTGACAGGCCAGCGTTATAACCGACTTAACTACCACCCCATGATTCAAAGACCCGGCACTGCGGCCGACTCAGTGGGCGAAACAGGACTCGAACCTGTGACCACCGGCGTGTAAAGCCGATGCTCTACCAACTGAGCTATTCGCCCGCCAGGCGTCAAGCGAAGGGAATGATAGCGGTCGCCATGGGGCGTGTCAACCAATTTCACGAGGCCTCGTGAAATCAGGGCCGCCATCCCGGATTGGATGCGCTAGAATCGCGTGAGTCTGGGGGGCTTTGACATGATGAAACCAGTGGTTGCAGGCGAAGAACTGAGCATCGAAGACGTGGTCCGGGTGGCCAACGGGGCACCGGTGTCCTGTTCGCCCCAGGCACGCGTGCGGATGGAGCAGGGGCGTGCGCGCGTCGAGGCGCGACTGGCCGACGGTCTGGCGCATTACGGCATCAACACGGGATTCGGGGCCTTGGCCGAGGTCCGAATCGACAGCCACGATCTGGCCACGCTGCAGACCAATTTGGTGCGCAGCCATGCCAGCGGGGTCGGCGAACCATTGCCTTGCGACGCTGTGCGGGCTGCCATGCTGCTGCGCGTGGCCGTGCTGGCCACGGGCTATTCGGGGGTGCGCCCCGTGGTGGCCGACACCCTCATCGCCATGCTCAACGCGCGTGTTCACCCGCGCATCCCCAGCCGCGGGTCCGTAGGCGCGTCGGGGGATCTGGCGCCCCTGGCTCACATGGCCTTGGCCCTGATTGGCGAAGGCCAGGTCGAATACCGCGGCCAGATTTGCGACGCGGCCTGCGCCCTGTCCGACGCGGGCATCGCCCCGGTCGCGCTGGCGCCCAAGGAAGGCCTGGCCTTGATCAACGGCACACAGGTCCTGACCGCGGTCGGATGCCTTGCATTGCATGAAGGCCTGCACCTGGCATTGGCCGCGGACGTGACCGGGGCCATGTCGGTCGAGGCCTTGCTGGGAACGCCCGCGGCCTTTGACCCGCGCATCCATGCGGCTCGCCCGCATCCGGGCCAGGTGGCGTCAGCAGCGGCCTTGCGCGCCATGTTCGAAGGCAGCCAGATCCGCGAATCGCACCGGGCCTGTGGCAAGGTCCAGGACCCGTACTCGCTGCGCTGCATGCCCCAGGTGCATGGGGCGGTGCGCGATAGCCTCGACCACGTGCGCCGAGTGTTGACCGTCGAAATCAACGCCGCGACCGACAACCCCCTGGTGTTCGAAGACGGCGACATCCTGTCGGGCGGCAACTTCCACGGCGAGCCGGTGGCGATCGCCCTGGACCTGCTGGCCATCGCCCTGTCCGAACTGGCCTCGATTTCCGAACGGCGGATCGAGCAGTTGGTGAACCCGGCGTTGTCGTCCGGTCTGCCGCCGTTTCTGGCCCCCTCGTCGGGCTTGTGTTCGGGCCTGATGATCGCGCAGGTGGCGGCCGCGTCGCTGGTCAGCGAAAACAAGATCCTGGCGCACCCGGCCAGCGTGGATTCCATCCCGACCAGCGCGAACCGCGAAGACCACGTGAGCATGGGCATGACCGCGGCGCTCAAGGCGCGCGCCGTGGTTGCCAACGTGCGCAACGTGCTGGCCATCGAAGGGGTGGCCGCGGCCGCGGGCCTCGATGCGAGAGCACCTCTGCGCCCTGGACGACGAGTGGTCGCGGCGTACGACGCGATTCGCGCCAAGGTCGCCCCCCTGACCGCGGATCGCCCCCCGGCCCCCGACATCGAGGCCGTGGCCCTGTTGCTGTGCCCCGGTGGCGGACTTCTCGAGGCTGCGCTGAACTGATCACGGGAGAAGGCGATGGAGGCGCGTAAGCGGATCCGTGCGTTGCAGCACCAGATCTACGCGGCCAACGAGCGCCGGATCCGCGAATACACCAGTTCTCCGACCCGCTTTTCGCGCGCGGACATCGACACCTACGAGCGCGAGCTCGACGAATCCATTCCACCCGAATGGCAGCCATCGACGCCCAAGGCCCTGCGTGCCGCCATCCGCAAGGCCCGCGTGATCCTGGTGGGTGACTATCACTCGTTGCGCCAGTCCCAACGCGGCTTTCTTCGCATTCTGCGCAACATCCGCTCGAAGCACCTGACCGTGGGCTTGGAGTTCGTGCAGGCCCGCCATCAGAAGGCCGTCAACGACTACCTGGCCGAACGCATCACCGAAGAGGTTTTTCTGCGGCGGATCGAGTACGCCCGCAGTTGGCCGTCCTACCAGGTGTGGCCGAACTTCAAGCCGATCTTCGACTATGTCCGTCGTCGGGGCGGACGCATCCTTGCCCTGGACGCGGATGCCACCCAGTGTTCGACCGTGTTTTCGCGCGACACCTTCATGGCCTGGCGCCTGGCCGAAGACATGCGAGCCAATCCCCGCCAACGTCTGGCGGTGTTGATGGGCGAGGCCCATCTGTCGCCCTCGCACCTGCCGCAGCAGTTCTGGTTGGCGGCCGGTCGGCTGAACCTCGACGTGCGCATCCTCACGATTCACCAAAACCTCGACCGCGTGTACCTGGCGATGGCTGATCGCGGCATCGAGGACATGGTCGAAGTGGTGCAATTGTCGCCCGACCGTTTCGTGCTGCCGGCCAGTTCCCCGATCGTGGCCCAGCAGTCGTTCCTCGATGCCATGGCCGGCGAACATTCCTCGATCCGGTCGGGGGACACCGCCATGCTGCGGCGGGAATTCGGCCGTTACGTGCATGCCCTGTCGCGCGTGCTCGGTCTGCCCCATCGCACCGTGCTCGAAGGCGTCACCGTGTGCGGTCCCGCTGACGTCGAGCAGCTTGGGCGCGTCGCGGGTTTGATGGGCGAAGAGGTCTGGCGCCAGGTGTCCGAACACGTGTCCGCGGGCGAATCCCTGTGCCTGCCCGAACAGCGCATCGTGTACCTGGCGAGCCTGGTGCCCACGCACATGGCCGAAGAGGCCGCCCACTACCTCAAGGCGCGTCTGGCCGGACGCGCCACCCCGCAGGACCCGCGGGACTTCTTGTATTCGCGGATTCTGCACGAGGCCGTGGGGTATTTCGGGGCCAAGGTCTTTAACCCCAAGCGCAAGCCCCCTCGGCTGCGCAACCTGCGCGAAGAGGCGGCCCGTCAGTTGTTCGACGACGACGTGATTTCGCCGGGCCTTTTTCTGGCGGGCAGCATCGTGACCTGGCATCGGGCGCGCCAGTGGCGCAAGAGCTTCTTGCCCGACGATCTGGACCGCATGCTGCAGGACAACGGCTTTGTGGGGGGCTTGTCGGACCTGGGACCGGACGTTTTGCAACCCTTGGTGCATTATCTGGGGTACGACCTTGGCGAACTTTTGTTTTGCGCCTGGCGTGATGGTCACGTCCCGCCGCGCGTGGTGCGGCGACTGTTCGCCACCGACTTCGAGCAGCCCGGTCGAGCGTTCGAGATCTATCACGACTTGGCAATGGACCTTCGTTCGATTAGACTACCGGCGCGGTTCTGACGGATCGCGCATTGCGGATCGGAGGGGCAGGTGGCGTTCGGGGAAGGCTTCAAGGGATTCGATGATTCGGTGTTCGACGCGTTCGAGCCACGCAAGTGGTCATCCAACCTGTTCAACGTGGAGCGGATGACGGTGCGGGATCGTTTGCGTGCGCTCGGGGCCCATCTGGAACCGGTGCTGACCGAGGGGCGGCCCATGCAATGGGAGGTGACCCCGCACGTGCCGAGCATCTTCAACGCCAAGAGCGTGCGCGAGATGGTGTTGTACTTCACGCGCACCGAAGCCGAGAAGAAGGCCATCAGTCCGCTGCTGGACAAGAAGATCTCGTTGCCCGATCAGATTTCGGACGCGGGCGAGCATCATCGCCACGTGACGCTGGGGGTGCGGGTCGCGCAGGACGGATTGGACCTTGGCCTCATGATGCATTCATGGGCCTGGCTGGACGTCATGAACCTG
>CAYRIB010000119.1:0-7481 GCA_964424165.1 uncultured Myxococcales bacterium | reverse complement strand
AACGTCACAAGGCGTTCCTCGACCAGTTTGCGCGTGAGGCCTGCCAACCGGGGCATGGTGCGGTCCTCGCCCGCCAGTTCCTGCAGGGCCTTGTCGTAGTATTCCCGGGCCTTGGGCGCATCGACAACATCTTCGGCCTTCATGCGCAGCGCGGGATTGAACAGGTCCCCGAGGTGAAGGTACGCGGTGCCGCGCACGAGCGCGGACGGCGCCCGCCCCATCTCCGAGAACGCCTTGACGGCTTCGTCGCGCTTGCCGGCAGCATCCGCGGCATATCCCATCGATTCCCACACCATGGGAGCCCAGACCGCCTGAGGGTCTGCCGCGAGGTACGCGCGATAGGCCTCGAGGGCGGGTTCAAACTGTCCGGCGTGCAGGGCTGCCGAAGCCTTGCCCAGCAGCGCCAGGGATGCCAGCGGCGTGCCCTTGTGGCCCGTTGCGAAGGTATCGAGCGTTTTGACCGCGTCGGAAAACTTCTTCTGGGCATCGGCCCGGGTCTTGAGCACGTCCTCGGGCGCGGCCTCGTCATCCCCGGCAGGAACTGCTGCCTGCGCCGCGACCACCGGCGAGAAGGCCTTGTGGAATGCGGTCGAGGCCTCGATCTTCCGGCTGTCCGAGTGCCGTGACAGCAGAATCGCCCCGAAGATCACCACGACCAGCACCACCACGCCACCGACGATCCACCTGCCCCAGGCCCTGAAGAAATCGAAGGCCTTGCCCATCCAGTTCATGAATTCATCCGGGGCCTTGACTTCCTTGCGCGTCAACTTCACTTTGCCTGCCGCCATGCTGAATCACCTGTCCATCAATGAGGAGCATGCCTGTGCCCGCTGTCGGGCAACCCTGACCGGTTCTCCGGTAGGGAGTCGAACCCCAATTCCAGGAACCAAAATCCTGTGTCCTGCCATTGGACGACCGGAGAGTCGTCATCAAACCGGGATTTTCTACCATGTCGTGCGTGCCAATTCAAGGTCCATGAACGGAGGAAGGCTGGGGCGGCAGAAAAACTACTTCGTCTTGACTTCCATGTACTCGATCACGAGTTCCACTTCTTCGACCGAGATGTCGGCGCCCTTGCCGTCGAGCTTGAATCCGTTCCAGGATTTCGGCCAGGCGTTGAAGAAGTTGTAGCGGATCAGTTCCGTGACGCCATCATCAGCCAGAAGCACGATCGATCCGGACTTGCGGGACACTTTACCCTTGAGGGCATCCTCAAACCACTTCCACACCGACACGTTCGAAAAATAGCCCTTGCCCAGCTTGATGTTGCCGAACTTCTTGCGGCCGGGGCGCTTCAGCGGATAGGGATCCATGCCCGTTTGGTGCTCGATCTCCTCGATCTCGGCCGAGAGGCCGTCAACGCTTTTGAACCCCCCACAATCAATCCCCTCGATCTCGATTCGGAAGTTGAATTGGCCGTGAGGTTCATCGGGACGCGGGTGCTTCTCGTAGGTGTACGGCGTCCAGCTCTGCTTCGGGGCCTTGCCCATGTCCAAGGCCCTCTGGTTGCGTGCGTCCGTCAAGGCCTTTGACAGATCCGAATTCTTGGCCGGAGCCACTGTTGGGTCTACCGTCTTGGCTACGGATGGGGCCGCTTTCTGCATCGGGCCATCTGCCATTGTGACACCTCCATGCTATCGTCAGAAATATAGTGGATTACTGCAGGTGCGTCAAGGTCCACAAATCTTAGTCTATTCAAGAACCTCCGGCGCTCTCGCCAAGACGCTGCCAGACGTGATCTTGCGCCTCGTCCACCATGAGAGGCGTGTGAGCTCTCTCGTGCCGTGGTGCCAGAAGGCTTTCTCACCGTTTCGGTGCAACGGTTGTCATCTCGCGCGGGTGTGCCCGCAGAACGCGTCTATAATAGGCGTGACGCTTGGCTTTCGAGCAAAGGAGAACCATGGCTGACGCGGCAGCACTCAGGGGGGCTCGGAACTTCCTGTCTGAACACTGTTTTTCCTCTGTCATGTTGGCTCTGCTGACGCTGATCTCGCGGCTGTGCGCGGCCAATCCAGTGGTGGATACCTTCTTGAAGACCACGGAGCCCGTCGAGGACACGGTCCGAACGTCCTTTCCCAACATGTCCTCGGAAGCATCGCTCAAGGTCGCCTGCGCCGGCTTGGGGGCCCTTCACGTCCGGGGGTTGGATGAACAGGCCGCGAAACTGGGTTTCGCCTGTGTCGGCGGACGGGTGCGTGCCGCAATACCCAAGGCCTCGGGCAATGACCGGGCGGTGTGGAAGGCTTCGGACCTGGTGGCCGCCGCGGTGGCGTTGAACGACGAATTCGATGCGCTGCAGTCGGCGGTGCGGCAGATCGATCGCGATTCAATGACGTTGCTGCGCGCGCCCCTGCCCGCGGGAATCGATCCGGCGCGCAAGATCCGAGAGGGTCTGGCGGTCAACCGCGAGGTCTTTGTTCCGTGGCTGCGGCGCGTGACCGAGGTGACCGTGGCCCTGGCCCGGACGGATGGGGCCCCGCGCGAGATCGTGTTGGCTGCCGCCCGGATGGCCATGCGGATGGGTGACTGTGCGGCGGCCGAGTCGCTGGCAAAGCCCGGTGCGGTAGCTCGCGAACGGGATTTCATGGGAACCGTGCAGTCGTTATGCCAATCGCTGCGGCAACCGCCATGCGGGGACCCAATCCCCGTCGGTGCCGCTGCTAACTTGCCCCCAGTCGCCGCGGCACTGATTCGGGACGTGGGGGACGAACTGCAGGCCCGCATGGATGCCAGTTGCATCCTGAGCGCGCGGGCACCGACGCTCGGATGGTCGGACGGTGCGGCCGTACCCGACAATCCGCCGAGGCCGGGTGCGCTCGAACGCCTGGGACAAGTGGCCCGAGCATGGCCCCAGTCGTTCGAGGGCGTGCCCCCGATGGTCCCGATCAAGGCATTGGATGCGGTTGCCACGCCGATTGAACGGGAGTCGGTGATCGAAGTGCTGTCGGCCCTGGCGGCCCTGTCGCCGGGCAACGGGGAGTTTCACGAGGTCCTCAAGGGGCGTGTTCAGGCCCAGTGGAAAGCGGGTCAGACGTCTGGCGGACAGGACGACGCGCTGCATGCGCTCGCGGCCGTGTTTGCTGCGGCCAACGTCGAAAGCCTGCTGACCGGCGAGTTCGGCATGGCCGCCAGGATCCTGCAGCATGATGCCGCGGGCGTGCAGGCACTGTTCGAAGCGGTTGGTGCCGGGATGGCGGCCTCGGTGCGCGAGGGATTTTCGTGCACAACGCCGGCGGCCATCAATCTGCAGGGGGGGCTTTGCGAACTTGTGGATCGGGCTGCTGCGCAACTTCCCGGGGACCTTGTTCGTGCGCTTGCACGCGTGGCCACGGCGCCGTCCGCGGACATGGCATCGCGCGAAATCAGCCGGTTCGTGGAAAGTGCCGACGGCCTGCTGCGCCCCCTGTGGAAGCTTCGAGATCTGAAGGGGCGGGTCGCGGCGTTCGACCGTGCCTTCCTCGACGAGCATGAACTCGGGCGTCTGGGACGCAAAGCGGCGGACATGGTGGCAAACCCGTCGCCCGGGGGACTCGAAGGTGCCTTGCAGTCTCTGCTCGACTGGGCCGAGGGGGAACCGACCCTCTTCCAGATGAAGGTGGTGCGACCCGAGGGGCAGGCTCTGGCCCTGAGCGGGGTCCTGGCCCTGGCCCGCAAGGATATGGATGGCGTCGGCCGCTTGCAAGCTCGGGCCAGCCGTCGATTTGCGGAGCTTCGTTCGACCGGGGCCCATGTGGCCGAGTGGAAGGACATGGCCATGGCCGCAGCCGTGCTGACGCGAATTCACGAGGCAAGGCCCCAGGCCGAGCGAATCGGCAGCGACCTCTTGGACGCGGTGCAGGGCGAGATGCAACGCGCGCTTCCGGGAAAGGCGCCGCGTCACCTTGCGGGCGTGTGTGCCATGGGACTGTCCCTGTTGCCCGCCCCGGATGCATCGATGGCCACGACCTGTGGCGACTTGGACCCCGGCAGCATGGCGGCCGTGTTCATGGCGTCCGCTGCCGAAGAGTCCCTGAAACAGAAGGACGCGGCCCTCGATCGCCTCCTGGTGGCCAACATCCTGCACCAGACCCTGGGCGGGGATGATCGCGGCGAGGTCCTGCTGATGCGGCGTCTGGCTTCGATGGCCCGGGGATTCGGCAACATCGGGTTGGCCGACATGGCACAGGAACGGGCCGGTGCGGCACAGGCCCGGATCGACGCCCTTTCCGGTTCGACTGGGGGCGGGATTGGAACCCTCGTGTCCGAAGTTTGGGCCCGGCAATGGCAGGACATCGAACGGCGCACGCGGGCCGCCAAAGTCGTGGCCTCGTCGCGGACGGTTCATGTGCTGCGCCAGTTGTTCGGCCGGATCGGCGCGGCCCTGGACCGGTTCGACCCGTTCGCGGGCGTGACCGCAGTGGCCCGGGTTGCGCAAGGCTCCTTCCAGGTGTCGCTTGGACGCGATGCGACGGGCGCACGAACGATCGAGATGGACATTTCGGGGATCATGGACCTGGTGCCGGTGGAACCCGGATGGCTGGCTCCGCTGCCGGGGACCGAGGCGCCTGCTACTCCAGGGACCCGCTGACACGGAAGGGCCCGGACAGTTCCTTGCCCCCCTCGACGAACGTGTCCACGATCAGGAGGTAACGTCCGGGCGTGATCATCGTGACGAACGATTTGTCGCTGCGGACCTTGCATGCATTGGCGTCGTCGCCGGTCAGCAGGTGGATGTCCACATCGACCTCCTCCAGTCCCTCGAGCCCGGGGTCCAGTTCGACATTGAGGATCCCGCTGCGATCCGTGGTGAACACGTAGACCAGTTCCGGCCCGGATTCGTCGGCGTTCGAGCAGTTGTAGCGATCGAAGTCGCGTTCGCCTTGAAGGGTCGTGTTGCCTTCGATCATGAACGAGGACGGGTTCAGGCGGAACGGGCAGGCATGCGAGCCATCGGGAGTGCAGTCCCCCCAGACCGTGGGGTCGATGTCGCGCGCATCGACCAGATAGTAGTCGACCTCGTCGCTGAGTTGGGTCCATGCGTTCGTGATGAATTCGGTCCAGTTGGCCATGCCCGGAATGACCTGGCAGCCCGCGGACCAGAGGTCGACCAAAGCCGCGCCCAAGGGCGCATCGACCGAACCCATGTGGATGTTGTGGCCCGATCCCGTGCGCTCGTAGTCCTGTTCATTCAAGGGCGGCAGCCAGCCGTTGCGGTCGCTGTCCCAATGACCGTTGTTGTTGGTGTCGTCCTGAACGTGGTAGCCCGATTCGATGGTTGGCAAAGCATTGTAGGCCCGATGCCAGCCATTGATGTGGTGATAGCGACGGTTGGGCAGCAAGGACGAACTCGAGTCCGCGCCAAAGTCATGGGCGCCCGTGTCGGTGTGGATGGGGAACTCGCGAACGTGCCGCTTGCCGGCCGAATCGCGCCACAGCAAGGCCACCGAGTCGTTGAACAAATTCGGGGCGTTGCCGTGCCAGCGGAACATGCCGGGGTAGGCACCGCGGATGCCCACCACGGTGCGGACGTTGGTGGCAGTCCGCATCGACACTCCGGTCGTCTTCTCGGCGATGTCCTTGTAGAGTTGCCAGGCCTCATCCTCGGTCAAGATCACAAAACCCGACGGGGTGGCGTAGCAGCGGTCTACGGTCCAGGCACGGCCGCGGCTGAACAAGGGCATGTTGTCCGAGTAAGCCGGCATGACGATCGACGCACGCTGATCGGGCAGCGACAGTTCGTAGGTGCCAGGGGGCAGGGGGTCATCCCAGGCGATGCTGGCGGGCAACGAAAGATCGGTCTCGGCGACCGTCCGTGTTTGCATCGGCCAGGTCGGGGTTTCGGGTCTGGCCAGGGTGGTCAGCGGGAAGCCGTAGTCGAAAACGCATTCCGCGGGCACGACGATCTCCGGGCCCGTGATGTCCTGAGGGGGCAGGGTGTCCTGCAGGGGCGTGTCATCCACGGCCTGGTCCTGCGGAATAATCACGTCGCTCGGGCGATCGGCCCCGTCCCAGCCCTGTCCGTCGGGAAGGGCATCCTGTGGCATCAGCCCATCGGGGAAGGGGACATCCACGGTTGGGATGTCGTTGGTCGCGTCCCCGGTGATGAACGGGGACGCTCCGTCGTCGCCCCCGCAACCGAGCGTGAACAGGAGTAGCAGGGCTACCGGGATGAAAGAAATCGTATTTCGCATGAATCCCTCGCGATTCGTCGCCTGCGCCAACGGGACACGAGGTCCCGATGCGCTAGTCTAAGGAACGCTTGCTAGGGATGCAAGAAAGCGTCGGGGGTCGGATTGGGTGCGCATGGAACCGTTTTCTTGCGGTTTGTCATGGTCAGACGGGGGCGTTTTCGATACTCTTAGGTGGCATTGGATGGGAGGTTGAGGATGCGTCGTTGTCTGGTTGTGGCGTGGTGCCTGCCGCTGCTGGCTTGTGCCGGGGTCGGGCAGGAATCCCTTTTGATCACCGAGGAAGATGAGATTGCCATGGGGGCACAGTACCATCAGCAACTGCTCGCCCAGATGCCCGAATATCAGGGGGACCCACGAATCGGGGAATACATTCGGGGCATGGGGGCCGAGATTGCCTTGCAAAGCGACCGCCCGAACCTGCAGCACACCTTCACGGTGGTGGGATCCGAAGAGATCAACGCGTTTGCGGTGCCGGGCGGGTTCGTCTACGTGACCATGGGCCTGCTGCGCAGCGCCACGAGCGGTGCCGAGGTCGCGTCGGTCATCGCGCACGAACTCGGCCACATCAGTGCCCGTCACGGGGTGCGGTCGCTGGAAATCTACGTGCTGGCCGAGAATCTCGGCGCGCTGCTCGGTGGGCAGAACTGGGGCGAACTCATCTCGGCATCGATCCAGACCGGGACCGGCCTTCTGTTCTCGCAGGACCAGGAAGTGGAGGCCGATTTCCTGGGCGTCGACTACGCCTACAGAACGGGCTACAACCCGTGGGGCATGGTCGACTTCTTCTCGTATCTGCAGAAGCTGGAGGGACCCTCGACCTCGACGGGCATCGACGCAAGCCTCGGCGAACTGTTCTCGACCCATCCTCCGACCAACGAGCGTATTGCGAATACCGAGGCTCAGCTTGCGGACCTTGGTGTGGGGCGCGACAGCGACTCGCTGCGTTGGGACACGGGTACCTCGTACGACGAACTGGCCGCGATTCTGCCCACACCGTCCACGGCCGCGGCTTTGACGCGGCCCGCCCGCGTGCCGCGATCGAGGCCCCTTCCGCCGTCCGTAGTGCCGATGCTCCCGGATTCTGGCGCGGCGCGCTGACCAATCTTTTCATTCATGCTGAGACCTCGGCCGTCACGAAGGAGGAGAACCCTTGGAACCGACGCCAAGCAAGACGAATCCCTGGAAAGAGATGATCCAACCCTTCCGGGACTTGGTGCGTGCCCCTCGGGCGCTGTGGGGCGTGAACGTCTCCTACTTCCTGGAAGGCATGGTCTATTTCGGGATCCTCGGATACCTGGCGATGTTCTTCAA
>CAYRIB010000118.1:1985-7564 GCA_964424165.1 uncultured Myxococcales bacterium | reverse complement strand
ATGGGGGCGCAGAACCATCGGGCGCAGTCCTTGGCACAGGGCCCGGGGGCGTCGGTGGTGCCGCAGATGCACGGGGTCATCCAATCCACGAGCTTGGAATAGCCGTTGAGGTTGAACGACGCACAGCACAGCCGGCAATCCTTGCTGTCCGTGCAGTCGACCGGGTCGGTCTCGCCCTCGGGCGGGGTTGCGTCCGGCCCCTCTTCGATGGTCAGGCCCGGGGTCAGGTCCCGGCCCGCGAGGCGCGGGTCGTCAGGCGCGATGCGGATGGCGCGGAACACGTCCGCGGTCGCGGGATGGCTGCCCTGGGTCACGGGGCCCGAGCGGCCCACGGGGTTGCGATAGCGCCATACGACATCGCTTTGGGCCGTGACCTCGAACAGGTCGCCCGAATCCCCGGTGCAGATCAGGGTGTTGCCGTTTTCAAGGCGCTGGGCGCCCGAGATGTGGTTCGAATAGAACGAGCCTTTGGGGACGGCCACGTAGTCCCACGAGAACCCCTGCGGACCGAAGGCCTCGCCCGCGGCCAGCGTCGGGTAGTCGCCATCCGCATCCACCGGGGGGGACAACTGCTCGACCGACGAGTATCCGCGACCGGTGCCGTTGTTGAACAGCAAAAAATCCCCGGCCCCGGGAAGTCCTTCGGCGATCCAGTGCACGTCGTGCTGCCCGAAGAGCTTCTGTTCCTGCGCGACCCCGTAGTTCGAGGAATGCCCCCAACGGTACAGGAGGTCCCCACCATGCCCGCGCCGGCCGCCGGTGTGTCCCATGGCCTCGGTCGTGGTCGTCTGGTGATCGATCACCCAGAACTCGCTGAGGTTACGGCTTCCGATCACGATCTGGTCGAAGTTCGGGTGGTATGCAATCGAATTGGTGTGCAGCCAGTCGTTCGGCACGTAGTCCATGTACAGAAGTTCCGGATGATCGGCCGCGGCCTCGCCCGGCGGTACGAGGTGGTCCCACAGGTGCCATTCCCACACGATGTCCGCGCCACGATCGCCCTTGGGCCGGATCTCGACGATCGCGTCGGTCCACACGTCCCCGTTGGGCAGATACCCGGCGGCCATGACCTCGGCTTCGGATCGGAACTCCCAGTACAGCACGAGGATGTTGCCGTTCGGCATGGGCGCAATGTCGTGGTGGGACGCGAACGTGTCGCCGTGATGTTCGTAGCTCCACGTCACGGTCCCGTCCCAGGCGATGCGTTCGATGGCTCCGCCCGTGGGCAAGCCTCCGAACGACGATACGTGGGCGGTGCGCAGCAGGGCGCCGTCCTCGACGAGGTACACGGCCATGCCTGGCGTGTGGCGGCTTTCCCACGTGTGCACGACCCGTCCGAGCATATCGATCAGATAGGTGGTGGTCGACCGGATCGGGGCGAACAGCGTGTAGCCCTCGAAGGCGCCGTCGAGGCACTCGATCAGGCCGATGGTGTGGTCGGGGTAGCGGACGGGGCAGGTTGCGGGCGGCGTGTCTGCCGCGTCGAGGGTGTCTTGTAGGCTGACGTCCGCGGGGGACGTGTCGGCTGCAAATACGTCCCGGGCGATGACGCCGCCGGAATCGGTGCAGGATGCCAGGAAAACAGGCACGAGGATGATCGCGAGAACGGTCGTTCGCATGGGGTTTCCCCTGAAGGACTTTGCCTATCTTGCCACAGCTTGGGGCGGGTGGGGGTATGGGGCGTCGACGTCGACGGGGGGACAGGATGCCCGCAGTTCCCGGCATTGACGGTCCTGATGGTGGGTGCCATGATCCGACACGGTATGATGTGAGGGATAGGCCATGCGGTGGAAGGGAAGACGCGCCAGCGACAACGTCGAGGACCGTCGCAGCGTTTCGGGCAAGGCCGTGGTGGGCGGGGGGATCGGGGTCGTGGTGCTCGCCCTGGCCATCATGTTCCTTGGAGGGGATCCGAGCCAAGTCCTGCAGGGCGTTCAGCAGGGCGGGACGCAGCAGGGGGCCGAGTACAAGCCCACGGCCGAGGAAGACGAACTGGCGCAGTTTTTGAGCGTGGTGCTGGCCGAGACCGAGACCACCTGGGTCGAACTCTTCCGTGTTATGGGTCGCCAGTACGAGGCCCCGAAGCTGGTGCTGTACACGGCGGCCGTGGATACGGCGTGCGGTCATGCCACGGCCGCGGTCGGACCCTTCTACTGCCCGGGGGACCGCAAGGTCTATATCGATCTGTCATTCTGCAAGGAACTGCGCGATCGGTTCAAGGCCCCTGGGGACTTTGCCCTGGCATATGTCCTGGCGCACGAGGTCGGGCACCACATCCAGACGCTGCTTGGGATCAACGATCAAGTCAACGAGGCACGGCGTCGTCTGAGCGAGCGCGAATACAACGAGGTATCGGTGCGCATGGAACTGCAGGCCGACTACATGTCCGGGGTGTGGGCGCACTACGCCAAGCGCATGAACATCCTGGAAGCGGGCGACCTCGAAGAGGCTCTTGGCGCGGCCAGCGCGGTCGGTGATGATCGGATCCAGGAGTCCATGACCGGGAGCGTGCGGCCAGACACCTTCACCCACGGCACGTCCGCCCAGCGAAAATCCTGGTTCTTCAAAGGCTTCCAGACCGGCGACCTGTCCAAGGGCGACACCTTCGCGGCAGCCACGCTGTAGCGGAAACTGGGGACCGTCACCGGATTTCTGCCCGCACTTGGGCCAAGGTCACGGCCGTTTGTTCGCCCGGAGTGGCCTGATACATCGTTACGAACCGCTGCGGCTCGAACGCTTCGACCCCCTTCAGGTTCATGGCCCAGCGATAACCGATCGGCTGATAGCGCAGTTGCACGGTCACGAATGCCCGATCGAGTCCTTCCGGAACCGCGACTTGGTAGCGGATCTGGTCCCCGCCGCCCAGAAAATTCGCGTCCGCGAGCGCCTCACCCGCGACCGCGATGTCCAATTCCGCCCCGGCCTTGTCAAAGCCTGACGGAAGGATGCGGTTGTCCTTCAGATAGCGGGAGGCCTCGAGCAAGCCCGTGGTCACGCGGCCATCCACGGTGCCGAGGATGGCTTCATAGATCGCAACCTGCCCTTCCTGCGTCACCTGCTCGTAATGCGGCTCGTACGTCGAGGGGTCCGCGTCGTTGTCGTTGCCCCGGATGGAGCCGTCCGGTTGCAGGGCCCCGGATTCGAACAGGGTGTTGCCCCCGGCATCGGTGACCGTAACGTGCAGCCACACGCGCCGAGACGGGTACGCGGTAGGCAGTTTGTGGCCCGCCAGATTCTCGATGCGGACGGTAAAACCACACTGCCCCCCGGACAGGGACGCCGTGCCCGCATCGATCGACAGGTGTGCCGACTCGGTCGCCAGACGGTCCATGGTGGCCTGCCGCGTGGTAGCGAGTTCGCCGGTCGTCGCGTCGAGTGTCAGCTCCGCACGGTGGCGGGACAGCAGGCCGAGCAGGAAAAAATTGCCCCCCCGGAACAGGTGCTGTGCGGTCTTGTCGCGCAAGGGCGCCATGACCGAAGCGATCGGTGCCGGATGCGGCACGACCTTCATGTGGCAGTCCTGGCAGTCCTGGCTGCCGGCGTAGTCGCTGTGCTTCCATTCCAGGTAGGGCACCTGTTCGGGGAAGGGTCTGGCCCCCTCGGCACCCTTGGCCAGGGTATGCGTGTACAGCGTGTGACAGGACGCGCACATCTCGGATTTTCTGATCACATCCGAGGCTTGCGGCACGAAACCGCTGGCCGACTGCATGATGCGCGTCTGGCCCAACGCAACCTCGAAGGGCCCAAATGCCTTGCGGGCCCCGGCCGGCGTGGTGGTGTCGATCGCGAAGTTCCCCACGAAGCTCGATCGCTGACCGAGGCCATCGGGAAGAATTTGATGGCACACCGTGCACGACACGCCATCCGCGGCCAAGGGACCGTTCGGTGCGTTCATGTCCGCTATGCCCTGCGCCAGGTTCGCGAAGATGACCCCCTGGCCCCCGGCCTGCCGCCGCAGGATGCGATCCATGGGCATGTGGCAGATGCTGCATTCTGCTTCGATCGCGGTTTGGTGTTCGGGAAAGTCCGTGACCTCGCGACGCACGCCTGCCTGCCAGTAGGGGTCCCGGGCCGCATGTCCCATCACGCTGCCTCGCCACTGGGCCCCGATCGACAAGTCACGCCCGTCGGCGCCGGTCATCCCGTTGTGACACGCCAGACACTGCGACGATGCCGAAAACGGCGCGGCCACCCCGCCGGGCGCCGCTGCTGCACCGCCTTCTGCCCCGGTCGCGGTGGATCGAAGGCCCGTCACGCCGAACACCATCGTCGCGGTGAGGATCCCTGCCCAGTTGGTCACGCGAAAAAGCGTCTTGTGGATGTTCATGTCACCACCCTTCGGTCAGACCGCCGTCGTACCAATCCCACATCACGTACATCATGGCCACGATCGATCGGGCGTCGAAATCCGTGATCGGGATCTTCGGCCCAAGCCCGAGCCGCACGTGTTGCCGGGTGCTCAGCGCCACCTGCAACTGCGGCACGATGTCCCATGACACCTCGGTCACATCGCCGAAATCCGCAGCCCCCATCACCTCGATCATCGGAGACCACAGTCGCCCGAACTCGCCGCCTCGGAACGATCGCCCGAGCACTGCGCGCCAGAACAGCGCGTGGGACTGACGGTCCGGGTCGGTCGACAGTTCCGCGCCCACCTGGGCTTGGATGAACCCGACTTTCGGGATCACCTGCCCCATGGCCAGGGCCGGTTCGATCACCACGACCCCGTTGCTCATGCCCTCGAGTTCATCGCCCGTGGGCAGGAACACATCGAGCGTCAGCGCGGTGATATGCCCGGCCGGGGCGCTGTGCCACAACACACCCTTGTAGGCCAGGCCCACGTCCTTGGCCCCACCGCCCCACGTCCTCGTGGTCCTGCCCGAGGCATCCGTACGGTCGATCTGCTGCAACCCGAACGGCAGCACGGCCTCGATCTGATGGCGGTCCCCAAGGCGCTTGGCCACCACCAGCTTGCCCGCGATCGACACTGGTTCCTTGGTGCTCGAAGACATCGACCAGGCGACCTCGTTCTCGGGGAAGGCCTTGCCCGTGTTGAGCGCCTTGGGGAAGTTCAGTTCGCCCCGGGGCCAGCCGGGTTCTGGGCAGAAGGCCTTGACGTGATGAACGACCGTCTCGATCTGGGGCCGGGTCAGGGCCTGCTCGAACGCGGGCATCAAGGGACTGAATGCCTTGACCGGCCCGCCCAGAGACACCACGCCCACCCAGTCCACCTCGGTTTCGCGTGACGTGAACGCACAGTCGGTGAAGTCCGGGGGGTCCACGTCGAACCCGAGCGTGGCGCCGGGGACTCCCACGCCCCGGGCGTCGTGGCAGCTCGCGCACGCGGCGCGATAGATCTGAGGGCCCGTGACCAGAGACGCCAGGGGGTCCGGGTCCGGCACCGCGCCAGCGGGCGAAGTCTGCAACACGGCCGTGGATGCCAGCACGATCAGGCCCAAGAACACGGCCAGGATGGCCAAGGAAGTGCGCATGCCTCGTCTCCTTGTGATGCACTCGAACCGTTCAATGATTCCCGATCCCGGCCCTTTTTAAAAGGCCCGAAATGGGTTGAATCGATG
>CAYRIB010000118.1:0-1885 GCA_964424165.1 uncultured Myxococcales bacterium | reverse complement strand
GCCGACCTGCTTGCGGCCTTGCGCCCGTTCGACCCGGACACGCACATCGTGTTCAACTGGTGTGAAAGCCTGCCCGGCATCCCGAAGAGCGAGCCCATGGTCGCGCGCCTGCTCGAATCCGCGGGGTTCACGTTCACGGGGGCCGGCTCCATTGCCCTCGAACGGTCGCTGGACCGGGCCTACATGCAGCGCGTGCTCGAGCGCGAGGGCATTCCCACCCCGGCCTGGCAAGTGTTCGACCACCCGGACACGGACGGTTGGTCGCTGTTCCCCGCGATCGTGAAGGCCGTGCACGAACACTGCAGCGAGGGCATCACCCGGGATTCCGTGGTCATGAACCCGGCCGAGATGAAAGCCCGCATCGCGTTCGTACTCGATACCTACCGCCAATCCGCCCTGGTCGAGGACTTCATCGACGGCCGCGAGTTCCACGTCTCGCTGTGGGGCAACGGTGAGGTCGAGATGCTGCCCCCGGCCGAGATGGACTTTTCCCGCTTCGGGGACGTGCACGACCGCCTGTGTACCCACGACTCCAAGTTCGTGCCCGGGTCCACGGCGTACCAGGGCATCGAAACCCTGTTGCCTGCCCCGCTCGAACCGCAACAGAACGAACAACTGAAGGCGGTGTGTCTTGCGGCCTACCAAGCCCTCGGATGCCGCGATTACGGGCGCATGGACGTTCGGTTGCGCAACGGCGAATTCCTGGTCCTGGACGTCAATCCGAACGCCGACATCAGCTCGGATGCCAGTCTAGCCTGCGCCGCAGAGCTGGCGGGGTTTTCTTACGGGGACGTGGGCAGCCGGATCATCCGCCTCGCGGCGCGTCGGCATGGGCGGTGGAAGATCAGGTAGCAGCCTCCGGTTCCCCATCCCACGGAAACTTGAACTGCCACAAATTCATCGCCTTGCGCATGGCGTCACAGTCCTTGCGCAGGGGCGCGTTGACCGGGACTCCGCGGTCCTTGCGATACAACCATGCGTCGTGCTCCTTCTCGCCCGCGGTCCAGATACGATCTTCGCCCGGCGCCCTCTGCGAACCCCGCAACTGGCGGCAGATGTTGCCGGCAATCGTCTTGAACAGCGGCAAGGGCACGAAGTGCTCAATGTCGATGGCCAGGAAGAAATGGCCGAGATGATAGGGCACCTTCTTCCCGTCCTCGAACCCGAGCAGGCCCTTGAGGTAGCTTCCGTTCTGCAGGGCCGCGGACAGGATCTCCACGGCTGCGGCATATCCGTAACCCTTGTAGCCGCCCCCGTCCTCGCCCGGCCCGCCGAGAGGCGCCAGGGCCGCGGTCCCGGCCACCAGGTCCTTGAGCGTCTGGGTCGGGTCCGTCCGGGTCTTGCCATCCTGCCCGATGACCCATCCTGGTGGCATGGTCTTGCCCAGACGGTCGTAGACCTCGATCTTGCCGCGCTGGGTGATCGAGGTCGCGCAGTCGATCACGAACGGGAAGTCCTCGTCCGTCGGGCACCCGATCGTCAAGGGGTTGGTGCCGAGCATGTTTTCGACCCCGAACGTGGGCGCGATCGAGGGCCGTGCGTTCGTGCCGGTGATTCCGATCTGGCCCGCATCGATCGCCATCAGACTGTAGTAGCCCGCGATGCCGTAGTGCGTGGAATTGCGCACCGCCACCATGCCCAGGCCGTATCGCTTTGCCTTGTCGATGGCCATGCGCATCGAGCGCACCCCGATCACGTGGCCCATGCCGTCGTGGCCGTCGATCACCGCGGTGGTCTCGGTCTCCTTGACCACCTCGAACTGCGTGATCGGCGACTGGATGCCGTCGCGGATGCGGTCGATGTAGATGGGCTTCAGTCGTCCGATGCCGTGTGAGTCGATGCCCCTCTTGTCCGAGGTGATCAGCACGTCCGCGCAGATCGCGGC
>CAYRIB010000117.1:0-7573 GCA_964424165.1 uncultured Myxococcales bacterium | reverse complement strand
GAACAGGACCTGATCAATGTGTGCAACGCCACGGTCGACACCCTCATGGGCGGGCTCAACCTGATCCTGGGGTATCTGGCTTTGGATACGAAACTGTCCCTGCAGGGCGAGGCGGCCCTGGTCGACGAGAACTGTGACCTGACGGTGGACCGACTGGCGGGCGGCCACTACAACGGCTATCTCGAAACATCATCCTCTCAACAAGCCTCTTTCACCGCCGTGTTCGAGGCCACAAGGCAGCAGTGAATTACAGCAATGCGCGTTCGTGGATCCTTTGTTCGACCTTCTTCCTGGCCTTGATGGGATGTACGCCATCGAATGCCCTCATGCCCCTGCGCGGAGAGGACCCGGATTCCCTGGCCCTGTCCCAAGGTCAGCAGGCTTGGCTCCATGAAACCGGGGCCACCCGTGCTTTCGCTCGATTGCGCGAGGCCCTGGTCAAGGGGCAGGTGGCCGCCGCCTGGGATCAGCTCGGCCCGAACACGCGAGCGATCATCTCGGCCCGCGCTGCAAATCAAGCCCGGCGACCTGCGGATTTGTTGCGCGAGGATCGGGTCGAGGGTTTGGGGCTGCCCGGGATCGAGGCGCCGCTGGCCTGGCTCCGAACCGCGTCTAGATTCGATGTCAGGGACGCACCGTTCGAGCCTTCGCGGCGCAAGACGACCCTGCAGGTGCAGGCCCCGGATGCTGCGGTTGCCGTGGAAGTTCCCGCAATCTACACCATCGACGGCTGGGCTATCGAACTCGTTCGTCTCATGGACGGAGTGACGCCATGATCGTGACCCCGATACAGGATGGTCGGCAGTTCGTGGGTCAATTGGACCCGGGTCAGGACATTGTGGCGGGCCTGCGGACCTTCTGCCGCGAGAACGGAGTCAAGACGGCATGGCTGTTCGTCACGGCCGCGCTCAGGAATCCGACCATCCGCACCCTGCGCCCGGATGGCAAGGGATTTGGCGCGCCTTCCGAGTCGGAGGGACTGCGATTCTTTGCCAGCATGCAGGGAAACGTGTCGCTGACCGGGGATACGGACGACATCCGCCTTTACGGCCATGCCGATGCTCCCGACACCGCGGGGATTTCAGCGAACGGTCAGATCTGCTCGGGCGAAGTGGCCATGTGTGAATTCCTGGCCGTGGTGAGCGACCAGATGGCGCTGGTGCGTCAGGCGGGGCAGGACGGGGCATGGGCACCCTGGGTGCAGGTTCGGGCACCGGCCCCGTCGGGTCCCGTGCCTTCGCCAATCACCGCAACCACGCCCTACCCGACCCATCCGCGACTGCCACCCGACGAAGCCGAAATCAACGAACTCAACATTCTGGACATCCGCGAGGGCGATTTCCTCGATCACGCCCGGTTCGGGATGTGCAAGGTCGTTCGTGTCCCCAAGGATGACAAGGTCACGGTCCGTCTGCCGACCGGCAAGCTGGTAGACCTGCACCTCGGCGTCATGACCGTTTCGCCGCTCAGAGAGATGGGTGGCCGACGCGTGTTTTCGCTGGAAGTGAGGAAGCGGTAGGGTGTAGAATCGGGTAAGACTTCATCGGAGGTTCATCGTGCCCGCATCTGCATACGTGCTCATCGAAGGTGCCGCAGGCCGGATCCACAAGATACTCGAGGAACTCAAGACCGTCCCCGAGGTCAAGACCTGCGAGGCCGTGACCGGGCAGTTCGACATCATCGCCCGCATCGAGGCCCCGGACATCAACTCGCTGGGGCGGGTCAGCTACGCCAAGATTCAGATGATCGAGGGCGTTCTGAGAACCATCACCTGCAACGTGATTACACTGCTGTAGCGCGCTCGGATTCCCGCCGCGTCAGAACTTCCGCCGGGCCATCGGTCACGAGCAAGGTGTGTTCGAAATGGGCCGCAGGCTTGTGATCCGCGGTGATCACGGTCCACCCGTCACCGAGCACCCGGATCCTGGGATTGCCCAGCGTGACCATGGGTTCCACGGCCAGCGTCATGCCGGGTCGCAACATCGGACCGGTGCCGGGATTGCCATAGTTCGGGATCGGGGGGTCTTCGTGCAGGTGCGCCCCAACCCCGTGACCACAATAATCACGGACGATTCCGAAGCCTGCCAGGGTGGCGTGGCGGTGAATCGCCGCGGACAAGTCATGCAGTCGGCTTCCCGGCACGGCCAGGGAAATCGCAATTTCCAGGGACTCTCGTGTCGTTTCCATCAGTTCACGAGCCCGATCCGCGGCACGGCCAGCGGCCACCGTAACGGCGGAATCCGCAATGAACCCGTGCCACGTGACGCCACAGTCGATGCTGACCAGATCGCCCTCGCGGATGACCCGCGCCGAGGGAATCCCGTGAATCACCTGTTCGTTGATCGAGATGCAGGTCGCCGCAGGATAGGGTGGCGCATCGCTCGTCAGCCCGGGTTGGCCGCGAAACGTGGCCTCGCCCCCGGCCTCACGAATCATCCGGTCCGCCTCGGCATCCAGGCAAGCGGTCGTGATTCCCGGCGCGATCATCTCGGCTAATCGATCGAGCACCGAAGCAAGGATTTTACCCGCCACGCGCATCTTGTCGACCTGCGGCGCCGTCTTCAGAACGATCATCGTGAACCCCCGCTAACGCAGTGCTAAGCTATCACCCGGGATCCCGCTTGGCAAGGCGGGGCAACTGCGTGGAGGCCAAACATGACCGCCCATGAAGCGCTCTTCTGGGAACCGGCACCAAATCGGCGGGTTCAATGCCGTCTGTGCCCACGCGAGTGCCTGATCGCACCGGGCCGGGCCGGAACCTGCGGGGTGCGCAAGAACGAGGATGGACAGCTTCAATCACTGAGTTACGGGCGTCTGTGCGCGGTGCACGTGGACCCTATCGAAAAGAAGCCGCTCTTTCACTTCATGCCGGGTTCGCCGATCCTGTCAATCGGCACGGTTGGCTGCACCCTGAACTGCCGCTTCTGCCAGAACTGGGAACTGGCCCGCGGCGACCCGACCCTCGTGCCCGACGCGATCACCCCGCCCGCGGTGGTCGTGGCCCTGGCGGTGCGGCAGCACTGTCCTTGCATCGCCTTCACGTACAACGAACCCACGGTGTTTGCCGAATACGTGATGGATGTCGCCCGTCTGGCGCACGATGCCGGATTGCGCACCGTGATGGTCACGAACGGCTATGTGTCCCCTGCGGTCATCCCGGAGTTGTACCGTGACATCGATGCGGCCAACGTGGATCTGAAGGCCTTTTCCGAGGATTTCTATCACGCGCAGACCGGTGGTCATCTGGCTCCGGTGCTCGCCACCCTCGAGGCACTTCGGGCGAACAACGTCTGGATCGAAGTGACGACACTGCTGATCCCGGGGCTCAACGACGACATGGGCGAGGTTCGTGCCGCTGCCCTTTGGATCCACGACCACCTGGGGTGTGACACCCCGTGGCACCTCAGCGCCTTTCACCCAGCCCACCGCATGCTGGACCGTCCGGCCACCCCGCTGACGACCCTCGAGCAGGCACAGGCCACGGCCTTGGGGCAAGGCCTGCGTTTCGTCTATCTGGGCAACGTTGGGCGGGATGCGAACACCCTATGTCCTCATTGCGGACGGGTGGTCATCGCCCGCACCGGATGGTCGGTACAGCATGAGATGGCGAATCGCGGCGCTCGGTGCGCTTGTGGTTGTGCCATGCCAGTCCGTCTGTAAATCCTTCGGTTTGCACGACATTTCCATCCTTCCAAGGCGTCATTTTTTGCTTGACAAGCAGGCCTCAAATCCGGAGAATGCGGGCGCTTGGACGGCTGGCCTGGCCGGCACAGCCGCGATGGAATCCGTGTTCTCTTTTTTTGGAGTGGAAGAAAATGAAGAAGGCTACTGCGTTCCTGATGACCCTCGCGGTGTTCGGCCTGCTCGTCGCCTGCGGCGGCGGCGGCGACGACACCACCCCGACCGGCGATGTGGTCGAGACCACGACCCCCGCGGACACGGTCACCGGCGACACGACCACGACCCCCGACGTGCCGAAGCCCGACACGGTCACCACCGACGTGCCGAAGCCCGACACGGTGACGACCCCGGACACAGTCACGACCGAGCTGGATTGTGACGGTTACATGGACTGCATGAACAACAATTGCGCCGATGCCACCACCATGGACGAGCTGACCACCTGCCTGAGCGAGAACTGCGACCCGAACGCGGCCAACGGCGTGCCGGATGCGGTCATGGGCCTGATGGTGTGCTTTGGCGACGCCTGCGCCGATGATTCGACCTATGCGTGCATCTTCGCGAACTGCGCGGCCGACTATTTCTTCTGCTACAACGGCACGGACAATGCGACGTGCGAAGACACCCTGACCTGCATGGCCGATTGCCCTGACACGGACAAAACCTGCGGCCCGAACTGCATCGACAACTCGTCGGTGGCGGCTGGCACCAGCCTGGCCGACTACTGGACCTGCACGGACGAGGAATGCCCGAGCGAAGAAGTGGCCACGGCCACGGACGCCATTCCCTGTGCGTACGATGCCGATGGCTACTACATCGACCCCGCGAAGTGCTCGGCTTGCAACCGCGAAGCGAATGCCGGCGATTGCTCGACCTCCGCAACGGCTTGCGGCGAGTCCGATGTGCCCTTCGGTACCGCTGACTGCGCCACGACCGTGACCTGCGTCATCGGCGCCACCACCGACGCGGCCTTCTCGGCCTGCCTCGATGCCGCCAGCAAGGCCGCCTACGAGACCGTGCTGCGCCTGTACTTCTGCGTGTACGACGAAGTCAATGCCGGCAACATTTGCAGCACCGAGTGCGGCGAGACCACCGGCACGGACGAAGCCTGCAACACGTGCTTCAACACCGCGCTGCAGAGCCCGACGTCCCCCTGCGTGGGCTGCGCCGGCGGTTCCGCCGAGTAGTCGTTCGCAAGACCGTTCTTGAAAGGGGGACCCTTCGGGGTCCCCTTTTCGTTTCCGGAGGACGCCATCATGCGTACGAGCCAATGGCTGCTGGTCTTCATCATGCTGACGGGCGCGGGTTGCGGTGGGTCGGAAGGTGATTCGTCCGGGGCGGATGTCCTGGAGGTTGCCACAGGCGACGACAGCGTGGTTATGCCCGATGTCCCAGCCGCGGACATCGGGGGAACGGACGTCTTATCGGACACGATTTCAGGGCCCGATGCATTGTCAGAGGTCGTCAGCGACGTGGGCGTTGGCCCGGATATCACGCCTGAGGTGATCGCAGGCTGCCCCCCGGTGTTGACAGGAAAAACCTGTTCCGAGGTTGCCGCGTGCGCGTTCCAGTGTCATGATGTTGCCTACCTCGAGGCGTGTCGCGCGCAGGCTGCGAGCGGCGTTGTTGTGACTTTCGACGCTCTTGCGGCGTGTCTGGACGAGGCCGATTGCCTGACCACTGCCGTCTACGAGGACGAGCAACTGTCTGCTTGTGCCCGCAGCGCCTGTGCCGAGGAGATTGGCGTATGTCTCATCGGCACCGCGGGATGCTGGGACATCCGCAACTGTCGGCTGCAGTGCGACCCCGAGGACGAGGGCTGTCCGCTCCGCTGTTTTGCGCAGGGTGACGATCCCGCCCAGACGGACTGGGTCGCCTACACCACATGCATCCTGGGGGTAAGTTGTGCCACGACCGACCTTCGGCTGAACGGCTGGCCGACCCAGGAATGCGAGCAGCACGCTTGGAGCAGCTGTCCCACCCAGTATCAGGCTTGCTTTCCATTGAACTGAGCGCCTGTCTGGCAGGGCCTCGGAAGGAAGGGCGCAAGCAAGCTTGCGCACTCCCAGATCCGTTTTGGAGTGCGGTAGCTTGCTACCGCTTTGCTCGCGGGCCACAACCCCACTCTACCTCTGCAGCGTGCGGTGCAAACCGGTGACCTCGCCCTACCGCAACTTTCGTGCTTCTTCGCTTCCCTTCCGGCTACGGTCTGCTAGAATCGCGCGGGCTATTGACGGGAGGGCGACCATGCCCGAAGACATTCGACTGCCGCTGACTCGCCAAGGCTTCGACCGTATCGCGGTCGAACTCAAGCGGCTCAAGGAGGTCGACCGCCCCGCTATCATCAAGGCCATCGGGGAAGCCCGTGCCTTGGGCGACCTGTCCGAAAATGCCGAATACCATGCGGCCCGCGAGCGCCAGGGCTGGATCGAGGCCCTGATTCGCAAGCACGAAGACACCCTCGCTCGCGCGGAGGTGATCGATCCCGCCAAGCTGGCCGGGTCCAAGGTCCGCTTCTCGGCGACCGTCACCCTGCAGGACGAAGAACGCGGTACCGAACATCGCTATCAGATCGTGGGCGAGGAGGAGGCCGATAACGAGCAGGGCCGTCTCTCACTCCGCTCACCGCTCGGCCGCGCCCTGATCGGACACGAGGAGGGCGACGACGTCGAGGTCCGCGCTCCAGGCGGCGTCCGCCACTACACCATTGTCCAGGTCGAATATGTCTGAGATCCGCGTCGAACACGAGGCGGCAACCCGCGCCTTCGCCGCGTCAATGGCCTCGCGCCTTCGCCCGGGTTTGTGCATCGGTCTGATCGGGGAACTCGGTGCCGGAAAGACCGTGTTCGTTCGGGGTCTGGTCGAGGCACTCGGGGGCGATGCCACATCCGTGCGCTCGCCCACGTTCACGCTGTTGAACCTTTATGCGTGCCACCTCAACGGTCGCCCCGTGGTCGTGCACCATTTCGACCTGTATCGCATTGCCTCGCTGGCGGATCTGGATTCGACCGGCTTCTTCGAGTTCGCTCGCGGGGACGGCATCACTCTGGTGGAATGGCCGGACCGCGTCCCGGGCCTTTTGAGCGACCTCGACGCGATCATACGTTTTTTGTTCGGGGCCCTGCCCGACGAGCGGATTCTCGTCTTGGACAAGGCCCTGTCATTGGCAGGAGAGTAGGCATGGATATGCTAGTAGGTACCCTCTCATGCACCTCGTACGAGGTCATTCAAGCGCCGGGCCCGGATCTGAAGGCCGCGGTACTCGAAGGCCTGGAACGGGGGCGCATTCACCGCATCGACGTCGATCTCGGGCACGACACGGCCATGGGCTTTGCGCGCGTTGACGACCCGCTCGAGGTCGACTTCTCCGTCGACAATGTGTTCTTCGATCACATGGCCGCGTTCAGCTTCCGGGTCGACAAACTGGTCATCCCGTCGAACACCCGCCGGCTGTACTACAAGAAGCGTCTTGCCGAGACCCTGGCCGCACGTGATCGTCCCAAGCTGTCCAAGGCCGAGCGCGAAGAGATCTCGGACGCCGTGCGCATGGAACTGCTGCGACGCGCCATCCCGTCGATCAATGCCGTCAAGGTGGTCTGGGACACGATATCCAACCGCTTGCGTTTGTTTTCGACGTCCAAGGTCGTGGCCGACGAATTCACGGCACGCATCCGGGACCATCTGGGCCTGCACCTGCGCCTGCTCAACACCGTGGGGGTACTCGAACGCGGCTTGGACGAGCGCGAATTGAACGAGGCCTATCACCTGCTGCCCACGACCTTCCTGGCCGGCAACAACGGCCCCGACGAGGAGGATTGACCATGCCTGATATGAGTTTGTCCGACAAGGTCCGCAGGACCGAGTTCCTGGGACGCGAGTTCTTGACCTGGCT
>CAYRIB010000116.1:0-7593 GCA_964424165.1 uncultured Myxococcales bacterium | reverse complement strand
ATGAACACCAAGACCCGTTGACGCACCCCTCAAATACCCAGGCGGTGGATTTGGGACCACACGCCTCCCTGTCACTATTTACGGCATCTGCTAAGCTATACGAAGGATTAGTTCCATGACCGACGCGACTGTGGCGCAGCGAGGAGCAATGAGACGACTGAGACCACCATTGGCGGGCATATTGCTGGCTTTGCTGGTGGGAATGCTTCCGTCCGCCTCGTTCGCGTTGGTCGAGTCGTGGTATCCCTCGCAGGACAGCTTTGCGACCTGGGCGTTCGAAGACCGGTGGCCGTCCCTGGGCGACCATGACTTCAACGATCTGGTGATCTACTACCGGGTGCACTACCGGGGCACCGATTCGGGCGTGACCCGCGTGGCCGTGACGGTTCGGGTGATGGCGCGTGGCGCCAGTGTGCACAGCGCCTTTGGGCTGCGGTTGCCGGTGGCGGGTGAGGACGTGTCCTCGGCCGTGCTGTCGCGGGGATGCGAGCCCGTGCCCGTGCAAACCTCGGTCGTACTGGAACCGGGACAGGCAATGGCGACGTTCGTGTTGTTTTCCGATGCCTTCGAGGTGCTGCCCCGAGGGACGTGTGACTTCGTGAACACCGAAGAAGGCTGCGCGCCGGAGCCGGCACAGGAGATGCTGCTTGACGTGGTGCTGACCAAGCCCTTGGCAGGACTGGCCGCGCAGGACCTCGATCCCTTCCTGTTCGCGACCAACGCACGCGGCCGGGAAGTGCACCTGCCGGGGTTTGCGCCCACGGCTTTGGCGGATGCGGCGTTGTTCGGCACGGGTGACGATGCGACCACGGTACTCGACGGACAGCCCGTGGGCCACTACTACCTTGGCGATTACCATCTTCCGTGGGCGTTGGATCTGGCCACGGTCTGGCAGTGGCCGCAGGAACAAACGGAACTGGTATCGGTCTACCCGGACTTCGCGGTATGGGCCATGTCCGGGGGTGGTCTGCAACCGGGATGGTACCTGGCGGGTGCGGGCAATGTGGTCACCTCGTTGCAGTGGGCAGCAACGCCGTCTGCGGAAGGCGTTTGCCTCTGCCCGGCGGCACTTCACCGCCACGAAGACTTCGGAGTTTGCGTCTGCGACGCAGGATTCATCGAAGCAGAGGGCTCTTGTGTCCCTGTTGATCCCTGTTCGCAGGGCCCGTGCGCTCCGGACCAGATCGATGGACTGCGACTCTGGCTGGATGCGTCCGACGTAGGCACTCTGTTCGCTGACCACGCATGCCTTGTCCCGGCAGAGGCAACTGGGCAGACGGTGGGTTGCTGGAAGGACAAGTCCGGAGCAGAGCTTCATGCCGTTCAGAGCGCCAGCGACGCGAGACCGACCCTGGCACAGGACGATTCCGCGGGAGTCCGCGAAGTGGCGTTCGACGGCTTGAACGACTTCCTGCAGGGGCCCATCATTTCCGGCGCAGGCGTCGCGAGCCTTACGATCTTCCTCATCACTGCGGGCGAGGCGGTTCCGTTTGGCGAACACGGAATCTTCTCGATCAACGGTTGGGCGAACGGGCTTGTGTTGGAACGCGGTTCATCGCTGGCGAGCTTCCTCGTCTGGAACAACAGTGCCGTCACGGGTAACCAGTTGAATGCCGCGCCCAACACGCTGCCCTCGTCCGGGTTTCCGCGCAAACTGCTTGGGATGCGAAAGGACTTCGGCACGGACATGCGGGTGTACGTCGACGGACAGTTTCATGCAGCCCGTTCGTCACCCTGGTTGGTCGGTCCTTTCACCAACGCACCCTATCGTCTTTGCAATCACTATCAGTTCAACAAGGGCACACTGGCCGAGGTGGTGGTCTACGATCGAGTCTTGTCCGACACGGACCGGCAAGCAGTGGAAACCTACCTTCTGACCAAGTACGGTTCAGGGGGCGTATCTCGCTAGACCCGGAGGCACATTGGCAGCGAGTCTGCGGCAAAGATTCGAAGGTGGGACCAGTCGCCGGGGTCTCTTGGGGGCGGGCCTTCTGGCGTTGCTGATGGTCGGACACGTGTCGGCCGGATGGGCCGATTCCTATTGCGACCAAGTTGTGGACGAAGACACGAATTCCCCTTCGATGATGTGCTATCCGACCTGTTCGTCTTTTGCGACATGGGCTTTTGAAGACCGCTGGCCGCTGACCGCCGACTATGACATGAACGATCTGGTTCTTCGTTATCGTCTGCAGTATCTCGGCGCGGGCACGCCTGTGGAAACCCACACGATCAAGATCGTTCTGCAGATCGTGGCGCGGGGTGGACGCATCCACAGCGGATTCGGGATCCTCATTCCCCTGCCACCCGAGGGAGTGACGGCAACTCTGGGCCTGGATTGTGAAGCATTTTCTCTGGCGGCCGACCCCGAACAGACACAGGCGACGTTTCGACTGTTCCTGGATGCCTTTGAACTGATGCCCATGGGGAACGCATCGGAAGATTGTCTGTTTGCGAACACCAGTGCCGGCTGTGCCGCGCAGAATGGGCAACAACTGACCTTGACCGTCTCGCTTCCAGTGGGCCACCAAGTGCCAGTGTCCTCGCTTTTGCAGGGGATCAATCCCTTCCTGTTCGATCGGGATGACTGGGGACGTGAGATTCATCTGCCGGGCTTTGCCCCCACGGACACGGCAGATTCCCATCGTTTCGGAACTGGGCAGGACGCCACCACCACACAACAGGGAAAGCCGACCGGTCACTATTACATGACATCCAGTCATCTGCCTTGGGCGTTGGACATTCCAGTGCCCTGGGATTGGCCGATCGAAACGGTTGACATGCTTTCGGCCTATCCGGATTTCTTGGAGTGGGCACAAAACAATGGCCTGCGGCAACAAGACTGGTTTGCGCCGGTCAATGCATCCGGCAACCATCGGTGGCTGGCAGCGGTGGATATGGACGGCTTATGTCCCTGCGCCCAACCCTGTGTGAGTCAACCCGGATGGTGTGACGACGGCCACGTGTGTACGGACGATGTGTGTGATGAGATCGTGGGCTGCGTCCACAGCAACAACACCGTGACGGAAACCTGCTACGACGGGTCTCCCGTGACGGTGGATGTGGGCGAATGCAAGGAGGGACTGCGCACCTGTCAGGGTGGTGACGGGGGCGCCTGCGAGGGGCAGGTGTTGCCGTCTGCCGAAGTTAACAATGGCAAAGACGACGACTGTGACGGTTCAACCGACGAAGATTTTGTGCCGTGGACGCTGGTACTGGAGCCCCAGACCACCCCATCCTTCGGAAGGGACACGGGGATTCAAACGGTCGATATGGATCAGGACGGTTTCCAGGACTTGATGATGGGTCATGATCTCTCTTCCATGATTACGGTGTATCGCGGAATGGGGAATGGCACGTTTGGACCTGCGCAAAACTACACCACGGCCCGCGACACGCAGTTCCTGACGGTGGCGGACTTCAATCGGGATGGACGTCCGGATGTTGCCGTATCCACGTATTACGGTCCCATCACACTGCTGTTCGGTCAGCCGAACGGGACTCTTGCCGGAAGGGTGGACCATGCCTCGGGCCTGACGTATCCCTTGGCGGTGTCGGGAGATTTCAACAACGATGCCGCGCCGGATCTGGCGTTTACCGGTGCGACCGGAACCTCGGTCTTCATCATGATGAATCAGGGAAACGGAACGTTTGGCGAAATCAGCAGCGTTTCTGCCGGCACGGTGCCGAGAATGATCGTGGTTTCGGATATCGATAGGGACGGGAACAACGACATGTTGGCCGGGAACTTGGGCTCAAAAGATGTCAGCCTTCTGTGGGGGCGAGGGGATGGGACCTTTCAGACGGAACAACGAATCGTTTTTGGAAGTCCCCGTGGAATTAACGGTCTTGCCCTGAGCGATCTTGACGGCAATGGGACGCTCGACTTGGTGGTGACGAATGGCGGGGTATTGCAGGGGGTCGGCGTATTGCCCGGCAACGGTGCGGGCGGGTTCGGACCAGTGGACTGGTACCATCTAGGCGCTAGCGCGGATGCGTCCTCCGGTTGGCCGAAGGTTACGGACATGAACGGCGACGGACGGCCAGACATCCTGGTGTCGATGTTCAGTGAAAGCCCCTATCCGTCTAGCCGAATGGTAGTTCTTCTAAATCAGGGAAGTGGCGTCTTCGGATCGCTTTCCGCGCATTCAACAAGTGGCACGGGGGCGGCAAGCCTCAATGTGGGAGACTTCGATCGAAACGGCAAGATGGACGTTGTGGTGACGAACTTTCGGAGCAACGTCCTGGGCTTGTTGTTCAATCGGCCGTAATCATGGACGGCCATCAGCGCGGTAATTGGAGGCTAGAAAGAAATCCACAAGGAAGTGCTTGAAAAGACTCGTATCACGATCATGGAATTTCATTCCCTGCGGGTCAGCACACGCTGGTGGACCACTGTCACCATTTTGTTCATTCGTCCCCATGGACGGGCGGCTGGACGGGGCTGAAGAGGTCCGCCATGCACACCGGGATCATCTCGCCGTTCCGGATCGTCGCGTCCGGACAGGCCTTGCAATACTCGAGTTCACCGTCCTGGTCGACGTTCGGGCCCTGCTGCACGATGAACACCTTCTGAAACAACCTGGTTCCGGGCTTGAGCCGATGCAGCAGGAACCACAGCGTCCTGCCCGCCTCGGACAAGCTCCCGCAGGTGAACGCATGCACGGTGCAGGCGAGCACCGCACGTGCACCCCCCATGATCACCCCGAACGAATAGGGCGCTCCCTTGCGCCGGGCCTTGTTGTTGGTCCATCTGGCCAGACGTCCGAACGAAGGGCCAACGTGCAAAATCCGGACGTCGTTGTCTGACACCACAGGTTTCTTCGGATTCGTGATCACGAAGGCGTAGTAGAACAGCCATCGCTCCTCATCGTCACTCTTGCTGGATCCGATGTAGGCGAACGGCTGCATGCCCAGCTTCTCGTGAAGAAGCGCCTTGACCTGCGCGCTGGTGACGTTCTCGCTTTCGAGATCGGTGGATTGCCTGCCCAGGATGACTTCAGCCTCGAGCCGGTTCGAATAGCGGGACACGGGCACTCCCAGCATCTCACCCTTGCGCAGGTGGCCGGCGATATGGTTCTGGTCGGCATAGCAGATGGCCAGAATCCGCTGCAGGTTCGGATTGCGCAGCGTGAACCTTACGACGTCGGCAAAGCCGTCGAGGTTGCTGCGGTAGATCGTATAGGCCAGGAAGCAGTGCAAACCATGGCGGGTCACCTGCTGCGCAAGCCGGGCCCGCAGCGGATGAAGATCCGCTTCGGTCACCATGCCTGCCCGATCCGGGCGGTTCTGCAACGAATCCACATGCAAAAACACGCCGTGCAGACCGGCCTCCTTGTACTGTCGCCACTTCGCATCCAAAACGTCGTATCCGTTCGTCAGCAGTTGCACCAGCACGCCCTTGCTGGCGATGTACCGAATGATCTCGGGCAGGTCCGGGTGCAGCGTCGGCTCTCCGCCCGCAATCGAAACCAACATGAGGTTGCGCCGGGTCATGGCCAGATCGACCTCGCGCCGGACCTCGTCAAGCGGCTTCGAATAGTTGGACTTGTCCTTGTAGCAGGCCTTGCACGAGATGTTGCACGTCTGGTTGACCTCGATCACGATGTGGGGCACGTCCCGCCCCTCGTAGGGCATCAGAATCGGCTTCATCTCGTCACTCCGTCGTTGGCGTGTGGCCTGCAACGATCCTTACTTCCCCGGACGCTCCGTCCATTTCCACCGTCATGCCCGTGCGCAGCGACCGGGTGGCCCCCGGCACGCCAACCACCGTGGGGATCTGGAGCTCCCGCCCGATGATCGCGGTGTGGCTCAGGAGGCTGCCGCGTTCGGATATCAAGCCCTGGCACTGAGACACCAAAAACACCCAGCCAGGATCCGTGGTGGCCGTCACCAGTATCGCATCTTCGAAGCGTTCGTGCGTGATGGCGTCTTTCGGGTCAAGCAACACGAGCGCGCGCCCCCGAGCCTTCCCGATCGAGGCCCCGAGGCCCCTCAGCACGGTTGCGTCGTCGCTTGCGGTCGGTTCCTGGGCACCCACGAAGTACGGCCGCATCGTGGCGGGCCCTTCGGCATCGTCGCTTTCCGGATGCGAGAAGGCTTCCGGATAGGTGATCGCGTCCAGCGGTTCGGCCTTGCGGCTGCGCCCAAGCGCCCTCAATGCATCGGGCGTCACGATTCCTCGGGCGCAGGCATCGAGTTCCTCGAGAGACAGTTCGAAGATGCAGGTCGGGTCCGTAAAAAAGAGTTCCTTGCCGATGTCCAACAGGGTCTCCCGCACCCAACCGAAGTACTGACCGCGCACGAGCCGGCTCGATTCCCGGGCCAAAATCGCCCGTTGTGCAGCGCGCTGATACCGCTTGAGTCGCCACCCTGCAAGGCCGCTCATGCGGATGGCCGCGCGCTCGACGTTTTGTGCGGGCAGGCCACCCAGGACCGAAGTTCTCCACACCAGCAACTCGATGAACGAACGGGGCGACTGCCGGAAGGTCAGGCTCTCGAGCTTGAGTTCCTCGAAACTGCGGTCGCCAAATTCTTCCAGATACCGTTCGATCTGCGCGGTTTCCTCGACCAGTCCCGCCATCTTCAGGGCCTGCAAGAGCTCGCTGCCATCGAGCCGAGGGCTTGAAGCGAGGATCTCGGCCGCCTGGGTGCGAAACTTCGACGCACCTCCACAAATCTGCGCAAGCTCGCGCAACGCCCGCTCTGGCGCGATCGATTCCGCCCCTTGGGCCGTGCGCAAGAGCCCCGGAAGCGAGGACGCGTCCGCGCCGTGCCGCGCCAGGAACTCCCTGAGTCGATGCACCGTCTTCATGACCACGAAGTCGTTGAGCAACGTGAACGCCCATCCCCGGGTGTCGCCCACCTGCGCAAGCAGGTAACGGATCTTTTCGCACAGTGCGTCAGGACCCGCAGGGACCTCCTGCCGCATCCGGCGAATTCGTTGCGCAGCGCTCTGGCGAAACTCTTTTGCCAATGCGTGATGCCGAAAGAACAGCCGAAAAAACGCCCGTCCCATCTTCGCCTTTTCCTTCCACGAGAGCGGCGGAAACTCGATGGTGGGGATCGTGACGAACACGCGGCTTCCGATCATGGTGTGCCAGGACGCCAGATTCTTGTGGCCCCCGGGCAGCGCGCACATCGCGGCGTAGTAGCTGTTGAGGTCATAATACAGATGCCCTTCGAATGCCGCGATCATGCGTCGGTAGTGAGGAAGCAGCAGATCGATCCGCGCAGGCGAGGCACCCAGGAACCGGGCCGAATCCGAAAAGACCCGCGTGTAGATCTGCTTCACGAAACTCTGCGTCATCCAACTGGTGCGGCCCGGATAGCTCTCGCAAAGGTTCGTGTCGACGTAGTGACGCAACAAGGGCAGTCTGGTCGTGATCGGCCGCGCCTGCAGGATGAAGATCAAGCCATCGGCCACCGCAAACTCGATGTCCACAGGAAGGCCGAATCGGCTCTCGATCGCCATCAGCGTCTCGAAGATATCCCGGCGCTCGTCGGGCAAGAGCGAAGGAAGTGCCTGTTGTTTCGGGGCCACCGGATGATCACCGAGGCCGCCGGCCGGCGTGCGCGCGACCATCGAGCGTTTGT
>CAYRIB010000115.1:0-7635 GCA_964424165.1 uncultured Myxococcales bacterium | reverse complement strand
TACTGGAGCCGCGAGCCATGTACCGCAGGCACCAATCTCGATGAGGCAGACAAGGCCCTGGTCTTGTCGAACGTCGCGGGACTGAACAAGTGCGTGTGGTCCATTTACAACATCTACAACTGGATGGACTGGGGAAAGCCCGCTCTGTGCAACGGCAACAAGACGGGCATCAACAACCTTGACCCCCGCGAGGTGAAGGTCGAAAACGGGGAACTGGTGCTCACCGCCCATCGCATCACCGCAAACGGCATGGACGTCTGCACGAATTGGGACTGCGGCCGTGATCTGGCCGATTGGCTGGTCTCGCGCAAGTGTCCCATCCGCGCGGGTGCCATCATGAGCCAGGCCTGGAACGATGCGGCCAACACGCCCGGGTTTCAGCAGACTTACGGTCGATGGGAGATTCGGGCAATCCTGTCCGATGGGCCCGGCTCGTGGCCGGCGCACTGGCTCCTGCCGCAGAGTGCATGCTATCCGGAGGGGGGCGAGATCGACATCATGGAGGCCACCGCGGACCTGCCCACGGTCGCGGCATCGAACCTGCATTCGGGCAAGTGCGACGACCAGACCCACCGCCGCCACATCTCGCCGGGGAACTGGCCGCACGACCCCAAGGACAAGCGGTTTGCCAGTGATTGGCACGTGTACGCCGCCGAGTGGGAGCCCTCGCAGATCCGCTTCTACATCGACGACATCGAGATCGGCCGCGCGGATGCAGGTACCATCCTGATGTCGGACATCTCGGCGGACCCGGATCCGGAACAGATTGGGCAACCGGGCGGCGAACTGCCGCTTTCCATCCCGGCCACCGCCTTCTTCTGGATCCTGAACACCTCGGTGGTGCCGAACGGGGGGCCCGAGGATCTGGCCCTTCGTCACGATATGTCGAACTTCGTGCCCCTGACGCACCGAATCGACTACGTCCGCGTCTACGAGCGCTGCACCGCGAACGAGGACGGGTGCGTGGCCGAGCGTCCCCGGGCCCGCAACGTCACGAGGATGCCGTGGATGAGCGCATCCAAGTGGTCGCAGGTGTACCGGGTGACCCACACGGGCGATTTCAATGGGGACGGATTCAGCGACCTTTTGCTGCAGACCCGGGGGCCGGGTCATGCCACGTACCTGATCCTTGCAGACGGCCAAGGGGGTCTGTTGCCGGATCGCGACATCAATACGGAATCCGGCATGACCCAGGTCATGTGGTCTGCGCAGTATCGCAAGCTGCACATGGGCGACTTCAACGGGGACGGGCGCACCGACGTGTTGTTGCAGCCCCGGGGTCCCGGGTTGGCTGCCTATCTGTTGCATGCGAACGGCACGGGGTTCGCGCCGCCGTTGACCCTGGCAACCGCCGGGGACAATGCAATCTGGTCGGAAGAAAACCGCACCCTCGTGCGGGGGGACTTCGATGGTGACGGCAGACAAGACGTCCTGCTCGTGGGCAACGATGCAACCCTGGCCACCTGGCTCTTTCGGGGTAACGCCGCGGGAGGATTCGACGCCCCGGTGGACATGACCTACCGCCACGGGATGAACGCGGCACGATGGTCGATTGAGGCTCGCAAGCCCGTGGCCGGCGACTTCGACGGCAACGGCACGACCGATTTGATCCTGCAGGGGCGCGGCAGCAACACGACGCTGATGCTGCGGGCCACGGTCGGGGGACCCGACGGCCCGTTCGACAGCGTGTCCGATGTGTCCAATCTCTACTGGATGAGCGCGAGCAAATGGTCCAATGATTATCGCGAGATCTTCGTCGGCGACTACGACGGTGACGGCCGTGACGACGTGCTGATGCAACCGAGGGACATCGGGGGCAACCAGACGTATCTGTTGATCGCGGACGGCACGGGGGGCTTCTGGCACGAGGAGAACCTCACGGACCGCTACGGGATGAGCCAGGCCTTGTGGTCAACGACCTACCGGGTAATGCACACCGGGGACTTCGACGGGAACGGAAGCACCGACGTGTTGCTGCAGAGCCGCGGGAAGGGCCATGCCTCCTATCTGCTGCTCGGGGATGGGGAGGGGGATTTCACCCGCACCGACGGCGGTTTCCGATTGGTCGAGGTCATCACCGATCGGTGGGTGTTGAGCGATGTGTTGTGGGCGCATCCCGGGCGGTTCCTCTTCACGGGCGATTTCAACGCGGACAAAACGACGGACTTTTTGCTGCAGGCCACGGACGACACAAGGGACACGTATCTGGTGCTGGTGGATCCTGGGATGTGGTAGGGGGAGGCAGGGCGCAAGCATGGGCACTCCCAGGGTTGTTCTTGGAGTGCGGTAGCTTGCTACCGCTTTGATGGAAGTCCGTCTCGACCCGGCGCGCCAAAGCGCAAGCAAGCTTGCGCACTCCCAGGGCTCGCTTTGCTCGCGGGCGTTCGCGGTCTGGGGACCGCGCACTACGCCCGCGTCAGCGACCGGTAGCGGATCCGGTGCGGTTGCTGCGCGGCCTCGCCCATTCGCTGCCGATAGTCCACCTCATACTCCTGGTAGTTCCCGTCGAACCACGTGACCGTGGAATCCCCCTCGAACGCCAGGATGTGGGTGGCGATGCGGTCGAGGAACCATCGATCGTGACTGATCACCAGCACGCAGCCGGCAAACCGGTCCAGGGCATCTTCGAGCGACCGCAGGGTGTTGACGTCCAGGTCGTTGGTGGGTTCGTCGAGCAGCAGGACGTTGCCACCTTCCTTCAGCATCATGGCCAGGTGCACCCGGTTGCGTTCGCCGCCCGACAGGGTGCCCACCTTCTTTTGCTGATCACTGCCCGAAATCCCGAACTTGCCCACGTAGGCCCGCGAATTCACCTCGGCCCGTCCCAACACCACGGTATCCAGTCCCCCGGACACCGTCTGCCAGATCGATTGCTCCGGATCGAGCCCGCTGCGGGCCTGATCCACGTATGCCAACTTCACGGTTTCGCCGACGCGCAGCGCCCCCGAATCCGGTGCCTCGAGCCCGGTGATCATGCGAAACAGTGTGGTCTTGCCCGCCCCGTTCGGCCCCACGATGCCCACGATCGCACCCGGGGGCACCCGAAACGACATATTCTCGACCAGCATCCGCTCGCCGTAACCCTTGCTGACCCCCTCGGCCTCGATCACGACGTTGCCTAGCCGAGGCCCCGGTGGGATGAACAGTTCCAGGTCCCGTGCCAGTCGCTCGGTGTCCTGGGCCAGCATTTCCTCGTAGGCGTGGATACGGGCCTTGCCCTTGGCGTGGCGCCCTTTGGGTGACAGGTGGATCCACTCGAGTTCGCGCGCCAGAGTTCGCTGGCGTTCGGATTCCGCCTTTTCTTCGCGCGCCAGACGGGCCTTCTTCTGCTCGAGCCACGAGGAATAGTTTCCCTTCCAGGGAATACCCTGACCGCGATCGAGTTCGAGGATCCATCCTGCCACGTTGTCGAGGAAGTAGCGGTCGTGCGTCACGGCAATGACCGTGCCTTCGTAACGCTGCAGGTGCTGTTCGAGCCAGTGCACGGACTGCGCGTCAAGGTGGTTGGTCGGTTCGTCGAGCAACAGGATGTCGGGCTTCTGCAACAGCAGGCGGCACAGGGCCACGCGCCGAAGTTCACCGCCGCTGAGCACACGCACCGGGGTGTCGCCGGGCGGGCAGCGAAGGGCGTCCATGGCCATCTCGAGGCGGCTGTCGATGTCCCATGCACCCACGGTCTCCATGCGGTCCTGCACCTGCCCCTGCCGCTCGAGCAGCTTTTCCATCTCGGCGTCGTCCATGGGCTCCGCGAAACGCGCATTGATCGCTTCGTATTCGGCCACGAGGTCGAGCACCGGCTTCACGCCCTCGCGCACGATCTCGATCACGGTCTTGTCCGGATCGAGATGCGGTTCCTGCTCGAGGAACCCGATGCTGTACCCGGGCGAGCACGCGGTCTCGCCCTGGAAGTCCTTGTCCACGCCCGCCATGATGCGCAGCAGCGTGGACTTGCCCGACCCGTTGAGCCCGATCACACCGATCTTGGCCCCGTAGAAATAGGACAGATAGATGTCCTTGAGCACGGCCCGGGTCCCGTGCAACTTGCCCACGCCGATCATGGAATAGATGATCTTGTCCGGTTCGTTCATATCCTAGGCTCCCTCCGAATGACGAGAAGATGCACAAGCCAGCCGACTGTGACGCCAGCCGTAGGTGAAGTAAAGGCAAAGGCCCACCACCAGCCAGATCCCGAAGCGCAGCCAGTTGGTGACCCCAAGCTGCAGCATCAGGTACAGGTTCGTGATCAGGCCCAGCACCGGGATCAGCGACCACCGGCGCACCACGGCCGGCACACCCACACCGATCAGGACGATCGCCAGGGGCCACCCCGTGCGCGGAAGGTCTTGCGAGGCCCCGGGGACCAACGCCACGACCCCCGCGATCAGCGCGACCACGAGCAGCGGCAGCCACTGCCGGGAATCTGCGTAGGGGATGCGAAAGCGCGGCGTCGCCCCATCCGGGCGCGCATCCAGACGCAAGGCCCCCGCGCACACCAGCACGAAGGCGAACAAAGTCCCGATGCTGGTGAGGTCCGTGACCTCGGTCAGGTTCATGAACAGGGATGGCACGGCCACGATCACGCCCGTGACCACGGTCGAAAACGCGGGCGTGCGAAAACGCGGGTGGATGCGACCAAAGCGTGGTGGCAGCAATCCGTCCCGACTCATGCTCATCCAGATGCGCGGCTGCCCGACCTGGAAGACCAGCAACACCGCGGCCATCACCACCACCGCGCTCACTGACACCACACCCGACATCCAGGGCAAGCCCACCCGTTCGAACACGAACGCAAGCGGGTCGCCCACGGCCAGTTCGCCATACGGCACCATGCCCGTCAGCACCAGGGTGATGGCCACGTAAAGCGCCGTACAGATGAGCAGGGAAGCGATCATGGCGCGCGGCAGGTCCCGTTGCGGGTTCTTGCATTCCTCGGCCGTGGTCGAGATGGCATCGAACCCGATGTAGGCAAAGAACACCGCAGCCACACCCTTGAGCCCCCCCCCCATTCCGTGAGGAGCAAACGGCGTCCAGTGGGTCGTGTCCACGAAGAATGCCCCGATCACGATCACGGCCACGACCACCAGCAGCTTGATCGCCACCATGACATTGTTGGCGATCTTGCTTTCGCGGATCCCGACGTAGACCAGGACCGTAATCGCGACCACGATGAAGAAGGCCGGCAGATCGGCCACCAAACGCACGCCACCGAACGACGGTGCCGTGGTCCAGGCCACCCAGGCTTCGCGCAGGGCGGCCGGAAGCTGATCGAGCACCGTGCCCGATGCCAGCAGCGCTGCCGCCTGTTCGAAGCCCCGCGATGCGGACAGGTAATCCATGCCGGCCCAGGCGGGAAGGTCCCAGCCCACACCGTGGGCTAGGTTCGTGAAGTAGTCGGACCACGAGATGGCCACCGCAATGTTACCGACCGAGTATTCCATCAGCAGGTCCCATCCGATGATCCAGGCGACCAACTCGCCCAGGGTGGCATAGGCGTATGTGTAGGCGCTGCCGCTGATCGGGATGCGCGCGGCAAAGGCCGCGTAGCAAATCGCAGACAGCGAACACGCCAGGGCAGTAAACACGAACAGCATCGAAACGGCCGGACCGCCCTGCGCGGCCGCGTTTCCGATCGTGCTGAAGATGCCTGCACCGATGATCGCCGCGATGGCCAGGGCCGTGAGATCCCACTGAGACAGGGTCCGTCGAAGGCCCCCTGCCCCGTTCTCACCCACCCCCGAATCCCTCAGGATCGCATCGATTGGCTTGGTACGAGTCAGGAAGCGGATGTCCACGCGATTCTGGTCTCCCGCGGCGGCATCTGGTGATGCCGCCCTACAGTCCGGTCACACCGCCACAGTCCGGTCGCACTGCCACAGTCCGGTCGCGCCGCTTCAGCATTGCTGTAGGGCGCGGTCACCAGACCGCGCCTGCACCGACATGCAGACTACTGCGAGCAATCCTCGCGCCATTCGAACACGGTCGACGATGCGTTGGACCAGCGGATGTTGCCATAGGGGATCGATTCCACGGACACCGGAAGCGAGAACGCATCGTCCATGCCGTAGTTGTTCCCGTGGCGGCTCTGCCACAGACGCACCACCTGGCCCGACGGACGCCGAACGTCGATGAACCAGGCGAATTCATCTACCTGATAATTGCAGCCCTGCTGTGACTGGACCTGCGCGATCAGGTACGCGAACCCCGCGCGGAAGAGATTGTCCTGCTCGCGAATTGCGAGCGAGAAACGCTCGCCCGCCTTGCCGGTATCCAGGTCGCGATAGCGCGTGTACATGCCGACGTTGAGCAGTTCCCCATCCTGCGGATGGACTCGCAGATAGGCCAGCATCCAGCGGAACGGAATGCCATAGTGGCCCACGTAGCCATCCCCGAAGCCCTCGAGGAAGAATTCGCACGAATCCGCATCCACCTGGGCATCCACGCGATAGGCGAAGCAGTATTCCTGGTTGTGGGCCATGCGGTAGTCCTCGGTGCGGGCGCCGGTCTCCTTCTCGACGTCCTGGCAACGTGGGTCCCCGACCGGGGGCATGACTTCGAACACGAAGTTCGCCCCGAAGTTGGAGTCCCACGCCTGGCAACTCGAACCCGCGCCCGAGTAGTTGTGGAACCACAGTTCGACGTAGAGCGCATCGGCTGGAATGCGCGTCACGAACGGCAGGTCTGTGGCCTCATTGTTGGGCACGCCATTCACGTTCCCCAGTTGACGCACCGTGCCCGACACCACCTGATTGCCCGGAAGGAACTTCGCGTAGGCCACCACGTCCCAGGCCGGGAACCCGTTGTGCGTGCCGCGGCAGTCGGGCAGACGGTCGATGTCGTAGGCCACGCGCAGGAAACCGCCCTGGTGCAACAGACCGTTCTGGCTCGGTTCCCCGGTCTGGGGAAACCAAACCGTGCCCTGAATCGGCTGGCAGGTGCCCTCGTCCCCATAGCCAAAGCCGCTGCCTGTGTCGAGCCGAGCGTTGTCGAAATCACCCTCGAAGCGGTTGTGATCGAACAGCCGATCCCCATCCGAAAACAGCACAAAAGCCACCACGTCGATCACGTACGTGTCGGTGTTCGTGTCGTCGGGCCCGAACAGGTGTTCCGAGATCGCGAATGCGTGACGGCGATAGCCCGCGACCACCGCCCCGTCGAACGTGGTCCCGACCTCCCACCACTGGGGGTCGGCCGACATGCGGTACAACACCCGAACGCTTGCCCCGGGGTCCATCCCCTCGGCCACGTCCACCGTGCCCCGCCAAACGAAGTGGCAGACCCCCGAAGAGCAGTCTTGCTCGTAGTTCTCAGACGTCGGGGCACGCCCCATGGAGCGCAGCACCACCTGGCAATCACGGTCGGCCGTATCCTCGGCCCCGGTGCCATCTCCCTTGGCCAGAACGGGCGATGACGACGCCACTGCCCGGGCGCCCTCTGCAGCCCCATCCGGGTCGGCCGAGCAAGCCGCCAGCCCGAGAATGGGAAGGACCAAGAACCAGCGGGCAGAAAGGGTCGAATGCATGAGCATCCTCCGGCGAAGTCGCGGGTATTATGCACGTTTTTGGCGTCGATGCAAGGCGGTGGGCGTCAGGCGGCGGGCGCCGGACAGTCGGCGACGGGTGGATGGCGGGACCTGGT
>CAYRIB010000114.1:3052-7753 GCA_964424165.1 uncultured Myxococcales bacterium | reverse complement strand
GGCAACCCATGGCCCGCTTTCTTTTGGAGGTCCGATGCAGAATTGCATCCCTGGTGCCGGTCCCCACGGGATAGGATCCCGCCGGGCGGCACCTCAAAAACAGGAGACCCCGATGATGGACGGATGAGTTTGCCCGAAATGGGCCGGAACGACCCCAAAAAAAGCGTCCCTGCCCACTTCTTCGTCATCCAGGGGTGAGCCGACCCCCTCGGCTGACCTCACAATACCCACCAAGACCCGTTGACGCACCCCTCAAACACACAGGCGGTGGATTTGGGTTCTTCTGAGCATCTTGCATTTGTGTCGGCCCATCCCTATGATGTCTTTCGCGGTCGTTGATTCTTACCGACCCGTTCTTTGACAAGGGGGCGATTTTGGTTTCGACGGGGAAGATGACGGACGGAATGCATGCCGGGGGCCCGGTCCTCGATAGCAATCGGGAACCATGATAACTGCCGAAGACAGTTTCTCCCTGGCTGCTTGACGGCCACGTTCCATGAGGTGGCGCCCGTAATCCTCATGGGGCGCAATGTATTCGGGCTTGGCGAAACCCTGCGTTTGTTCACCGCGGGGCTAGTGACGATGATGTGAACAGGCGGGTGGATTGGGTGTCCGTGCCCGGCCCACCGTGCCTATTGATCACGCGACTAAGCATGTAGCAGGTCCGTTCCCGAGCTTCTTCGGACGGGGGTTCGACTCCCCCCGCCTCCACCGCTTTGCCGTTGCCCGCAGTTGCGAACTGTGGCAGACTTGAGCTTTGCTGGTGCGAGGTTCAGCCATGCCCTATCGTGAGCACGTGTACGCGCTGCTGCTGGCGGGCGGCAAGGGGACCCGGTTCTGGCCCCTGTCGCGCGAAGAACATCCGAAACAACTCCTGAAGCTGTTCTCTGACCGAACGCTGGTCGAAGAGGCCTACGATCGGGTGCGTCCCCTCGTCCCGAGCGAGCGCATCCTGGTGGCCACGTCGAGCACGTTGGCGGGGCGCTTCAAGGCCATGTTTCCGGACATCCCGGCCCGGAATTTCATCGTAGAGCCCGTGCCGCGCAACACGTTGCCGTGCATCACGGTGGCGGCGCGGCGATGCCTGTCGTGGGACCCCCAGGCGATCCTGGCGGTGCTGCCGTCGGACCATTTCGTGACCGACCCGTCGACGTTTCGCGAAATCCTCGACACGGCGGCCGGCCATGCCAATCGTGGCGAGATAGTGACCCTCGGCATCACCCCCACGCACCCGGAAACCGGCTACGGATACATCCGTTTCGGGGAATTCGAAGAGGAACCCGGGCAGCAGGACGCGCACTTCCGTGCCCGGCGCATCCAGGCCTTCGTCGAGAAGCCCGACCACCAGACCGCCCTGTCCTACCTGAAGGCGGGACGCTATCTGTGGAACAGCGGCATCTTCGTGTTTCGCGCCGACACGATTCTGCAGAAGGTCGAGACCCTGCTGCCGGGACTGGCGGAATCCGTCCATGCCCTGCACCAACTCGGGGTCACCAGTGACGACGAGGCTGCGTTGCGGGTGTGGACCGACATGCCGGATATTTCGATCGATTACGGGATCATGGAAAAGGCCGAGGGTCTGGTCGTGATTCCAGCTTCGTTCGGATGGAGCGACGTGGGCAGTTGGAGGGCCTTGACGGCCTTTCCCACCGACGAGTCCGAAAACTTCGTGTTCGGGAAGGTCGTGTCGTTGGACAGCCACGGCAACGTGCTGTATTCGAACCACGGCCTTCTGGCCGCGGTCGGCGTCTCCAACATGGCCGTGGTGGTGACGCGTGGCGCGGTGCTCGTGTGCCCGCTGGATGCGACGCAGAATGTGAAGGCCCTGGTCGAGGAACTGCGGCGCAACAACGAGACGGAGTACCTGTGACCCCTGGGCTGACATCCCCCTTGCCGCAAACCCCTGGAGGACGACGATGGTGACTCTGAATCCCCACATTTTTCGCGAATACGACGTGCGTGGCCTGGTCGGCAAGGACCTGACCGAGGCGGGCGTCGAGATCCTGGGACGCGCCTTTGGAACCTGGCTCGTCGCTCATGATTGCAGGAAGGCCACGCTCGGGGGCGACTGCCGTCTGTCCAGTCCGGGCTTCATGCAGGCGATGCAGCGCGGACTGCTGTCGTGCGGAGTGGATGTGGTGGTGGTCGGGACCGTTCCCACACCGCTGCTGTACTTCTCGATGTTCCATCTGGATATCGATGCGGGCGTGATGGTCACGGGAAGCCACAACCCGAAAGACTTCAATGGGTTCAAACTCTGTCACGGCAAGACCGCCCTGTTTGGCGAGGCGATCCAGGAGATCGGGCGCATTGCAGCGGCGGGCAAATTTGCCAAAGGCAAGGGCAAGCTCAGCGAGGCGGACGTCATCGCCCCGTACATCGATCGGGTGGCCGGGGATGCGCAGCTCAAGCCGCACCCACTGCGAATCGTGGTCGACGCAGGCAACGGAACGGGTGGCGTGGTGGCCGTGCCCCTGTTGCGGCGACTGGGCATCGAGGTGTTGCCCCTGTTTTGCGAAATGGACGGCAACTTCCCAAACCACCACCCGGATCCTACGATCCCCGACCATCTGGAGGCCCTTCGGGCCGAGGTCGTCCGACGCGACGCCGATTTGGGCATTGCCTTCGACGGGGATGCAGACCGGATTGGCGTGGTCGACGAAAAGGGACAGATCCTGTTCGGGGACATGATCCTGCTGATCCTGGCCCGTGCCTTGCTGCGCTTCGTGCCGGGCGCGAGCTTCGTGTCCGAGGTCAAGTGCAGCCGAGTGCTGTTCGACGAGATCAAGAAGGCGGGTGGCCACGTGGTGATGTGGAAGGTCGGGCATTCGCTGATCAAGGCGAAGATGGCCGAAGACGGGGCCCAGCTTGGCGGCGAGATGAGCGGCCACATCTTCTTCAAGCATCGCTGGTACGGATTCGATGACGCCATCTACACGGCCACGCGCTTCATCGAGGTCCTGTCGGCGCAGTCTGGGCCCGCGTCGACCCTGCTGGCCGGCGTGCCCAAGACCGTGACCACCCCGGAGATTCGGGTGGATTGCCCGGACGACGTCAAGTTCCCCGTGGTCCAGGAAGTGACCGAGGCCTTCAAAGCGCGGGGCGTTCCCGTAGTCGACGTGGATGGCGCCCGGGTGAGCTTTCCTCGCGGTTGGGGTCTGGTGCGGGCGTCGAACACCCAGCCTGTGCTGGTATTCCGTTTCGAGGCCGATGCCGCGGATGCTCTGGACGAGATCCGCAACGTGGTGATGGCCGAGGTGGAGGCCGCAAAGGCGAGGCTGGCCCATGAGTGATCGTTTCAATCGTGACACTGTTCAGAAATGCGCGACCCTGGCCCACCTGCGATTGACCGATGCCGAACTCGACGGGCTCGCGCGGGAGTTGGAGTCCGTGGTCCGGTACGTGGACAGCCTGTCCGAGGTGGACATCGAGGGTGTGGAACCCATGTCGCACGTGGCCGATTTTGCGACCCCCCAGCGCGAGGATGCGGTGACCCCCTCGTTGCCCAAGTCCGAGGCCTTGAAAAACGCCCCGAACCAGGACGGGGACTTTTTCGTGGTCCCAAAGGTGAAGTAGGCGATGAAGATTGCGATCATCGGTCTGGCCCAGAGCGGCAAGTCCTCGCTGTTCCATGCGCTGACCGGCGGGGAGCCGGGCCGCGACAAGGGCGGTTTCACGATGGGCACGGTACAGGTTCCGGATGCGCGGGTGGACCGACTTTCTGCCGTGTACCAGCCCAAGAAGACCACCTATGCGAACGTGGAGTTGGTCGATACCATGCCGCCCCAAGCCAAGGCCACGGGCGGCGCGGGATTCGACGGTTCGTTCCTGGCGGCGGTGCGGCCCATGGATGCCTTCCTGCTGGTATTGCGGGCATTCGATGAACTTGGTTTGTGCGAACCCGCGGTCGATGCCGCGACCATGCTGTCCGAGATGGCCGTGGCAGACCTGATGGTCGTTGACGGGCGACTCGAACGCATGGACCAGGACGGCAAGAAGGGCAAGCCGGTGTCGGCCGAGGAACGGGTCGCCCTGGAACGTGCGTCTGCCTTGCTGAATGCGGGCAAGGCCGTACGCGACGATCCGGAGGTTGCGGCCCTGCCGGAGTTGCGAACCTATGCCCTGCTGACGGCACGTCCGATTCTGCTGGTGCTGAACGTGGGCGAAACGGACACCGGGGTCGAGCACGATGCGTTGTGTGCCCAGTGGGGCGTGGCCGAACTGGGACTGCCCACGTTCGGATGCAACGCGAAGCTGGAGGCCGAGATCCGCGACCTGCCCGAGGCGGACCGTGCGGAGTTCATGGGCGCCATGAACATCCGTGAAAGTGCGGTGCATGCCATGATTCGCAAGACCTATGGGGCGCTGGGCCTCGTATCGTTCCTGACCGGGGGCGACGACGAGGTGCGCGCCTGGACGATTCATCGAGGCACCCTGGCCCCGAGGGCTGCGGGAGCGGTGCATTCGGACATCGAGAAGGGCTTCATCCGGGCCGAGGTCATCGCCTACGACGACTTCGACCATCTGGGGTCCGAGGCGGCCGCGCGCAAGGCTGGACGCTATCGTCTGGAGGGCCGCGAATACGTGGTACAGGACGGGGACATCATCAACTTCCGCTTCAACGTGTAGGGCACGGTCAGACCGTGCCCTCCCCGCGAGCGAAGCGAGCCATCGGAGTGCGCAAGCTTGCTTGCGCTTTGG
>CAYRIB010000114.1:0-2952 GCA_964424165.1 uncultured Myxococcales bacterium | reverse complement strand
TGCGCAAGCTTGCTTGCGCTTTGGCGGCTTTCTTCAACCGTGAAGCAGTCTCACCAGACTACGCCGTGATGCATCCCGGCGTTTCTGATCACGCCCCGCCGCTCAGGCAAACTCCACCCACACCGGGGCGTGATCCGACGGCTTGTCGCCCTTGCGCTGCTCCCGGTCCACCCAGGCGTCACGACATTGTGCCGCCAGGTCCGGGGTGGCCAGCAGATAGTCCAGGCGCAGCCCGTCGTTCTTCGGGAACGACAGCAGGCGATAGTCCCACCAGGAGTAGATGCGGCCTTCGGGGTGGCGCGCCCGAAACAGGTCGACCAGGCCCGCGCTTAGCAGCCTTGCGAACCAATCCCGGATGGTGTCGTTGAACAGGACCGTGCCTTCCCAACGGTCGGGGCTCGCTGCGTCGAGCGCGTCGGACACCATGTTGAAGTCCCCGCACAGCACGGTGGGCTGCTTCAGCCCATCGCGGCACAGCCATTGGTGCAGACGGCGGACCCACGCCAGCTTGTACGCGTATTTGTCGCTCGTCGGGACTTGCCCATTCGGGAAGTAGGCCGAAATGACGCGAACTCCGGCGACCACCCCGGCGACGAAGCGGGCCTCCGAATCGGGCACGTCGTCCGGGATGCCCCGGACTACCTCGGTGATTGGCTGGCGTGCCAGAATCGCAACGCCGTTGTATGTCTTTTGGCCATACAGCGCCGCCCGGTACCCCAAGGCCTCGATCGGTTCCATGGGGAAGTCCTTGTCTTGTGCCTTGAGCTCCTGCAAGGCCACCACATCCGGTCGATGCTCGGCGAGCCACGGCACGAAACGGTCCAGACGAGCCCGGATGGAATTGACGTTCCAGGTCACCACGGTCATGATCGCCTCCGTCACGCAGGGCATCCCGCTTCGAACAGTGGCCCGCAGCCGCGTCCACGTTGAATTCTGGCCGCTGTTCCGGTATAGATCAAGCCGCTTTTCCATCTCCCCCGAAGGGGTTGCCATGAATCTTCCTTTCCGGATGCCGGCGCTTTCTTGTGGCTTTCGGCAGATCCTGCCCCTGGTCAGCGTGGCCGGGTTGCTTGGTCTGGCGGGATGTCAGTCGAGTGCAGGTGCGGCGTTCTGCCTCGTGGATGGGGAATGCGGCCTGCTCGAACAGTGCCTGGCCGGACGGTGTCAGGGAATCGACTGCCGTGGTGACCAGGACTGCGCGCCCGGACGCACCTGCCAGAAGGAAGCGTGCGCGCAGGTAATCGATTGCGACTCGGATGCAGAGTGTAATGGAGCCCGATGCCGCGCCGAGATCGGGGCCTGTGTGCAGTGCCTCGATTCGCCGGACTGTCCCGTTTCCTCGCGTTGCATCCGGAACGTCTGCCGGGAACTCTGCGACGGGGAAGATGACTGTGCCGAGGCCTCGCCCCTGTGCGACCCGGCTTCGGGGGTTTGCGTGGGCTGCTTCGTGGCGGCGGATTGCGCGTCCGGGCGTACGTGCCTCGAGAACCAGTGCGTGGCCGCCCCGTGTGGGGCGAATGCCGATTGCGCCGCGGTCTTGCCCGTGTGCGATCTGGCCAATGAACGCTGCGTGGCCTGCATCACGTCCATGGAATGCGGCGCCGGCGAGAATTGCCACGACAACCGGTGCGTTGCCCGTTCGTGCGGGTCATCCGCGGACTGCGGCGGCGCGCTGCCGCTGTGCGACCCGGCGACTGCGCGTTGCGTGGCGTGCCTCGTGGCTGGTGACTGTGAAGCGGCCCGGGTCTGCGAGCAGGGGACCTGCGTGGGACGCCCCTGCGACCAGGCCGGGGACTGCGAGGGCGAACTGGGCGTTTGCGACCTGGATGCAGGGGCCTGCGTTCGGTGTCTGGCTGGTGGGGACTGTCCACCCGGAGAAACCTGTCTGGATCGGGAGTGCGTGCCTGCACGTTGTGCCACGGCCACGGACTGCGGTGGGGCCTATCCCTTTTGCAGCAAGGAACATGGCCGTTGCGTGGCGTGCCTGATCGATGCGGACTGTGGACCCGGCCGCACCTGCAGCCCTGACTTGTCGTGCGTGCCGGCGAATTGCTCGGTCCATGAAGACTGTGGTGGGCCGCTTCCCTACTGTCTGTCCCAGGGCTTCGTCTGTGTGGCATGCCTGCTCGACGAACACTGCGGCCCGAACGAAGCCTGCACGACCGACCACGTTTGTGCTGCGTCCGGGTGCCGAATCGACGGGGACTGCGGTGCCAACGCTCACTGTGACGAACAGGGACAATGCGTCTGTGTTCATGCCGAATGCAACGATGTTTGCTGTGGGGCCGGTGAAGTCTGTGCGGATGGCGTTTGCTGCATGCCCGACCACTGCCTGGACTTTGTCGAGGCCTGTGGTGCCGTACCCGACGGTTGCGGGGGTAGCATCGCGTGCGGCGAATGTGATGTGAACGAGGTCTGCGAGGCGGTGAGCCACTCCTGCCAATGCCGGTACGAAACCTGCGATGACTCGTGCTGCGGTGCGGGCCAGGACTGCCATGCCACGACCAAGAGTTGCTGCACGCCCAACGATTGCACGCAGATGCAATGGGAATGCGGAACGGGTGTGGACAGTGGTTGTGGCATGCTTCTGGACTGCGGCTCGGTGTGTCCGGAGGAACGTGTCTGTACGATGGCCACGCACCAGTGCGACTGCATCAGCGGCCTGGAATGCAGCGACCTGTGCTGTGTTGAGGGGCAGGTCTGCCACGCCGCATCCGGGGCCTGCTGCAACCGGACCGCGACCGATTGTGCGGCCCTCGACTGCGGGGATGTACCCGACGGTTGCGGCCGCACCCTGCCTTGTCCAATCGCTTGCGCCGATGCGGACCGTCGCTGTGACACGCTGGCCCACCATTGCGAATGCGACCACGCCCTGTGCCTGGGCGATTGCTGCCCGGCCGACCGACCGTGTCACGGGTTGACGGGTGAATGCTGTGGCACCCCGGCTCTCGA
>CAYRIB010000113.1:0-7885 GCA_964424165.1 uncultured Myxococcales bacterium | reverse complement strand
AACGGTCAGCGAAAACAACACGACCTCGTGCACGACCGTGGCGTACCGTGCGGACTTGGTAGTGGACAAGGTGGTGGTGAACGCGTCGTTGCCGAACGCGAGTTCCGCGGACGCAGGAAACGTGCTGACTTACCGGATCAGCTACGACAACCGCGGTGGGACGTCCGCTGCCGGCGTGATGATGGAGGACTCGCTTCCCTCGGGAGTTGCGATGTTTCCCGCAAGCTTCCGAGGCTTGTCCCAGGACGCAAGGGTCCAGTTCGACGACGGACAAGGCAGCTTCGAGTACGTTCCTGTGGCAAGTCCGGATCCCGGCATCCGTGCCTTCCGGGTGGTTCTCGACGAGCCGCTGCAAGCGCCTCCGGGCGGTACCTACGTGCTTGAGGGTTCGGCAGCCTTCGGAATGGGGACTTTCGATGGAACCGCCTTCAGCAACGGCGTGGTCCGGCCCACCCGGCCCAGACAGTCCGCTTACATCTCGCCCGTGATGCCTCCGATCGACGGCAGCGACGTCATCCGATGGGACCACCTTGTGCTGTCGGGGGTCTTCGAGGACGACGACGGTTCCGTGGTGTTCGACGTCCTGGATGCGGCCAGCAGCCAGCCCATCGCGGGCATGACCGACCTGCGGCCGGATGCGGCCGGCATCCTGTCGCTCGCGAATCTGGACCCAGGCACGTATCCGCGCATCCGGTTGCGGGCACGTTACAACACGAAGCTCGGCAACATGGGCACACTGATGCGGGTTTACAGCAGCAGCGCCGTCATCGCGGACTCGACCCCCCTCTGGGTCGAGGTGGACGTGGGTTCGAGCCACTTCTGCGCCAGACGGTTCGACGGCTCGGTGTGGTGCCAAGGGGACAACGCGCTGGGGCAGTTGGGCGACGGCACCAATACACGCAGGGACACTCTCTCTCCCGTGAACGGGGGGCTGAGTTTCAAGTCCCTCGCGAGCCATTACGTGGACCACAACTGCGGCCAGGTTCAGGATGGTCGTCTGTTCTGCTGGGGCAACAACTGGATCGGCCAGTGCGGCATGGGGTCGTATTCGGGATGGGGCGGGGCCGGACAACTCGCACCTGTGGCCGTGCTGACCGACATCACCGACTGGACCCAGATGGACGTCCAGACCTTCGGAGCATCGGCCGTACGGGCCGACGGCTCCATCTACCAGTGGGGAAACTGGGGCACCGCCTGCTACTGGGGCTGGGGATGCCCGGACACGGTCCCGACCCATCGGGTGGCAGGCAATGACTGGCAGACCCTGATCGGCATTGACGGGGGATTCCTGGGCATCAAGACCGACGGGTCGTTCTGGTGGTGGGGCGGCCGATGGGTTCCAGAGGGGGTCTACCAGTTCGGCACCCATACCGACTGGCTGGATGGCGCATTCGTGGCCTACCAGGGCAATCACTTCTGCAACCGGAAGAGAGACCATTCGCTGTGGTGCTGGGGGGACAACAGCAGCGGGATGGTCGGCAACGGCAAGTACGAAAGCGGCGTCGTCTACAACGACCACATCCGTGTCGGTACGGACAACGACTGGGTCATGGTGGAACTCGGGCCGCTCCAGGCCTGCGGCATCAAGAACGGGGGCGAACTGTGGTGCTGGGGCTCGAACTTCAGCAGCGCGTCGCCAAAGCGAATCGGCACGGACAGCGACTGGATCAGCGTCTCGTCGGGCGGCTACAAGGAATCCAACACCTATAGCTATCCCCGCACCTACGGTGTCCGTGCCACGGGGATCGGGCCACACCCCGCCACGCTGGAACGCGTCGTGACCGTGTTCAAGTCCACGAAGACTCCGATGCTCGAATACCAGGTGCAGGTGCTCGATCAGTGCCAGACCCTGGTGCACAACGAAGTAGATGCCCTGACCGCCACGGCCGAGGTCTCGCTGGACAACAACGCCGCATTCGTCGACATGGCGGTCAACACAGCGGATCTGGAGGTGGGTCTGACCGCAGAGCCGGCCGTGGCAGGGCTGGGGGACTCGGTGACGTATTCGGTGATGGTCACGAACCACGGGCCGCGCACCGCAAGGTCCGTGGGATTCTCGTGGATGCCCCCGGTTGGCACGAACGGATCGCCGTCGACCGTCAACCTCGGGGAATTGCCGCCAGGCCAGAGTTGGTCGCGCAAGTACACGGTCACGGTGACGACCGACGTGGCTGGGACGCCTCTGGTCGGTTTGGCGAGCGTGGGAACGACCACGATCGACTGCAACGAATCCGATGACGTGGCCCGAGCAACCGCGGTGGTGGGCAGCTACCCGAACCTGGCCGTGGTGAAGACGGGCCCCGCGAACGCAGGAATGAGCCAGGAGGCGACCTACACCCTTGCATACGGCAACAATGGCAACGCGGGAATGTCGGGCGTGATGCTCGTTGATCGGATCCCCGCGGGATGGACCTACGTGTCCTCGAGCGTCGAACCCGCGAGCACCACGGACGGGGAAGTGGCGTGGGACTTAGGGTACCTGACCAGCGGAACGACCGGAACCCTGACCGTGACGCTGCGCGCGCCGGGTTGCGACCAGGCTGGGGCAATGTTCGAAAACCTGGCCGAGATCCACGGAACCGACCCGGAGGCCCTGCTGACCGACAACGAATCACGTTCGGAAACCTTCGTGGACCGACCTGACGACACACTGGAACTGGCGATCCTGCCGGACCTGACCGAGGTGCTGGCGGGCGAGGAGATCGGTTTCACCCTGCACTTCCGCAACAAGGGGACGATCCGCATCACCGGAGCACGGCTCGAGGCCAAGATTCCGGCTGGCACGTTGTTCGTCGAAGGCAGCGCATCGGCCGGAGGTATCCAGGACGGCGAACGGGTGGCGTGGGACATCCATGACATCGAACCGGGCCAGTACGGTGCGGTGCGCTTCGTGGTCCAGGCGGGGGTGGTGGCGCCCGCAACCGTGACGTTCAACGCGAGCATGACCGGCAACAACATCTGTCCGTACGCGGGCGACGTCACACCGGTGACGTTGTTGGTCGAGCCTGGGTTGCGGGTGCTCAAGGGATCGGACCGTTCCGCAGCCTGTGCCCTGTCGGGCGACCGGGTCACATGGACCGTGACCGTGACCAACCCCACCGGCACGGCAACGAACGAGGTCGGGGTCACGGATACCATCCCCGTGGGCAGCACCTACGTGTCCGACAGCCTGACCGGCGAGGGGGGCAGCGGCGCCGCGGTGCCCGTGCTGATGTGGCAGATCGGCTCCCTGGCGCCGGGCAGCGGACGGGCGGTGGGCTTCGGCACGACGGTGACGGCCGCCGATGGACGGTTGCTGCGCAACGAGGCCGCGGTCACCGGCTACGGGATGGCGGACAGCGCCGCCATGGCCGAGGTGCGCCTGGACTGCGACGGGTCCATGGTGCTCGAACGCGACACCCTCGACGGGTGTTTGACCCCCGGGTCGGAAGTCGACGTGATGATCACGTTCACGAATCTGACCGGCGTCGAGGTGACCAACGCGGTCGTTACGGATCGGTTGTCCGCGGGCCTGGAATTCGTGCTCAGCCGCGATGGCGGGGCGTTCGACGCGGCGCGCGGCGAGGTGCGCTTCGATGGGGCAACCACGCCGTCGCTGCAACGCATCATGGCCGGGGCGCGAGGGGTGCTGCAGTATCGCGTGCGGGTGGCCGCAGGCGTAACGGGGGGCACCCTGCTTTACGGACGGGCCTCGATGTGGGCCACGGGCATGACGCCGCAGGTGTCCAACCTGTCCGGGGCGTTCGTGCTCGCTCAGGACTGTTCGGACAAAAACAAGTGCACGCGGGACGCCTGCTCGGTGACGACCGGGGCCTGCATCAATCCCGAGGCCCCGGACGGAACGGTCTGCGATCTGGACAGCAACGGATGCACCTACCATGACGTGTGCCAGCGCGGCACCTGCACGGCTGGGCCCTTCCCGTGCGACGACGCCAAGTGGTGCACCGAGGATTCCTGCGAATCCACGGACGTGGACAGTTACATCTGCACCAATGCGCCGCGGGACGAGCGCTGCTTCGTCAACGCGAATTGCGTGCAAAACGGCACGGGATGCGACAACGACGACAACGGGTGCACGGTCGATGACGCCTGCCAGGAGGGATACTGCGTGGCCGGCGAGAAGGACACCTGCAACGACAACGACGGGTGCACGAACGACGAGTGCCATTCCACCGGGGTCAACACCCGCGAATGCGTGCACCCCGATGTGGTGTGCGACGACGGGTTCGACTGCACGGTCAACCGTTGCCGCAGCACCGGGGACCTGACGCATGCGTGCGAGCATCCGATCATCGGGGGGTACTGCCTGATTGAAGACCACTGCTACACCAAGTGGCAGCAGGCCGCCGTGGATCCAGGCTGCAGGGCGTGCGTGCCCGAAGACAGCCAGACAAACTGGTCGCACGCCCTGGACTACACGACGTGCGACGCGGACCAGGACGGGTGCACCCTCAACGACCACTGCCGTTCGGGCGTGTGCGTCGCGGGCCCGGTCGCAAGCTGCGAGGACGGGATTGCGTGCACCACGGACCTTTGCAGAAACCAGGGGACCAATCGATACACGTGCGAGCACGCGATCGTGCCGGGCAACTGTCTGATCGTCGGAAGCTGCTATGTCGATGGCGAGCACAACCCGGGCAACGGTTGCCAGACCTGTGTGATCGCCCACACGACCACGGACTGGACCGCGCGCGAGGACGGCGCGACGTGCGACGCGGACCATGACGGCTGCACGGTCGGCGACGCGTGTGCAGGGGGCCTGTGCCGCGCCGGCCCGCGCGACGACTGCAAGGACGACCGGTTGTGCACCGCGGACCGCTGCGTGTCCGACGGCGCGGACGGGCGACGCTGCGAGCATGCTCTGCTGTCGGGCTGGTGTCTGGTCGAGGACCGGTGCTTCGGCCCAGGCGACGTGGACGTGTTCAATCCCTGCCGGGCGTGCGACCCGGCCGCCTCGACGAGCGTGCTGACCCCGATCGCGGACGGAACGGAATGCGACGCGGACCACGACGGGTGCACCATCGACGATGCTTGCCTCGCGGGCGCGTGCTTGCCGGGGGACATGGCCGACTGCGACGACCTTTTGACCTGCACCGCGGACTCCTGCATGTCGCTCGGTGACGCGGCGTTCGCCTGCGATCATGCCTTGCTGCCGTTGAAGTGCCTGGTGGGCGGGGTGTGCCTGGACATCGGGGATGCCAACCCCGACAACTTGTGCGAGGTGTGCAACCCGCTCGATTCGGAAGCCGAATGGACGGTTCTGCCCGATGGCACCGAGTGCGGGCGCCTGAATCCCTGCCTGACCGAGGGGACCTGCCGACGGGGTTGGTGCGAAGCGGGCGACCCGGTCGTGTGCCCGGCACAGGACATCTGTCACGAGGACGCGGTCTGCGACATGGCGACGGGACTGTGCGTGGCAGACTTCCGGCCGGGCCTGCCGCTGGAACTGACATCGACCATCCTGGACGTGACCTCGCCCGATGGAGCCCCGGTCGAGGCTCGGGACATCAACGTGCACGGGCTGACCGTGGGCTGGACCGGGGTCGGGGCCAAGGCCCGGGCGTTCTGGTGGACCGTTGTGGACGGGCTGAACGACATGGGCGGGCCCGTGCTTTCGGAAACCCGGGCCTACGGAGTGAACGACTCGGGACGGGCGGTCGGCACCATCAGCGACGGGCTCACGACCCGGGCCTTCCGGTGGACTCGGATCGCAGGACTGACGCCGCACGGGGAGATTTCGACCACGGCCGACCTGCCCGTAGCAGGCCCGAGCGCGGACGGGGCCTTCGCGTATCCGGCTCCGGATGGGACCGCGGTCGTGGTGTTTGGGGCCGGGAACGAGGCCATGATCCCGCCTTTCGAAGGCCTGGCCTGGGTCCGGCCCATCGCGGTTGCGGACGGGGTCTTCGTGGCCGGGGTCGCGGGCAACGACGAGGCGTCGACCCGCGCCTTCGTGTGGCATTCGGCAACCGGGTCAAGGCTTCTTTCGTTGCCCGATGGGGCGACATCGTCCACGGTCGCGGACGTCAATGCATCCGGACACGTGACCGGTGCGGCCACGGACGCGAACGGAAAGAGTCGGGCCTTCGTGGCCCGCCCGGATGGGGAGGCGTGGGTAATGAGCACCCTCCCGGTGCTGTGCGCGGCGGCGGGCGATGAGGTCGTGTGCGGAGACGAATCCGCGGCTGCGGCGATCAACGAGGCGGGACAGATCGCGGGGTGGGCGGACGATGCCTCGGGTGCACGGCAGGCCGTGCTGTGGACCGACGGGGCACCGCTGCGCAACATAGGGGCCGCGATTGCCGGGGCATGGTCGAGCGAGGCCTTGGCCGTGTCGCACGACGGCATGGTCGCCGGCATCGCCACCTTCCCGGACGGCCGTCAGCAGGCCTTCGTTTGGGTTCCCTCCTTCGGTGCCGGGCTGATCGGCGATCCCTCGGACACCCTGTCGACGCATGGGTCGGCCGCCGACGGCCGCCTGGCAGGTTCCCGGACCACCAACGGCGTGTCGTCCGGGTTTGTCACCATGGCTCCGCGGGTGACCTGCGGCGAGTGCATCGGGGACACCGTGCCGCCCGAGATCACCTGCGCGCCCACGGCCATTCTCAACACCACCGACGAGCGCTGCGCCGTGGGCGGTGATGACCTCGAGATGACCGTGAGCGACCGCTGCACGGCCGCTAATCGCGTCATGATTTCCGGGGGGCCCGGCGATACGTTGATGGTCGGCACCCAGAGCGTGACGTGGGTGGCCATGGACCTCGATGGCAACACGGCCTATTGCACCACGGTGGTCACGGTCAAGGACGGCATGCCGCCCGTGATCGATTGCGACCCGAGCATGCAGGTCGACACCCCGCCCGATCGGTGCGGTTTCGTCAGCGCCATGACCGCACGGGTTTTCGACGCGTGCGACGGCACGGATACCATGACCATTGCAGCACGCGAGTATCCGGTCGGCGTGACCGACGCGTTCTTCGAAAGCACCGACGCGGCCGGAAACCATGCCACCTGCACCACGCGAATCACGGTCACGGACCGCATTCCCCCGACCGTGCAGTGCAACACGGGCGGGATTCTCGTCACCACGATTCCAGCGGCCTTCGTGGCCACGGGCCAGGACGCCTGCGGCGTGACCGTCCGCGTTTCCGAGGCCCGCTGCGAGGGGGCCGGCGATGCGCTCATCGACCAGGGGTGTGTCTTCGAAACCACGGGCCCCAAGGTGGTGGTCCAGGGGGTGCCGCCGGGCGCACTCCGCGTGGCATGGACGGCGGTTGCCGTCGACGATTCCGGGAATCGCGCCGAAGCACACTGCCGTGTCCCGGTCACGGCACCGCCCGCGGATCAGGATGTCATGGGCGACGACAGCGTCGCCTTCTATTGCACGGACGAGGGTTGCGAGCAGGTCGCGGCCCCCAACCTTCACGGTACCGGCTGTGCTGCCTCCCCATCCGCGGGCGACGGCACATGGATGGGTGTGTTGATGCTGCTCGCGGCCGGGCTCGGCTTGGCGAGGCACTGGGCAACGACGAGACGGAGGGAAAAATGCGTTCAGTGACCATGCGTGTGACGACGTCCTTCTGGCTGATGACGGTCCTGGCGCTGGGCGGGGCCACCGGGTGCGGGGCCTCGGACGACCCCGACATCGAAGGAATCGGGGGACTTGCCCCGATCGCCCGGGACCTCCAGGTGGAAACGACCCGAGGACTGGCCGTCGAGGTGACGTTCCTGGCCGAAGACCCGGAGGGGCAGGCGCTGGGCATCGTCCTGACACAACCCCCGGAGCACGGCACGCTGGGATTGCTGGCGGGACTGAAAGGCATCTTCACTCCGGACGCCGACTTCGCCGGCGAAACGACCTTCCGCTACGTGGCCAGCGACGGAT
>CAYRIB010000112.1:0-7937 GCA_964424165.1 uncultured Myxococcales bacterium | reverse complement strand
CCACACATAGCGCCCCTGCACGCGGAGGTGTATCATTCGCCCCTGGCACGCCGTGCAGCGGGAGGTGTGATGCCGTCGGAGTGGTTATCGATCCGAATCGATGTTCCCGAGGAGCATCGGGATGCCGTGGTTGATTGGCTCGTGAGCCGGGGCGCAACCGGGGTCGAGGAATCCTATCCCGGGGTTGGTGAAATTGGCGTGGATGGACCGGTGGTTTCCGGAGACCCTGCGGAATGGGCGGGCGACGCGCCGGACAACCCTACCGGATGTGCCACCCTGCGGGCCTGGTTTGATGCCGACGAGAGCGTGGGTCTGATCGACGAGATGCGCGCCACCTTCGGCACCATCGGCCAGGGCATCGAGGCCGGGCACGAGCCCGATCAGGACTGGAACGCGGCCTGGCGGGCTTCCTGGAAGCCCACGCCCGCGGGCCGACACCTGTTGATCTGTCCGAGCTGGATCGCGCCAACTGCCGATGAAGACCGATTGATCATCCGGATCGACCCCGGCATGGCCTTCGGATCCGGCACCCACTTCACCACCGCAGGTTGCCTGGCCATCCTCGAAGATGTGATGCGGCAGACACCCGTTCCCGAGCGCCTGCTCGACGTGGGCTGCGGTTCGGGCATTCTGGCGATCGCGGGATTGCGAATGGGGGTTCGTTACGCGATGGGCATCGACGTCGACCCTTGCGCGGTCGTGGCCTCGCGCGAGAATGCCATCTTGAACGGCGTGGCCGAACGATTCGAGGCGACCGATGTCCCCCTTTCCGAGGCGCTCGGAACCTGGCCCCTGGTGCTGGCCAACATCCTGGCCCCGACCATCCTGCGGTTGGCCGACGGCTTGGTCCGGGCGGTGCAACCTGACGGTGCCCTGATTTTGTCGGGGATCCTGGTCACGCAAGAGCGTCGTATCCATGCGGCCATGCGGCGGCGAGGCATGCAGCGCTTCGCCTGTCTTCGCGACACCGACTGGGTGGCCTTGGGGTATCGTCGCCTCGGACCCTCCCGCTAGGTTCATCCGAACGCCAGTCCACCGGTGTTTCGTTCACGCATACTGCAAAAGCCGGTTCCGGCCACGATCACGTGATCGAGCGCACGGATGTCCACCAGGGCCATGGCCTCGAGCAAACGGCGCGTGAAAGCCACATCCTCGGCGCTCGGCAAGGGATCTCCCGATGGGTGGTTGTGCACGTATACGACGCGGGTTGCGCCCTCCTTGAGCAGGAAGCTCAGTACCTGTCGGGGCGTCAGGTTCACGCCGCTTTCCCATCCCTGGGCCAGGATGAACCTTCCCCTCAGACGGTTGCGCGAATCGACCACGAGGACCGCGAACACCTCCTCGCGACGGGTGGCGAGGTCGCGGCATGCCGCGTGTACTAGATCCGCACTGTTGAGCGGTGCCCCACGCACCTCGTCGCGCAGCAGGCGCCGGCCGAATTCGGCCGCGGCGAGGATGCGACAGGCCTTAGCGGCCCCAAGGCCTTCGAGCCCCGCGAGTTCCTTCACCGAGCGGGCCGCCAGATCGCGCAGATTTCGTCCCCGGCGCAACATGTCGCGTGCCACGGTCTCGCACGAGGCCGAAGCCGTGCCGGTCGAGATCAGGATGGCCAGAAGATCCGCATCCGACAGGGAGTTCACGCCCTGTGCCTGCAGCCGTTCCCGGGGGCCATCGGACCAGTCTGGGTGGTTTGCCTTCATGAGTCATCCCGTTGCAAGACAAGGCTCATCAGGGCATTTTGCGTGCCAGTGATACCGAACGCGGAACGAACCGGAATTATGGGTGATTTGGTGAGGGTGTGTGATCCAGAGGCTGGACTGCGCTGGACGACTTGTCCAACCAAGGGCGCCGGTACAGCAACAGTCCCAGACACAGCAAAGCCGCCAAGACCCCGACCAGGCCGCCCGTGAGCGCATCGCGGCCGAGGAACTCGGGGGCCACCACGATGTAGGACGCACATACGGCGGTCATGAACGTGGCCGGGACCACCGCGATCCATGGACGACGTCCCAGTCGGGCCAGGGCCACGGCGCCGGTCCACAGCACCACGGTGGCCAGGGTCTGGTTGGACCACGCGAAGTATCGCCAGATCACGCCGAAATTCACCTGGGTCAGCACGAACCCCACCACGAACAGGGGCAGCGCGACCAGAACCCGTCGGACTAGGGGGCCCTGGGTCAGGCGCAGCATGTCCGCGATCGTCAGTCGTGCGCTGCGGAACGCCGTGTCCCCCGAAGTGATCGGGCAGGCCACGACGCCGATGATCGCCAAGACGCCCCCCACGGGCCCCAGCAGACCCATCGCGATGGTGTTGACCGCCCAGGCCGGGTTGTTGCCGTGCTCGGTCATCACCCCGTTGAGCCCATCCGTGCCGCCGAAAAAGGTCATGGCTGCCGCTGCCCAGATGAGTGCCACGATGCCTTCGGCCACCATGGCGCCGAAGAAGATCGACCTTCCTTGATTCTGGTTGGTGATGCAACGGGCCATCAAGGGGGACTGTGTGGCGTGGAAGCCCGAAATAGCCCCGCACGCCACCGTGATGAACAGCAGCGGGAACAACGGAAATGCATCGCCCCCGCCATGCAGGTTCGCGAACGTCGCCCCGGTCAGTTCGGGCATCGGTCGATCCCCGAACAGCAGGGCTCCGGAGATCCCGATCGCCATGATCAGCAGCGTGGCCCCGAAAAACGGATAGATGCGGCCGATGAGTTGGTCGATCGGTAGCAAGGTGGCCAGGATGTAATAGCTGAAGATGCACACAGCCCAGAACGTCAGGTCCAGATGATCGGGCGTGAGCGCCGCGAGCAGCCCCGCGGGCCCGGTCACGAAGACCACGCCCACGAGCAGCAACAGAACGATCGAGAAGACCCGCATGATCTGGCGCGCGCCGTTGCCGAGGTAGCGCCCCACGACCTCGCCGATCGTGGCACCGTCGTGGCGTTCGGAAAGCATCCCGGACAGATAGTCATGCACACCGCCGGCCAGCAGGGTGCCCAGCACGATCCACAAGAAGGCCACGGGCCCGAACATGGCCCCTGCGATGGCTCCGAAGATGGGGCCCAGGCCTGCGATGTTCAGGAACTGGACCATGAAGATGCGCCAACCGGTCATGGGGACGAAATCCACGCCATCCCGTTTCCGGATGGCCGCGGTCGGCATGCCCGGGTCGATGCCGTAGGTGCGTTCGACAAAGCGGCCATATACGAAGTAGCCGGCCACGAGCACGAAAAGGCACGCCAGGAAGGTGAACATGACGAGGCCTCCACGGATTCCGATGCCGCAACCCCCTGCCGGGCCGAATGTAGCACGAAGGCAGGATGGACGTGACAGGGGGATCAGGGATACAGTTCGAAGCGGAGGGTATCTCTTGCGAACGCTGTGGTGGTTGACGATCCTGGTGTTTGGCCTGGCGGCATGCCGTAACGGTCCGTCGGCGGACGTTGACGCGACCCGCCGGGTCGGTCTGGTACTCGACATCGGGGGACTCGGCGACAAGTCGTTCAACGACCTCTCGCATGTCGGATTGCTGCGTGCAGTGGCGCAGTTCGGCGTCGTGCCGAGCTTCATCGAACCCGGTGACAACGCGGATCGCGAAGCCGCTCTGCGTCAGCTTGCGGCGGGACCCGAAGACCCGATCCTGGGCATCGGGTTTCTGTTCACCGATGACATCAATCAGGTATCGGTCGACTTTCCCCACAAGACCTTCGCATGCATCGACTACGCCTTGATCCCGGGCCGCACGGTTCCTCCCAACGTGGTGGCTATCAAGTTTCGCGAACACGAGGGGGCCTTTCTCGTGGGTGCTATCGCGGCCCTGACCAGCAAGACGGGCATTGTGGGGTTCGTGGGCGGCATGGACATCCCTCTGATCCACAAGTTTGAACGGGGCTTTGCCGCCGGGGTCGAGGCCGTGCGGCCAGGAACCAAGGTGCTGACGGGCTATGCCGGGGTCACGGGCGAGGCCTTCCGCAACCCGGCTCGGGGCAAGGCCATCGGCCTGGCACAGATTGGGCAAGGCGCGGACATCCTCTTCCACGCCTCGGGAAGCACGGGGCTCGGGGTGTTCGAGGCCGCCCGGGAACGCGGTGTCCTGGCCATCGGGGTGGATGCGGATCAATGGGGCGAGGCGCCAGGGACGGTCCTGACGTCGATGGTCAAGAAAGTCGACGTGGCGGTGTTCAAGGTGATCCAAGACCATCTGGCGGGCCGACTGAAGGGGGGCGTGGTCGAACTGGGGCTTGCCGAGGATGGCGTGGGATACGTGTTCGACGATCACAATCGCCACCTCATCGCGCCCGAGACGATCGCCCGCGTCGAGGAACTGAAGGCCCGCATCATCCGGGGGGACATCCGCGTCCTCTCGACCCGGGAGTGAGATGATGGCGCAGTCGGACGACATGGCCGTGGCCATGCACGGCATCGTCAAGCGATTCGGGTCGCACTGTGCAAACGATCACGTGGACTTCCTGGTGCGAGCGGGGGAGATCCATGCCCTGGTCGGCGAAAACGGGGCCGGCAAGACCACGCTGATGAAATGCCTGGCAGGGTTGTATCGGCCGGATGCCGGTACCGTGGCGGTCGATCAGCGCCCGGTTCGCTTTGCAGGGCCGCGCGATGCGATCCTGGCAGGGATCGGCATGGTTCATCAGCACTTCATGCTCGTTCCCACCCTCACCGCGGCTGAAAACCTGGGCCTGGGCCAGGAACCCACGCGAATGGCAGGGCTATGCCTGGACCTTGCGCGACTGCGGACGGACCTTTCGGAGCTTGCGAAAAATCATGGCCTGACCGTGGACCCGGATGCCCTGGTGGCGGATCTGTCCGTGGGCGAGCAGCAGCGGCTCGAGATCCTGAAGGTGTTGTACCGTGGCGCCCGGATTCTGGTGCTCGACGAACCGACCGCGGTGCTGACCCCTCCGGAGGTCGAGTCCCTGTTCCGGGTGCTGCGCAGCCTGGCGTCCGCCGGGCGAACGATCATCCTGATCACCCACCGATTGCGCGAGGTCATGGCCGTCTCCGACCGCGTCACCGTGTTGCGCCAGGGACAAACCGTGTGGACCGGCCCGCGTGACGCGACCAATGAGTCGAATCTGGCGACGGCCATGGTCGGTCGGCCCGTTGATCTGGGACGATCGGTTGACCATGTCGACGCGACTGCCACGGCCTTGCCGGTGTTGCGCCTGGAAGGCGTGTGTGCGCGCTCGAATCGGGGCTTGCCTGCCCTGGATCACCTGGACCTTGCGGTGCATCCGGGCGAGATCGTGGGCGTTGCGGGCGTGGAAGGCAACGGGCAGACGGAACTGATCGAGGTAATTGCCGGCTTGCGATCGTCCACAAGCGGCCGCATGACGACCCCGCCCCCCTCGCAAGTTGCGCACATCCCCGAGGATCGGCAGCGGCGGGGCCTCGTGGCGTCGTTCAGCACCGCCGAGAATCTGGCGCTCGGACGGCACCGCGAACGCGCCTTCGGCCCCTGCGGGTGGCTGCGCCCCGCGGCGGTACGTGCGGCCGGTCAGGCGATCATTCACGAAGCGGACATCCGGCCTTCGGATCCGGACATGCCCGTGTTGAACCTGTCCGGGGGCAATCAGCAAAAAGTCGTGGTGGCACGCGAACTCGGTCGAAATCCCCGCTTGTTGATCGCGGCCCAGCCCACCCGAGGCGTCGACATTGGTGCCGTCGAGGCCATTCGTGAGCGGGTGTTGCGGGCCCGCGATCAGGGGGCGGCCGTGCTGTTGATCAGCGCGGATCTGGACGAGATCCTGGCCCTGTCGGACCGGATCGTGGTGTTGTATCGGGGGCGTGTGGTGGGGCAGTTCGCGGCCGGAACGGTCGACGAAACCCGCCTGGGCCTGCTCATGTCGGGGGGGCAGGCATGAGGCGCAAGGAGGCTGGCCGAAGGTTCGGTTATCTGGCGGCCCTGTCACTGGCCGCGGTGCTGCTGGCTGCCATGCTGTGCGCCATCCTGATGCTGGCGATTGGCGTGGACCCGTGGTTGGTGTACCTGCGCCTGATCGAAGGGGTCTTGTTCAATCCTTATGGTGTGGGCCAGGTCTTCTTCAAGGCGTCGCCGCTGATTCTGACCGGGCTGTCGGTATCGCTGGCGTTTCGGGCAGGCCTGTTCAACATCGGCGGCGAGGGGCAGATGCTCGTCGGAGGCTTTGCCTGTGCCTGGGTTGGCTTCACTCTGGCCGACTGGCCTGCAACGGTTCTGGTCCCGTTGTGCCTGATGGCCGCCATGGTCGGCGGCGCGGCGTGGGCCACGCTGCCCGCTCTGATGAAGGTGCGTCGAGGTGCCCACGAGGTCATCACCACGATCATGATGAACTTCATCGCAGCGGCCCTGACCAACTATCTGGTCACGGCCCATTACCACGACCCCGAAACCGTGCATACGCCGGCCATTGCGTCGGCCGCTTTCCTGCCCCGGCTCGCCCACTGGATCGACGGTTTTCACGGGTCGCCGGCCAACGTGACCTTCTTGATCGCGCTGCTGGCCGCGGCGCTGGTGGGATGGCTGCTGTGGCGAACGCGCTTCGGTTTTGAGGCGCGGGCCGCGGGCATCAACCCGGAGGCCGCGCGCACCGCACGGATCGATGTGGACGGGCAGGTGACCCGCGCCTTCATTCTGGCCGGGGCCCTGTCCGGGCTCGCGTCGGCCAATTTCGTGATGGGATACAAGCACTACTTCGAAGAAGGCTTCACCGGGGGCGCGGGGTTCATGGGCATCGCGGTGGCGCTGCTGGGCCAGAGCCACCCGGCAGGCGTGGTCCTGGCGGCGCTGCTGTTCGGAGCGCTGTCGCACGGGACCTTGGTGATCAACGCGCTGGTGCCCAAGGACGTGGTGCTGGTGCTGCAGGCGCTGGTGATTCTGCTGGTGATCGTGGCCAATCCCCTGGCCGAACGACTGGCGAACCGACGGGCCGCACAGGGGGACTAGGAACCGGATGGAAGGGCTGTTGGCAATTCTGTCGCTGGCATTCGTAGGGCAGGCCATTCGTACGTCCGTGCCCTATGCCCTGGCAGCGCTGGGTGGGACCGTGTCCGAGTTGTCCGGGGTCGTGAACATCGGGCTCGAAGGCATGATCCTGACCGGCGCCTTTGGTGCGGTGCTGGGACAGCACTTGACAGGCAGCGGCTGGCTGGGTCTGGCTGCGGCAATGGTCGGAGGCGCGGGCATGGCGCTCATCCACGGGGTCGTGGTGATCCGTTTCCGGGCCAACCAGATCATCTCGGGTCTGGCGATCAACCTGCTCGCCGTGGGGTTGTGCAAGTTCTTCTTGAAAACCGTGTTTCATTCGTCATCCAATTCGAGCCGGGTCGAAGGTCTGCCAAGTCTGCTGCCCGACGATTTGTTCGACACGCCGATCGTGCACGATCTGCTGGGTGGGCCCCTGGTGCTGATGACGCTGCTGCTGTTCGTGGGGTTGCACCAGGTTCTGTACCGCACACCGTTCGGCCTGCGGATCCGGGCCGTGGGCGAGCATCCGGCGGCCGCACAATCCCTGGGCGTGGCGGTGGCACGGGTGCGGTATGCGGCAGTGGCGATTTCGGGGGCCTTGGCCGGGCTTGGCGGGGCCTGGTTGGCGTTCGAACAGCACCAGTTTTCGGACGATATCAGCGGGGGGCGGGGTTACATCGCCCTGGCGGCCATGATCCTGGGTCGGTGGACGCCGCTCGGGGCGGCGCTGGCCGCGATGCTGTTCGGGTTTGCGGAAACGCTGCAGATTCAGATGCAGACCGTGGGGATTCAGGTGCCGACGCAGTTCATCCAGATGATTCCCTACGTGGTAACCCTGCTCGTACTGGCCGGAGGCATCCGGAGTCGTGCCCCGGCCGCAAGCGGGGTGCCGTATCCACCGCCGGGAGGGTAGGGCAAGCTCGAAGCCCGTGAGCGAAGCGAGCCCTGGAGTGCGCAAGCTTGCTTGCGCTTTTGC
>CAYRIB010000111.1:0-7953 GCA_964424165.1 uncultured Myxococcales bacterium | reverse complement strand
CCCATACTGCCGGCGTCCTTGACTCCCCGGTCCCATCTGCAATAATCCCTAGTCGAATGGCTCGACCGGGGGTGGCTCTGATGCGTGCAAACCTGACCGTTGCTTGTCTAGTGTTGGCCTGCATGGCGGGGAGCGCCCTGGCCCAGACCGCGCCTTCGGGTGCGGGTCGGATGCTGCTCGAAGAGGGGCGTCGGCTGGCCACTGAGGGACGCACCCTGGACGCGGCCCTGGTGTTTCAGCGCATTGTGGCGCAGAGCAGCGACGATGATGCCGGGGTCCGGGAGGCCCAGTACGACATGGGGGTGGCCCTCTTCGAACTGGGTCTGCACGCGGCGGCCTACGGGTTCTTTGATCGGATCGCGGAAATCGGGTCGAGCCATCCGAAGTACTATCACATCCTGCCGTGGCTGGTTCGGATCCACGACCGCATTCCGGGTGAGACCAGCAGTCTGGCACGCATGTCCATGTTTCCACCGAACCAGTATCCGCCCGAAGTGGCCAATGACATCAACCTTCACGTGGGACAGTACCATTTTGATGCGGGCAATCTGGCCGCGGCGCTCGACAGCCTGTCGCGCGTGACCACGCAGTCGCCCGGCCTTCACATCAAGGCGCAGTATCTGAAGGGCGTGGTCGAGGTCCGCAAGAACGACCCCGCTGCCGCGGCCGAGACGTTCCAAGGGGTCCTTCGGTTCGTGAAGGACAAGGGCCTCGGCGGGGGCGAAAACGAGCGCATGACACAGATGACCCTTCTTGCGCTTGGCCGCGTGTTCTATGGTTCCGGCCAGCACGCGAGCGCGATCCGCTACTATGATGCCATCCCGGATGGGACCTCGTTCTGGCTCGACAGCCTGTTCGAGCGCTCGTGGGCCTACTACCAGACTCAGCAGTTCGCGCGGGCCATGGGCAACATCCAGACCGTGGCCGCCCCCTATTTCGAAACCGAGTACTACCCTGAGGTGTTCGTCCTGAAGTCCGTGATCCTGTTCATGAACTGCCGTTACGACGAGGCCCTGGCCGTGATCGACCCCTTCTACAAGGAACACTACGACATCATGAAGGAGATCGAGGCGGTCCTTGCTGCGCGGCCCCAGGCCGCGGATTTCTATCAGTACCTGGCGGGCGTGTCGGTCAAGGGGGCGGACTACAGTCTGAAGGTCAAGAAGATCTTCAACGCGGCGCTGGCCGACCAAAAGCTGCGCAACCGTTTTCTGTTGATCGTGGAATTGGGCGACGAAATGGCGCGCATGGAGGCGTTGCGAACCCAGCCGGTGGCTCAGCCCCTGGTGGCCTTCTTGCTGCCGCGGCTCGCTGCGCTGCGAACCCGGACCATCGGTGAAGCCGGGCAGATGGCGCGCGACCGTCTGGTCCGGGTGAACAAGGAACTCAAGAGCCTGTTATCGCAGGGGCTGAAGGTTCGCTTCGAGTGCCTCAACGCCCAGAAGGGCCTGCTCGACGAGGCCCTGCGCCAGGAACAAGTGGCACAGGTGCAGGCACGGGACAGCGAAACCGTGCGCTTGAGCGCGGACGCCGAGCACGTGCGCTGGGCCTTTGATGGCGAGTACTGGAAGGACGAGTTGGGCTTCTACTACTATCCCCTGACATCCCTCTGCGGCGGGACACGGTGACGTTCCCGACACGGACGGCACGGAGGCGAACGATGGGCTTGTGGACGCGGGTGTTGTGCAGCATGGCTCTTGCATCCGTGATCGTGCCCGGAACAGGACCGGCCGTGGCGCAATCCGGGGGCAGCCAGGTCAAGACTTACGAACTCCCGAAGGTAGAGCCGACGCCGGCAAGTACGGGGGCGCCGTCGAAGATCCTGGGGGTGAAGGCCCTGCGGCCGCGACCTGCGGCAATGGCCGACGAGAAGCTCGAACAGGCCATGCAGACGCTCAACCAGATCATCGAAACGACCGAGGAAGACGACCCCGAGCGGCCCGAATACCTGACGCGCCTGGCCGAACTCTACTGGGACAAGGCCGAAAACTTCTTCAACAAGGCCTATGGCGATGCGATGTTCCAACGAATGACGCAAGCCAAGGCTCGCGGGGATGGTGCGGCCGTGGCTGCGCTTACGGCCGAACAGCAGGACCTTCTGAAGCAGCGGGCCTATTGGCAGGGACAGGCGGTCAAGACCTACCGCAACCTCGTGGATCGATATCCGACGTACAAGAATCTCGACAGCGTGTTGTACTATCTAGGCTACACCTTGACCCAGATGGACAAGCCTGCCGAAGGCTTCCCGTTCTTCTCGCGCCTGGTCCGCGAACGCCAGGACAGCCGATATGCGCCTGACGCATGGCTGAACATCGGGGAATTCCATTTCAATTCCGGGCGGATGGACGACGCCCAGAAGGCCTACTCCGAGGCCGAGAAGTTCCCACAGTCGCCAGCCTACGGACTGGCGGTCTACAAGAAGGGCTGGTGCCTGTACAACCTCGGGCTGTTCGAAAACTCGATGAACCAGTTCCTCAAGGTCATCGAGTATGCCCGCACCCCGGCGGCCCAGAAGATCGGTTATGCCCGGCAGTTGATCACCGAGGCCCAGAGGGACCTTGTGATGGCCTATTCCCGCGTGGGTAACCCGGACAACGCGATTCGGGTGTTCCGGCAGATATCGCCAACCAACTACATGGACCTGGCGGGGAGTCTGGCCGAGGGCTACACCGCGCAGGGCGAATACGACAAGTCCACCCGGCTGCTGAGGAAGATCATGGCGGAATACAGGGATGGTCCGCAGGCCCACCGCGCGATCGAATCCCAGCGTGGCATCTTCGAAAACGCCTACCGAATGGGCGTCAAGGCCCGAGTCAAGGAGGAAGAGGGGCGGTTGGTCGGCCTCATCGAACGCTTGCGCCCGACCGCACCCAAGGCCTGGATCGACGAGGAAGACCCTCGTGTCGAAGAACTGCTGCGCGTGGTTTCAACCACGTATCACCGGGAGTCGGGCGTCACGCGCGATGAAGCAACCGCTGCCCTGGCCAGCCAGATGTATGCGGACTACCTGCGCCTTTTTCCGAGCGCGGCGGAGCGTCCAAGCATCCTGATCAATCAAGCGATTCTGTTTGATCAGGCGGGACGTTTCACCGAGGCCGCGGAAATGTTCGGGCAGGTGGCTGATGCGCAACCTGGCACGGACGTGGGCCGCGAGGCAGCACGCAGCGCAGTGGCTTCGTACTACAAGTCCGTGGACATGACCCGATCCGGTGGTCAGCGCGACGAGACGGCCGACACTGCGCCGCGGCCGTTGTCCGATACGGACCGCAAGCTGCTTGCAGCCAGCGACCGTTACCTGAAGATGGCCAAGCCCGGGGATCCGGATGTGGTCGAGGCGCGCTTCGTGGCGGCCCTGGTGCACTACGACACCAACCGATTCCGCGAGGCGTTGGACGGGTTCGCCCGGATCATCGCGGATTCGCCCGGGCACGGCAATGCGCCGGATGCTGCCCGCCTGATGTTGTCGTGCTATCACCTGTTGCGTGACATCCAGGGACTTAATGCCGCGGCCGAGCGCGTGGCGGCCGAGCCGCGCCTGATGCAGGGCGAGGTCCCAGGGATCGTCAAGGGGATCCGCGAACAAGCGGATTTCAACCGGTGCTTCGAGGTCGAGAAGGCCGAACGTTACACCGCGGCGGCCGAGTGTTTCATGGCCTACGTCAAGAAGTTTCCGACCACCCATCTCAAGGAAAGGGCATTCCTGAACGCGGGCAACGACTTCTTCAAGGCGCGGCAGGTCGATCGCGCACTTGCAGTCAACACCGCGATCTTCGAGGACATGCGGGAATCCCCGCTCGCTGCCCGGGCGCTGTTCAACACGGCGGAAATCCACCGGCGTCTGGCCGGCTACCCCAAGGCAGCCGCTGCCTACGAGACCTTCGTCCGGGAATACCCGAAAGACGAACTCGCCGAAGAGGCCTTGCGCTTTGCGATCCTGTTCCGCAGCGGACTCAACGAGCACGACGCGGCCATTGCCAATCTGCGCCGCTATCTGGAACTGTTCCCCAAGTCGCAGCATGCACCATCCCTGTTCCTGGAGATCGGGATGATCCTGCACAAACAGGGCAAGCACCCGGCTGCGCAGAAGCAGTTCGAAACATACGTGTCGCGGTTTGGAAGAGGCGGGGGGGATGATCTGTACCTGAAGGCCTTGCTGAAGATCGGCCAGAGCCTCAAGGCGCAGAAGAACAAGAACAAGGCCGCAATCAAGGCCTTCCAGAGAGTGATCGCCGAGTACGGTGCGCTGGGGGACGCGGACAAGGCGCGGGTCACGTCAGCAGGTCTGGCGGCTTGCGCGGAAGCGCTCTTTCTGGAAGGCGAATCGGTGCTCGACGAACTGCGGGCCGTGAAGCTGCGACTGCCGGAGAAAGTTCTGGCCAAACAGATCGACAAGAAGCTGACCACGCTCAAACAGGCGGTTCAGATCTTCTCGAACGTCGAGGAGTTCAAGCAGCCTGGTTGGACGATCGCGGCCGCATCCCGCAAAGGGTTGGGCTTCCAGGACCTGGCCACGGCCATCGAACGGGTGCCGCCCCCGAATTCCCTGAACGATGAACAGAAGGAGTTCTTCCGCCAGGGCTTGCTCGAGAAGGCGCAGCCGGTGTGGGATCGCGCCAAGGGCGAGTTCTCGCGGGCCGTCGAGACCGCCCGCGAACTGAAGTGGTACAACCGGTACTCGGTCGAGGCCGAAGAGGCGCTGATGGCGCTTGACCCATCGTTCCGTGCACTCCCGGACCTGCGTTCCGACCCGGAGTTCTTCACACTGAACCAGGGGCGTCCGCCATTGATGCCCGAAAAGGAAGGCATGGATGCCCCGCGCTGGCGGGAAGATGGCGTGGTGGCGCGCCTCGTGGCCGCCGCAGGGGCGGTCGGGGCGTCGGCCGAAGTCGTGTACAACGGGGCCGCGGCCCTGGAGGTCAAGGGGGACCTGGTTGGGGCGCGCAAGGGCTACGATCGGGCATTGGCCATGAATCCCAAGCTGGCCAATGCCAAGGCAGGCATGGCTCGACTGGCCTTGCGCGAGGGACGTGGCGACGAGGCCCAGCGGCTGTTCGATGCGGCGATGCAACTCGACCCTGCGAATGCGGGGGCGCACAACCATCTGGCTGCGCAGATGATCACGAAGGGGCAATACCGGGAAGCCATGGAACATGCCCGAATGGCTCTGGTGGCAGACCCGGACAACCAGGACGCCTATCTCATCCTGGCGGTGGGGGACCTGAACCTGGGCCTGTACGACGTGGGCGTGCTGGTCGGGCGCAGTGCCCTGGCCCTGGATGACCGCGACGCTGCGATCCAGGGGGTGCTGGGCATGATCTTCCTGCAGAAGGGGGAGGTCCGACAGGCGGTTCAGTTGTTCGAGAAGGCCATCGTGGATGCGCCCGAATCGTTCGATGCCCGAATGAATCTGGGACTCGTCACCCTGTCGTACAAGGACTTCGTGACGTCGACCGAGCAGTTCCGCAAGGCGGCTGCGCTGCGGCCCCGGGACGTGCCCTCGCGAATGGCCCTGGCCGTAGCGTTGCGCGGCATGGGCAAGGGGGATGAGGCATTGGCCTTGCAGGACGAAGTCTTGCGGCTCGACCCCGCCAACGTGGACGTGCGGTACAACCGGTGCATTCTGTTCCAGGAAACGCTGTCGAAGAACGATGCGGCCCTGACCGAGTGCGATGCCTTCCTGAAAGCTGCCCCCGCGGATCACCCGAAGCGCAAGGAGGCCGAACGGCGGCTCGAGGGCATTCAAGCGACGATCGAGGCCCTGAAGGAAGGGTAGGGGGGCCTTTGCCGGATCTGTGAACAGGCAGTGGGGTCCATCACCTGATCTCGGTTGGCGGGAGTCGAAAAAAGCGGGATGATAATAGAGGGCCTGGGAGGGCCCGTGAATCGGAGGTGCGTGATGCGAAAAAGAATGATGGCCATGACACTGACGATAGCGGGTCTTGTGATGGCGATGCCCGTGTTTGGCAGCGCGCAGACAGTAGCGCCCGAACCCGAGGCTGCGGTCAAGGCGGACCGGGTGATGGATTTTGACGGGGACTTAGTCGAGGTAGGCTGGCTGAAGCCGGATCAGGGCGTGACCGAGGCGGTCGTTCGATCGAAGAAGCCAAGTCTCATCAACATCCGCACCCATTTCAACGACGAGATCATCCGGTCGGCCGACAATCTGTAGCGAGGTCCTGGGTCCGCACGTGCGGCAACGACGCGACAGGCCGGTCGACCAACCGTCTGTAAGTCGGACAACATCCTACGATGCGACGCCTCTGCCTGTTTGTAGGGCGCGGTCACCAGACCGCGCCGCAGCGTCGGGCCGCATGGCGGGACCTGGTGGTCCCGCCCTACAGCATTCGTCTTGGTGTGCCGGGGCGAATCGGACGTCCCGAGAAGGCCATGGCAAGCTAACGCACTTGACCGTGAAGCCGGCTTTGACCAGAACCTACTGCACGCCGGTCTTTTGCAGCCCCACGCACGCTTCGGGGATTGGGATGCGGCACGCGCCACCCGTCGTCGATTCGTCGGGTACGCACACCTGATTGAGCCCGCATGTGGTCTGGGTCGGTTTCCCTTCTTCATCGGGAACCGGCACACAGTCCCTCGAACAGAACGGGGGCGGGGCGATGCTGCCGTCCGGTTGGATCGCGGCGCGCGGCGGCACGAAACCGCCGCCATCCACGTCCACCATGATGGCGTTCGTGACCGCCCAGGGCAGCAGGGGATAGCTGTCGGGCAACTCGATCGCGGTGGTCAGACTGTCAAGCGAATCCCCCAGCAGCGGCTTGAGTTGCTCGACCAGGGACCCGAACGAGGCCAGTAACTGGCTGCCGGCCAGCGAGATGATCGTGGTGAACATGATTTCGCCATATGGCATTCGCTTGAATATCGGTGCCAACTGGTTTGCATCGTTGATGCCGTAAGCCACGACCGCAAACCAGCTATCCTGGGCCGGCTTGGGCAGAACCACGACTTCATCGAAGTCCACCAGATCCTCGCGGGGCCGGTCCGGGAAGAACCGCCGCTCGAGAACACTGTTGCGGTACAGTTCCACACGATCCACCCGGAACCAGGAGGGGGTGTGGACCCGGATGCGGGCCGACATCTCCGCGCTCGCCGACAGATCGAGCACCTCGCCCATCCCAGCCTCGGTCCCGCCGGCCCCCAACAGAACGAACTCTACGAACGGACCGCTTGTTGCGATCACGCGATGCGCGCGAATGCCCCGGTTGACGTCCAGACGCCCGAGGTCCGCGGGGCGGTCCGTTGGGGTGGCCACGTAGTTGCGCGGCAAGCCGATCTCGTTGACCAGACCGTGCGAATCGCTGTTGGCCATCGCGGTCTTGTTCTGGCCTGCGTCGAGCAACGCGAACCAGTCTTCGAGCTGACCGGATCGATCCGTGCAGGGGCGCAAGTCGCAGCCAAAGCAATCGTTGCGGCAACTTGCGGCGCACGCATTGGTCCAGCCCGTTCCCCCGGCCGCCTCGGTCTGGCAGCATTCGGGATGCAGCGCGCACACACAGGCCTCGCAAACGCATTCGTCCTTGATGCAGCCCGCCAGGAACTTACCCGAGGAGTCCGTTCGGGCCGTGCAACCCGCCATGGCCCGTTCGTAGTCGCATCCCACGTCCGTATCCCGGGTCGTGGCGAAGAAGGCGGCCTGTTCCTCGGGGGTCCGCTCGACCATGTAGCGGATCGACAGGATCTTCAGAGCCTCCAAGGCGACCCGTTTGCACAGAAGCAGCGGCATGCCGGCGCAGGTGGCCATGGCATCGCGGAATTCCCGATGCCAGGCGCAGTGGTCCCGGTCCAGGATAGCTGTGGCACGGGCATCCTCGGATAGGCCAGGGGCCTGGGCATCAGCCTTTGCCGTGTCGCAATGGGCCACGGGGTCGGCTTGCAGGGATTGGCACACGGCGTCGGTGGCCCCGGCTCCAAGCGGGAAGTCCGCCACGTCGCGGGCCG
>CAYRIB010000110.1:7219-8106 GCA_964424165.1 uncultured Myxococcales bacterium | reverse complement strand
GGACCCATCAGGACGGCTGCGTTGCGTGCGCGTGGGCAGCATCGGTCCAAAGGAACTGCAGCAGTCGACACCAATGTTCGGGTGGTAGAACGGGGGCTGCAACCAAGAGGCTACACGGTTGTCGTGTCTCCAGCGTCCTCGTTGCCGGTCCCGATGTCCGAGCGGGCGATCTTGAGGCGGGTGCGATATCCGAAGGCCGCCGGCGTGATGCTGTGGGTGCACTGCGTGATCAGGTACTTGCCCGAGAACCGGGCCCCGAATTCCTTCATCTCGACCACTTTTCCGGCGGCCAGCAGGGGATTTCCAGGCAGTTCCACGTCCCCGGTCACGAACTCGAGGGACATCTGGTTCATGATGGACTTGGCCAGGGCTTCGGCCTCCTCGATGCTGTCGACCGGGTGATCCACGATCGTCAACACCTTGCCAGCCTTGTCCTTGCCGTAGAGCGCGCTGCCGGTTGCGTCGGGGGCCGTCTTGTCGCCCCCGAAGGTCAAGTCCGTGGCCTCGGCCTTGCCCACGATGGCCTTCTTGTTCAGTGCATCCCAGCTGCGCACCTCGACCCGGCCGTATTGGCGCACCGTGGACAGCGAGAAGTTCGCCTCGATGATGCCGAGGGCCCCGTCTCTTCCGTCGATTCTCGAAAGGGTGAAAACCGGGTCCTGCGCAGGATCGACCTTGCGGAAGTTCACCTTCTTGGCATCCGTCGTGGCATCCGGCGCTACCTCTACGCCCACGACGTAACCGAGCGACTTGATGAACTGGTAGTCAGAGACGTTGAGTTGAGGAATGTAGGGGAGTTCCTTGTCCCCTTCGACCGTTCCCGGGGTCAGGTCGTCCACGGAACCGCTGTAGTCTTTGGCACCCGAGATCACATCCTCGACCGCGCC
>CAYRIB010000110.1:0-7183 GCA_964424165.1 uncultured Myxococcales bacterium | reverse complement strand
GACGACGTTCCCCGGGTCAGACGGTGCGAGAAATCGTATCCGCCCACGTTCATCGTGGAGGCTCCGGTGCCCCGGAAATGGGGCTCGAGGTAATGGATTTCCCCCTTGCAGACCGTGACTTCGTCGTCGCCTTCGACCGCGATCGCGATCTCTACCGGCTGGCCCTCGCGCAGGGTGTCCACGAACTGGATGGTCCCGCCTTCACGGATGAATACCTCGAAATTGAACATGTCCGGGCTGTCGATCCGCTGGTCCACGACCACGGCTCCCAGACGGGAGACCTCGGTCCCGTCCACCTTGATGGTACATCGTGTGGCTTCTCTCATGCGCCAGACCTCCTCCTGCCCCAGGGACCCGAAGAAGAACGCCGGCCTATTTGAACTCCGACTTCTTCCACGTCAGGGTCTTGCCGCTGCAGAACAGCGGATCGTCGACTCCGTTCATCATGCAGATCTTCAGGACATGCTTCATCTTGCCCCCGGCCTTTCGGACGGCGCCGAACGCGGTCTCCCATTCGCCGACCTTGACCGAGGTCACATCGTCCGAAGAACCATCTCCCGTGTCTTCCGTCTTCGTGTCCCCGGAGGCTTCGACCAGGTCGAGCTTCACCTTGGCCCGCACCGGGGTTCCATCCTCGAGGAACATCGTGTAACGGACGGTCATCTTCTCGATATACCAGCCGTTCCCGTTGAATTCATCCCCGTCCTTCATGAACTCGCCCCAAACGAAGAGCACTCGGGGGGGGCGAATGGGTCCATCGTTCCCGTCGCTGGTTCGCATCAACTTCTCGAGCGGACGGATGTACTTCGTGCGGACACTCGCCCTTGCCCCATTGGTCCCGGACTTGTCGAAGTAGGTGTCGAACGTCAACTCGTTAATCGAGAGCGTCCGGGCCGATGCACCGGTGAATTCCTGGGGTTTCGCGCTCCCGCCCCCGCTTTCTTCCGGCTTCTGCTGCGTTGCCTGCTGCTTGTACACCAAGCCTCGCGTCATCTCGATTTCGCTCGGGTTGAACAGGAACTCGAGTTGGCGGACGGACTTGTCGATCGAGGACTCGTCCGCGCCATGCACCTTGAGCATCGCCCGCTGCAGGTTGTCTTCCATGAACAGGCCCATCGCGGCCTTGTTCGCCATCTTGTTGGCCTGACGGATGGCCTCGTTCTTGGTTGCGTCGAAGTTAGGCATCGAAACCCCTCCTTTCTCGTTCCCTCTTCATCCGGGCCATGATGCGGTCGGCGAGTTCCATGGCCAACGAATCGATGTCAATGGCAGCATCGCCCGAATGGGACTCGGACGACATGGAATCGTCCTTCCGCTCCTTCTTGACGGGTTGATCCGCCGACTTCTGCATGGCGCTGCTCGCCACCGCGGACAGGGCCGGCACCACAAGAGGACGTGGCACGGCACTGCCGCTGCTCGGGGCCGAAGCCCTGGGCGAAGACAGACTGAACAGGGACGCCGCTGCGCGCTTCGCCGTGTTCGTGGGTGAACGTCCTGTACCTGGCATCACCAGATCGCGGGTTCCATACGGCGATAGCGAGCTGGACGATTCCGTGGTGCCTGGCGTCGAAGTCGGGATGGACCTTGGGCGAACCGTTGTGCGCGGGGTTGACGCCGGTGCTGTTGCGGTGTGCTCGACCGCAGCTTTCTCGCCGCCATTCGGGGTGATCCATTCACGGTCTGCAACATCCCAGTCCGTGGTGTCAAATTCCGCGAAAGCGGTGTCACGGCGGGCTGCGGCACGCAAGTATGATACGGCGTCCGACCCCGCATCGAGCAACCGGGAAATCTCGCCGTCCGAGGGAATCCCGCCCAGAGCACGTCCAAGCGTGCGCTGCACGATCATGAGCCGCTCGAGCGAGGGAATCGACACCCGGGACGGCCTTGTGCCGCCACCCCTACCCACGTCCGCGCCACGGGCCTGGGGCATTTCGCCGCGTCTTGCCGTCCTGGTCGTCGAGCTGGATTCGGGCGAGTAGAAGGCACTCTCGCGCTGGGTCACCAGGTCGATGGTCCGGATCACTTCGCGGGCCTCGGCCCCCGAACCAAGCAACGACTCGACTGCCATGCGCGTCGCGTCACGGGACAAACCCAGGCGCTGCTGCTGTTCGATCACCGATGAAACCAGCGTTCGCTCCCGGGCCGTGAGGCGATCGGCAAAAGAGGTCTTCCCGCGATCGATCGACGATCCCGCTGCGGTGCGCGGAGTCGCATCGGTTGCGACGAGAGTGGTTTCCCCGGCTGTGGGCAGCACGAAATCCATGTCCACGTCGGATCGCATCGGGAGTCGTCCCGAGGTCACCGCACGAGCGGGAATCTCTTTCCCACCGGTGACTTCGCGACCCGGGCGGAAATTGAACGATGACGTCACGGAACCGCCGGCTCGCGGGCTTCGAACCGCAATCCTTCGGGCCAGGATGCCCGTAGCCGTTTCCGCCGCGCCGCTTGACGGGGGGCGGATCAGGGTCACGGATTCGGGCTTGCCGCGGGCCTGCCCGTCATGACGCGAAGCGGTGCCCCGGACGCCCGCCCGAGAGGTCCGGGCGGTCGTCTTCGCTGCGGTACCAGTCCCAGCGGTCCCTGTCGTCGGCTCTGCCGAGACGACCGTCTCGGCACGGTCCGCCCGCTCGGCGAACACCCGTTGCACCACGTCACGACGCATCTCCCGTGCCGAAGCGGGTGCGGCCGCGGGCTTGAAGGGGGTCGATACGGTCTTGCCGGCAGCCGAGGACTTCTGGGCGGCCTTGCCTCGGGAAGCCTTGGATGGTCCCGGCGAGCGCATCGCGGCCATCGGTTCGACCGCGTCTTCCGTGGGGACCAAGGACCCTTCGGCGAGGGCCAGCAGGGTCGTCTCGGTGAAGAAATCGTAGTTTCGCACGGCGTCGTTGCGCAGTCGGCCGGTCATGGTGTGAACGAGACCGGCTGGGTGCGACAAAACGGTCGGTGTGCCCGGCTCGCCGGCCACTGCCCATCGTACGAAAGGCTTGGGCGCGGTCCGGGGCGTTGCTTCGAGGGAAGCGGCGAGTGACCGTCCCATGGGTGCGAGGACTGCGCCCAGCAGGGTCGAACCCCCACCCACAGAGGCTACGGCACGGGCACGGGCCGTGACCGGGGTGACCGATGGATCGGTGGACAGACGCCCCTGGGGTCGTGCGACCCCATGGGGTCTCGACATCCCCGTCGCGGTCCTGTTGGCATCCGATGTCGGTGCCACGCCCGGGGCGCGATCCGAGGTGCGCGCACTGCGCACGGCCTCGTTGAATCCACGCTGTGCCTGATCGAACAGCCCGGCCGCGCGTCGCGTTCGCACCGTTGAGGGAGAGGCTTCCGCAGCCGCGTCGGACTCGAACGACGGGTCCGGAAGTTCGCCCACCTGCAGGAACGTGCGATCCGGGGAATCGAGGGCCACCGCCAACGACGGCAGCATCGATTCGACGTTTTCCGAGGACATCCCCTGAGTCAGCGGGTCGCGCGACCGCATCGACGGCTGGAAAGCCTCGGGGGAGGTCATTCGCATCGCGGCAGCAACTGGTCCGGGCATGACGGCGCTGCCCATGACAGAAGCCGCGGCTTCCATGGACGAATAGGGCGCCCAGTCCAGGCTTGTGGCCAGTCGTGCCGACCGCGTGGCCAAACTGCCGGGCGACAGCGTGAGCACTCCCGGGGATGGCATGTCGTGTGCCCAAGTGCGGCGAGGCAAGGCTGCCGGTCCAGCCAGGAACGACGCGTCGAACCCGGCACCAGTCGCCGGACGAACCATGGGGCGCGTCCGGAACACGGACCCGGTGGCGGCATCCGACGACGTGGTCGGCCACGGTGTTGCGGATCCGGCAAGCATCTCGCTACGCACGGCGACGGTACCTGGGCCACGAGCCGCGGCAGCACCTGCGCCACGGAATCCGATTGCCGGGCCCTCCGGGATCTGCGGCGACCCGACGGGTGCCTCGCGGACCTGTGGAATTCCCACCAACGGCTTTCCCACAGCGCCGGCACGGACAGCGGTTGCATGCGGGGCAAGCCCTCGCGACAAAGGTGTTCGTCCATATCGGGGCGCCATGGTCTCGATGGTGGCGGCCGCTTCGGCCGACTCCAGCATCGGGGCCTGCAGCAGGATGCGATCTGCGACCTCTGGCAGCCAGATCTCGGGGTTCCCCGGACGTGCGGCTACAAGGGCCTTGCGAATCCTCCTTACCTCGCCCGCGAGGGCCGCGGCCATACGGCGGATGTCATAGGTCCGGATCATCGATGAACGCGAGCGTTCCGGGGCAGTTCGCAGGCCGCCCAGATCCGAATCGCGCTGCAAGTGCAGTGCGGAAAGAAGGCTCGATTCGATGCCAGCCTGCTCCGAGGCACGCGGACGCGCCATCGGTTGCGGGTCGAATGGCTGTACAAGACGCATGTCGGCCGTGCGGATCAGCCGATCTGCGCGGCGTCGGCCCGCCGCTCGACGGGATTTTTTGGGCATGCCCGGGCGTGACGCAGTGGAAGAACGGTCGGCAGCCGCGCGCGTCCGAGAACCTTCTGGTTTGGCCCCGGTCGACAGGTTGCGGCTACGACCAGGACGTGCCATCCGCTCGGTCGCTTCGGCCACGATATCTTCGGAGAAGGCCTCGATGGCCTCCTCGAGTCGCAAGAAAACAGAATCTGCTGTGTCGGCCGACAGGCCCCATGTCAGCGCCCTTGCGGGCTCATTCCAACCCTCGAAGAACGTGGTGACATCCGACACCAGCATGGGGCTGCGATCGACCCCGATGGCATCCGCGAAAGACGCCATGGCTTCCAGACGTCGCAAGAGGCCCCATTTCCAGGGTGCGGTCATGGTCCCTTCGGCGTTGAGGGACAGCATGTTCCCGCCGGACCAGTCCGCGACCAGCATCATGTCAGGAAGGGCTTTCATTGACGCTGCCATCGATCCACCTATCCTTGCCCGGCCTCAAGCTCGAGCATGCCCTTGACCTTGTCCACAGCCCAGCCCGCGGCCCCGGCCGCCAGGCCCATCAGCGCCCCGCCCGCCACGAACTCGAAGTACTCGTACGTGACCTCGATCTCCTCGAACCCGATCGCGTTTTCCGTGGCGTTGAAACTCGGCCCCTTCCAACTCGTGGGGAAGGCATTGAAGAGGTTGAAGCGCCCGACCTCGTCACCCGCCTCGCTGGTCACCACCAGGGAAATGCTGACCTCGCCGGAAGTGGAATCCGGTTTCGGGCTCATGGTCCGTTTCAGCCATTCGTGGAACATGCCAGACCCGGCGAAGAACCCCTTCTTGAGGACCAGGGGAGAATACGAACCCTGGCCGACGAGGTTCCTCTTGCTGCGGTTGTTTCCGCCTTCCGAGATGGACTCGACCTCGATCTTCCACTCGAGACCCGATGCCTCGGCGAAGCGACAGCATGCGATGCCATCGATCTCGACATAGAAGGAGAAGACGATGTCCGGGTCCGCGCGGCCGGAACCGCCGAGCAGGTCGATCAGGGCCTGCCCGCCGATGGCCAGGGCGCCACCAGCCAGGCTACCCAGCACGCCACCACCGAGCGCACCGCCGATGGCACCGGTCCCTGCGTTGACTACGCCACCAGTCGCCGAAGCACCTGCCTTGCCCCAATCAACCATGACTCACCTCCCAGACGTCGGATCACGGAAGCCGCGAATGCGAGCGGTCATCCGCCCTTCTCTGTCTCTTGCATTTCCTGGGCCAATCGCAGAATCATGAACTCGGCAGGGCGGACCGGTGCTACCCCGATCTCGACGTTCATGCGACCTGCATTACGCTCCGCAGGGGGATTGGTCTCGTCGTCGCACTTGATGTAGAAGGCGTCCTCGGGGGCCATGCCCCGCAGGTAGCCGTCACGCCACAAGCCCACGAGGAATTGCGTCAGATTGCGCTCGACCGTCTTCCACAGGGGCGGCATGTTCGGCTCGAATACCACCCAGTGCATGTTCAGGTTGATGGCCTTGGTGATGGCGTTGAGAATCCGCCGGACGTTGATGAACCGGTTGGCCACGTCCGAGCAAACCGTCCGTGCGCCCCAGACCCGGATGCCGCGCGACGGGGTCGAACGGATGCAGTTGATGCCCTCTCCGTTCAGATACCCGATGTCTTCCTCGCGCAGGATCAGCGACATCCCCTCGATCCCTTGCAGCACCTCGTTGGCCGGGGGACGATGAACCCCCATCTTCTCGTCGCACAGGGCATAGACCCCGGCCAGATGGCCACTCGGGGGTACGGACAAGGTCACATCATTACGGGACAACAGGATCCAGGGGAAGTACAGCGCACCGTATCGTGAGTCGAACTGCAGGCGGTACTCTCGGGTCCTCTCGGGACTCAGGGGAAACGGAGTGTCCAGGATAGCGAAGCGATCCTGCATCTTCTCGCAATGGGACAGCATGGCGTCCTGGACGACCTGGACGTCCTTGAGCGTCGAGAACGGCATGCCGTCCTTGCCCGCATTCCGTTGGAACAGCCACATGATGTCCGGCACGGCGAGCAAGTCGAGTTCCTCGACCAGTTCGAGTGCAGCCATGCCACGCCGCTCGCCCATGGAACTGCCCATGCCGATGAAGTCGTCCGGGGTGACGTTGTGCAAGCCGTCCTGCCCCCCGGTGAGGGCCACCTCCGTGACGTCCACCGGAAGGTTTTCGGGGACCGGCGAGCGCGTGGGCATCAGTTTGACGATCACCAGGGATGAGCGTTCCGCGACCACCCGTTCCACAAAGAACGGACTGCCGGCCTTCATCGACAGGTCCGAGAAGACCTCGCGCCGAAACGGGGTTGCGACCACGAGTTCGAACTCGACCAGTTCGACGTAGGTCGGGGCGCTGGCGCGCATCTCCCGTTCGAGGGGCTCGTCCTTGGACCATCGAATCGTCTTGCCCGAAACGCCTTCGAGATAGCGAAAGGCCTGTCCCTCGTCGTTGTAGATGCGGGCCAGGGTTCCGGGCCGGAATCCGTGGGTGGAACGGATCGTGGCTTCACGGTCGCCCTCGACCGCATCGAGGGTCAGAATGGTCTGGGCGCGCGGGGCCTGGCGCCGCGCCGTGATCGTGATATGGTTGCCCCACAGACCCTCGCTCGACGCGGCCACCAGCAGGGACGAAGCACCGTTCTTGTCCTGGAGAATCAAGGACGCAGGCGAGGCCACCTCGCCGAAGCTTCGGCCGGACATGTGGGCCACGCGCACTA
>CAYRIB010000109.1:0-8145 GCA_964424165.1 uncultured Myxococcales bacterium | reverse complement strand
GCCGGCCGCCTCGGCATGTACCGCTGGATGGTCCGCTCGGCGACGTCGAAGCCAAGCTTGAGCAACTCGCCGTGGATTCTGGGCGCGCCCCACGTCAGGTTTTCGAGCGCCATCCGCCGGATCAGATCGCGCACATCACGTGCAATCGACGGTCGCCCCACCCTGCCCCGTGGACGGGATTTCCAACGCCAGAACCGCCGGAAGCCCGCCCGATGCCAGCCGACGACCGTCTCCGGCTTGACGATGATCAGCGCATCCGTCCATCGTGGCCACGCGTCACGCAACGCCACCCAGAACTTGCGATCATCATCCACCAGACTCGGTCGCGGTCGTCTTCCCTTCAGTACGGCTACCTGCTGCCGCAATGCTAAGTTCTCAAGAACCAGATCGGGTTTCGACATCAGCACTGCTCGAAGAACGTTCAGCAGAATCCGAATTGCAGTCATCATGGCCGCGAAGCGTACCGCATCCCTGGCAAAATGAAGCCACCATTCAGGGCCGATGGAGTTCTGGCGAGGCCCAGGACCGGCAGGACACGCCACTCGTCATGTCATTCATATCCCGCCCCGATGACAAACGGTGTCGTTCAGTGTGCTCGCGGCCTGGCGACAGGCCCGCATCTCAGCCGCCATCATCACCCTTGAAAAGATCGGAGTCGGCGCTAAAATCACCCTCGATTCTAGCAAACCTGCGGAGGCTCGATGGACCGCCTTGCGTTGCAGCACCTGAAGGAGTGGATGGCGAAGACCAGTCGCAAGCCGATGGTCATTCGTGGCGCCCGGCAGGTCGGGAAGTCATACCTCGTGCGTCTGTTCGCAAAGGAGCACTTCGAGAACCTGATCGAGGTCAACTTCGAGCGAGCCCGCACCCCCGATCTCGCTTCGATCTTCGCTTCGAACGACCCGCGCCAGATCGTGTCCCGGCTGGAACTGCAGTTCAATACGACCATCACTCCGGGCAGAACACTCTTGTTCCTGGACGAAATCCAGGCGGCCCCGTCGGTGTTCGCAAGCCTGCGATACTTCCACGAGGAACTGCCCGAACTGCACGTCGTTGCCGCTGGGTCGCTGCTGGAGTTCGCGCTGGCCGCTCACGACTTCTCCATGCCGGTCGGGCGCATCGAGTACCTGCACCTGGGGCCGATGCAGTTCGAGGAGTTCCTGATGGCCCTCGGCGAAGACAGATTGGCGGCCTTCCTGCGGATGTGGACCGCCCGCGACGCCATCCCCGATGCCATCCACCAGAAGCTTGTGGGGCTGTTCCGCGTCTTCATGGTGGTGGGAGGCATGCCGGGGGCCGTGTCCGCCTATGTGGAAGCCGAATCCCTGCGTCGGGCAGAAGAGGCCAAGCACTCGATTCTGGCCACGTACAAGGACGATTTCGGCAAGTACGGCCGTCGTGTCCGGCATGATCGACTCCAGGCGCTGTTTGCCAGGGTGCCCGCCCTGGTGGGATCGCGCTTCAAGTACGCCCACGTGGATCGGGATACGAGGGCCTCCGACCTGGCACGGGCGCTCGACATGCTGTGCATGGCCCGCGTGGCCTACCGCGTGCGCCATACCTCCGCGAACGGGGTGCCCCTGGGGGCCCAGGTGAAGGACTCGAACTTCAAGGTGTTGTTCCTGGACGTCGGGCTCGTGAACACGGCGCTCGGGTTGACGCTGCTGGACTACGAGCGGGCCGAGGACCTGCTTCTGGTACACGCCGGGGCCGCCTGCGAGCAGGCAGTGGGTCAGCACCTGCTCCATTCGTTGCCGCTGTTCCAGGAGCCGGAACTGCACTTCTGGGCGCGCGAAAAGGCCAATGCGGCCGCCGAGGTCGACTATGTCCTGGCCGAGGGAACGTCGGTGGTGCCGATCGAGGTCAAGGCCGGAGTGACCGGCCGGCTCAAGTCGCTGCAGATGTTCCTGCGCGAAAAGGGGTTGGCGTTCGGTGTCCGCCTGAGCGGCAGCCCGCCCTCGCTGCACACGGCCACGACGACCATGGCCACGGGTGGCGACCAGTCCTTCAGGCTGCTGTCCCTCCCGATGTACTTGGTCGGCCAGACACGGCGGCTGATCCGGGAGAACAAGACCGGGATGCCGGTCGAGGAACGGGCTGGCTTGTAGCTCTCTTCCGAGTAACTCTGCGTTTTCAGGATCTGGACATTAAACTCGCAGCGCTCAACCGCGATCTCGCCGCACATGGAGAGACTCATGTGGTGTTGACCCAGGCTACTCGTCAAGGTCCCGATGCGCGACCGACTCCTCGTCGACCCAGTCCCCCTCCTCCCAGCTCATGCCGTGGCGTCCGGGTACCTTGCGGGTGGGACCGGCCTTGTAGAGCCGGCACGACAGGGGGCCGTAGCAGAAGGTCTCGGTGCGGTACCGCTTCTGGCTCGGTTTCCAGTGGTCAACGATCATCTCGACCGCCATGCAGGCGCCCCAGATACAGGTCGCGCAGGACGCGTCGTAGCTACGCGCCGCGAGCCGCCGGTGGCCGCGCTCGCGGTAGACAGGGAGCGCCGGCGGAACGCCGTGCCACGGCGGCGGGTCAGATCCCTGGTCCGGCGCTTTCGCAAGCACGCGCAGCTTGCTCACTTTGTAGAGCTCCGCGATCTCGATCCTCGAGTCGGCCACGGGCTCACCCTCGCCGCAAACCGTGTCGCCAACCTGGAAGCCATGCTTGGCGTGGGCGGCCTCGCCGATCGCCACCACAACGTCCCGCGTTTCGCCGCCGATCGCCCCGCTGACCCGAAGAACGTATCCCAGGTAAGTGTGGCTGCTCTCATCGAACGATCGGGTGAGCCGTATCCGCGGCTGGATCGATGTCAGCACCCCGCTCCACGGGATCTTTCCAGGGTTCGTCATACCGTGCCTCTCCTCAATGTGATCTGCAGCCACCGGGGGTGACATCTCTGCCGGAAATCATTAGGCCACGCAGAAAATCGTTACAAATTGGCAGGCGCCTTCGAAATCCGTTACTCACCCTCCTTCAACTCTCCGAAATAGCTGCGGCGCGGCTTCATTCAAGACGTCCATCCCCGGCCGGGGACCCAGGTGCCCGCGAAGGGTTTCCCTTGCGCGACCACCGTGCTGACCGGCATCACCAGTCGTGACACCGCTGCGGTCACTTCGGCGAGGGAGGCGGATCCCAGCCGTCCTCTGCGCAGGAACGCCCGCCACTGGATCTGCTTGCCCTCATCCCCACAGAACGCCGGTCCAAGGGCCGTCGGAGGCGTTTGGGGCAGAGGGGTCCGGCGGTTCCGGAAGGTCGCGGCCAGCGCGCGGGCGAGTGTCGCACCGTCGAATTGCCGGGTCACCGCCAGCATCCACAGATCGTAGAAGTCCTTCATCCGGCTGTTCGCCAAGTCCAGTTCAACCATCGCCTGGAACTTCTCGGCGACCGTCGTCTCGGGCGTGTACCCAAGCAGCATCGGGGGGTCGAAATCCAGGAGCACCGGGAACTGGATGTCCACCGGCCCGGGAACGATTGGGTCGCCAAACCCCACGTCGACCTGCATCACCAAGCGCGTCCTCTCCCCGAGCCTGCCCGTGAACCGGACGCGCACGCCGGTGTAGGCGGCGTCCAGGGCGATCTGTTGCGCCTCGACGCTCTCCGGGTCGAACGACAAGCCGTCCTGTGACACGTCCACGGCCAGGCAGTTCTTGATCGCGGCCGCCACCGCGCTGGCCGCATTGTCCATCCGGCCCTGCAGGTCGATGTCCATCGTCGGTCGCGCGAGCGGCGCATCCCACGTCCGCAACATCAGGGCGCCTTTCAACACGAATCGGTCCCGCTGCGGCGACACGCTCAGGCGGTACAGGAAGCGCTCCATGGCGAAGTACTGCAGCACCTCGCCGAACGGCACTCCGGAGTCCTTCGCCATCCGCAGCAGGCGATCGTGGACCGATGCGGCCACGTCCTTGACGGGCGTCTTGCGGGTCACTGCATGACCTCCAGGTAGGGCATCATGACCCGCTCCACACGGTCGATGCGCGCGAACTCCAGCAGCACCCGGACCGACGCCTGCTTACGCTCCCGGCAGAGACGAAGGGCCTCGATGGCAATCGGCAGTCCCACCTTGTTCCGGAACCGGAAGCAGTCGGCCACGGTCTTCTCGGGCCCATAGACCCGGACCGTCACCCCATCGACCTCGTGGGTCTCGATCCCCTCCTCGAAGGACGGGCCCGAGAACTGGAAGACCCTGGTCGGCGGCTGGCGCACCCGCCGACGCGCCGAGCCGGGCGGCAGGGCAATCTGGATTTCGTGCGGAATCTCGGTGGTGATCCCATGAAACGACAGCGCCGACACAAGGCAGATCACCCCGGTCGGAATCCGTGTCGCGACAGCAACCAGGTCCGGTTGGCTCAGAGGGGGAAGGGTCGCGAGACGAAAGAGGCCCCGCGACACCTCCACAATCTCGCCCCTATCGCGCAGTCGGTACAGGGCCTCGGGATGGATGCCGAGTTCGAGCGCGTGCGCCGTCCTGAGCATCCCTCCCTGCGTGCGGAAGATCCGCAGGGCGTTGTCCAGCATTGTTCTGGTCCGATCCATGACGATAGTTTGTACCGATTCTGTGAACTAAACAAGCACTTTTTATCTGCCTAACCCGACGCGGTCTCCCGCTCTCCCGCTCTGTTCGTTAGCGCTGACCCAATCGGAGCCACACAAAATGACGAACTTCCTGTAGGCCGCGGATTGGTCCGCCCGGCGGGGGCGCTCCCGAGCGGCGCACAACCCCTGTATCGGATCCCTGGCGAAATGAAGCCACCATTCAGGACCGATGGAGTTCTGGGGAACCACAACCTGCGAGGGCGTGCTGCCGTAGGTTTCGTCTTCCGACAAGAAACTTCTTGACGCCACAGCTTATAAGCTGCATCATGGGGACATGAGGGCGCGCGAGCTTCTGAAGCTGCTTCGTGACCATGGCTGGGAAATCGTGAGCCAGAGCGGCAGCCATGTGAAGCTGAGGAAGAACGAGCGCAGCGTGATCGTGCCGCAACACGGCACGAAGGACATCGCCATGGGGACGCTGCGCGCGATTCTCAAGCAGGTCGGTATCGACCTGGGGAGGTGAAGGATGAACTTGAAGTATCCGGTGATCATCACCCGGGACGAGAATGGCGCCTTCTGTGCGGAGGTTCCGGACCTGGAGGGGTGCTTCACCTTCGGGGACTCGTTGGAGGAGGCCCTGGCCCATGCGCGCGACGCCATCGCGGTCTGGCTGATGGAATATCTTGAGGATGGCAAGGTGGCCCCGCCTACAACCCCGCACGACACGCCCTACCTGGTGGAGCCCTCTCCGTACGTGCTGGTACCCCTGCTCCTGAGGGAGCGGAGGGAAGTGCTCGGGCTGACACAGGTCGCAGCGGCCAAGGCCCTGGGAGTGACCTATCAGACCTATCAGCGGTTTGAGAACCCCTTGAAGAGCAATCTGACGCTCAAGACGCTGTCGAAGCTGATGGCTTTCCTGGGCCTGGACCTCGTCATCGTACCGTCTGGTTCCAAAGACGCCGCGTGATGCGATTCCCCCATCTTACAAGCCTCGGTGCGTTACCTATCACGCGGGATTTCTCGACCTGCCGGGTCAACGGCAAACTGTCTTGATACTTCGCGACCAACAGGTGTGCCAGCAGCCCCGGACCCGGACGACCCTTCTCGATGACCTTGTCGGCCACCGGCGCGATCACGACGCCGGTCTCGCAAACCGGACAGGCCATCTTCGCGCGACGCCACACTTTGACCATGAAATGCGCCGGCTCAAATTCCAACACTTCGCTGGTCTCGTGCCCGATCAGCACCTTGTCGCGATCGCATGCCTCGCAGTGCTTCTCGGCCATGACCTCCCGAGCACTCGGGTTCTCGTCGAGCGCCTCCAGGAACAAACGGAGTTGATTCGGTGGGCCTTCTTCGACCTAGCACTCCCTGCGCTACCAACGTCCGGAACGCCGACCAAAGTCTTCGCCTCAATCCCTCGTACAGCACATTCTGTTGGCACCGTGACAGATGCTGGCGACGAAGACCCGTAGGTGGACTGCTCAGTCAAGTCCAATGGCCTTTGAGAAGTTCGCCACGGTCTTCCATGTCGCACTCTCGGTGGGCACGCGGCCGGGAATGCCCTGATACTGACGTGCGATGGCAATCGGCCCCTCGCTGGCAACGGATTCAAAGAGTCGCCCGACCAGTTTGCCAATCCGATCAAACCACACTTTGGGAAAGCTTCTCTTGAGCCGGACAACCACGTTCGCAAGGTCCGGCCAGTGCTCTTGCGTCAGGACGGCGACGTCGTACACATACGCAAGGTCTTTGTCTCGCTTCTTTGAAACCCGATCTGGCCAGGCCAGCAGTTTCTGCGCCACATAGCTTGCCGGGTTGGGCAGCAGGATCGTGGTGGACTCCTTCAGCGACAATTCGGTCCATGTCGATGCATCAAACGGCATTGGCTCCACGAACAGCAGATCCAGATAGTGCAGAGCCTGGGGCGTCAGTCCCGGCTGCACCACCACAACAGATCGCGGTCGGCCTCGTCGGTCGATCTCGGACCCGACCAGCGGCGCCAGAAATTCGGCGTATACAGGTCCCAGCGTCTTCGTACCGAATCGCTCGTGCTGGTAACGCTGTACCGGCGGTTCGGTGCCCAGAGAGGAAATGGTCACGAACCGCGAATCTGCGAGGCGCTCAGCCAAGGAACGACCGCCAAGCACGTCCATGTGGGCCGGCAAGGTCCAGTCGAAATCGGTCGTCAACAAGGGTGGTGTCTGCGGCAATACAACGTCCGACATCCGGCGGTACATGAGCGGCACGAAGCCACCCGCCAGGATCGCCATTCTCCGATACTCTCCGAGCGCGTCAATCAACCGGCCAAGGTCTACCAAGACGTCTTGTGATGTCTGGGTCACGGCGAGCATCAATCAACCCCTTCCAGCCCAAGGACTTCCCTCAGAACGTAGTCCGACTGCTCGTGCCCACGTGCCGGGTGCCGAAGAACATCAAATGCCGCCTGAAAGGCATCCACCACTTGCAGGCCTTCACGTTGAACACTACCACGTTGGATCGACTTCAGATGACTCGATGGCAGGAGCCAGAACTCAGCGTTCGGAGAAGCACACTGCTCAAGTTCAAAGCGTTCCAGGATCTGGGCGACCGGCGCGATGGCGTGAACCTCCACCGGCATGGACACCATGGTGTGAAGCACCCCCAGCAGGCGACAAGCCTCGAACCCGGCAACCACCACCGAGTCCGAGAAGCCGGCCATCTCGGACAACTCCGCCAGCGAACCGGGTGCGCCCATCACGCGTCGCACTGGCATCCCGGGATGCACGTCGAGAGCGTCGTCGCCACGCCACAGGTCGAGAAGCGCTGAGCGGCGCACAATGTGAAGTCCCTTGGCGGTCTGTCGGAGAAAGTCCCGCTTCTCGAAGGCATTCATGAAGCGGCGAACCATCTCCGCAGAAACGCTGGCGACCTGTCCAAGATCATGCCCTGACAGGATGGGTTGGCGTGGCCCCCCCCACAACCCGACCGGAGCATCCTTGAGCAGCAAGACCTTCAGGAGCCATCGATTGAGATCCGAGAACAGGCGAACACTCGACCGCCCCGGCTTCATCGAAGCAACGCGCGCGATCCGGCGATCAAGATCGATCCCCAGCTTCGGCACGGCGACCCTTGCGTTGCCAGCCCGGTCGAGCACCGCCCAACCCACATGGGGCATATGACGAGCCATGAAATCGACCGCTGCGTGCACAACCTTTCGGCCGAGCGCTGGGACCATCACCGCCACCATCGGCACGGCGTTCTGCCCCTCGGCCATTCGCCCGACCTCGAGTGCTCCCATCGAGAGGCGTGCCAGCACATCCTCCACGACCGACAGCGAGACAGCCTTGACTGCCACCATGATCTGTCGATCCCCAACTCTGGCCACGAGATCACATCCCGACGGCTGGGGACCTAGATGGAGCGGCTGAGCTACGAACCCTGGGACAACTTCCGCCAGGATTCTCTCGACTATCGATTCGATTTCGCGCTTGGCCAATTCTACCTCCAAGTAGAAATCTACTTATAAGTAGTCTAACCAAAGGACCCGAACTGTCAAGGATGGGTCAAAGTTGTGCCTCGCCAAAACTCCATCCGCCTGCAAAACTTGTTCGTGCTGGGTTGAGCAGC
>CAYRIB010000108.1:0-8157 GCA_964424165.1 uncultured Myxococcales bacterium | reverse complement strand
GGACCCATCAGGACGGCTGCGTTGCGTGCGCGTGGGCAGCATCGGTCCAAAGGAATTGCAGGAATCGACCCGGGTCTTCGGTTGGTAGGGTGAATGCGGGACACAAGGCCTACATGGCGACTGTGTCTCCGGCATCCTCGTTGCCGGTGCCGACGTCCGAGCGGGCGATCTTCAAGCGAGTGCGGTAACCATAGCCCCCTGGCGTGATGCTGTGGGTGCACTGCGTAATCAAGTACTTGCCCGAAAACCGCGCCCCGAAGTCTTTCATTTCAACGATCTTACCGGCTGCCAAAAGAGGGTCTCCTGGGAGTTCCACGTCCCCGGTCACGAACTCGAGCGCCATCTGGTTCATGATGGACTGTGCCAGGGCCTCGGCCTCTTCGATGCTGTCCACCGGATGGTCCACAATCGTCAGGACCTTCCCGGCCTTGTCTTTCCCGTAAAGCGCGCTGCCGGTCGCGTCCGGGGCGGTCTTGTCCCCGCCGAAGGTCAGGTCCGTGGCCTCGGCCTTGCCCACGATGGCCTTCTTGTTCAGGGTGTCCCAGCCGCGCACCTCGACCCGACCATACTGGCGCACCGTGGAAAGCGAGAAGTTCGCTTCCATGACACCCTGGGCCCCATCCTTCCCATCAATGCGTGACAGCGTGAGCACCGGGTCCTGGGCGGGATCGACCTTGCGGAAGTTCACCTTCTTGGCATCCGTCGTGGCATCTGGTGCCACCTCCACGCCCACGACGTAACCGAGTGACTTGATGAACTGGTAGTCGGAGACGTTGAGTTGAGGAATGTAGGGGAGTTCCTTGTCCCCTTCGACCTTGCCCGGACTGAGGTCATCCTGGGACCCGCTGTAATCCTTGGCGCCAGAAATCACGTCCTCGACCGCGGCCCCAACCGCCTGCTTCTCTTCGTGTCCATCACCCCAAGTACGTGAAGAAGTGCCTCGGGTCAGGCGGTGCGAGAAGTCGTACCCACCTACATTCATTGTGGATGCCCCGGTGCCCCGGAAATGCGGTTCCAGGTAGTGGATCTCGCCCTTGCAAACCGTCACGTCATCACCGTCTTCCGTACCGATCGCGATCTCCACAGGTTGGCCTTCACGCAGGGTATCTACGAACTGGACGGTTCCGCCCTCGCGGATGAAGACCTCGAAATTGAACATGTCCGGGCTGTCAATCCGCTGATCCACGACCACGGCTCCCAGGCGGGACATCTCGGTCCCGTCCACCTTGACGGTGCATCGTGTTGCTTCGCTCATGCGCCAGACCTCCTGCTGTCCCCTTGGACCCGAAAAAACCGACCGCCTACGTGAAGTCCTTGGGGTTCCACGAAAGCGTCTTTCCCCCGCAGTCCAGCGGATCATCGACGCCGTTCAACGCGCAGATCTTCAGAACATCCTTGTACTTACCCCCGGCACTCTTGACGGCCGTGAAGGCATTTTCGAACTGCCCGACCGTGATTGTGGTCATCTCGTCGGCCAGGGCCTCGCTGTTGCTGCTGGTCTTGGGTTCCTTGGCCGCCTCGATCAGTTTGAGGGAGACCTTGGCTCGGACCGGGGTTCCATCTTCCAGAAACATCGTATACTCGGTGTCCACGCTGTTGATATACCAGCCGTTTCCGTTGAACTCGTCATCCTCCTTGATGAACTTGCCCCAGATGAAGAGCACGCGGGGGGGGCGCACAGAGTCCTGATCACTGCCGAGCGTGATGGCCTGCATCATCTTTTCGAGCGGCTGTATGTACTTCTTGCGGACACTAGCCCTGGCACCACCTTCCCCCGATCGGTCGAAGTAGGTGTCGAACACAAGTGGCCCAATCTCCAGGGTCCGGGAGGCCTCGCCCGTGAATTCCTGCGTCTTTCCGGCTCCAGCGTCCGCTGACTTCTGCAGGGTGCCTTGCGGCGTGAAGTTCATTCCCCGGTTCATCTTGATGGTGCTGGGGTTGAACAGGAATGTCAGTTCGGTCGGAATGGACTTGTTCTTCGTCGGGCGATCCTGCTCGTGCATTCGGATCTGCGCCTTCTCGAGGTTGTCCTCCATGGACAGGGCAATGGCTGCTTTGTTTGCAAGCTTCATGGCCTGCCGAACAGCTTCATCCTTGGTTGCGTCGAAGTTAGCCATCGAACCCCCTCCTCTCTCGTTCCCTCTTCATGCGTGTCATGATGCGGTCAGCCAGTTCCATGGCCAGCGCATCAATGTCAACAGCCGGCTCGTCCGAGCGGGGCTCGGAGGAACCCGATTCTGCCTGCTGGTCCACCTTCATCGGTTTGTCCGCCGTCTTCTGCATGGCGGAACTGGCCACTGCAGAAAGGGCTGGCACCACGAGTGGTCGGGGCATCGCTCCGCCACTGCTTGGACTTGATCCCCTGGACGTCGACGTGCCGAACAAGGATGTTGCAGCACGTTTGGCCGTGTCTGCCGGCGCGCGCCGGGTCCCCGGGCTCACCAAATCGCGGTCTCCGTATGGCGACATCGCAGAGGATGATTCTGTGGTCCCCGGGGTCGGCACGGACATGGACTGTGGGCGAACCGTGTCGCGTCTGGCCAAAGGTGTTGCCGGGGCAGTCGAGTGGAATGCCGCTTCCTCGCCCGCCGCGTTGATCCACTCGCGATCTGCCACGTCCCAGTCCGTGGTGTCGAGTTCAGCGAACGCGGTGTCGCGGCGGGCTGCCGCCCGCAGGTAGGATACCGCGTCTGAACCCGCATCCAACATCCGGGACATCGCGCCTTCGGATGAAATCCCACCCAGTGCGCGGCCAAGCGTGCGTTGCACGATCAGCAGTCGTTCGAGGGACGGAATCGACACCTTTGACGGCTTGTTGGAGGTCGGCCGGACTGCCCCTGCAGCGCGCGCAGTCGGCGCGCTGCCCATGGCGGTCGTCGTGGCCCGTGTATCCGAGTCGGGCGAGTAGAAGGCACTCTCTCGCTGGGTTACCAGATCGATCGTCCGCAGCAACTCGCGTGCCTCGGTCCCAGAACCGAGCAACGATTCCACGGCCATGCGCGTTGCGTCACGCGACAGCCCCAGGCGCTGCTGCTGTGCGATCACCGTGGAAACCAGGGTGCGTTCCCGGGCCGTCAGACGTTCGAGCGAAGCGGCGCGTGGCGCATCCAGGGAGCGGCCCGCAATCGTGCGGGGTTCGCCAGTTCGTGCGATCGGGGTGTCCTGCCCGGCTTCGGGAAGCACGAAGCCCATGTCCACGTCGGGCTGCATCAGGAAACGCCCGGCAAGAGAGCCGCCGGCAGCCAATGCTGGTTCCTCGTGGAGGGTGTCGCGACCGGGCCGGAATGCGAACGTCGAGGTCACGCTCCCGATGGCCCGTGGGCCTCGGATCGCGACTTGCCGGGACAGCACGCCCGAGCCCGACCGCGTGGCCAACGGGGGCTGAATCACGGTCAAGGATGCCGCCTGGCCTTGGGTTGCCGCCTGGCCTTGGGTTGCAGCACTGCCTGCACGCCGCACTGCCGCGCCCCGAGTACGGTTGCGTGCCGCAGAAGGTGTTCCCGTCTGGGCGGCCGCAGCGGATGCTGACGCCGCGTTGGCGACATCGGCACGCTCGGCACGCTCTGCGAACACGCGTTGCACCACGTCGCGACGCATCTCACGCACCTTGGCGGACGCGGCTGGCGCAGCCTGGGGCACCACCGGCTTGAACGGCTTGGCCCCGGTGCTGGTGGCAGACGTGGACTTGTTGCCGGCCTTGCTGTGAGCGGCCTTGGTCCGCCCAACGGTCCTGCTCGTTGTGGTCGGTGCGATCGTCTCGTCAATGCCTGCTGCTGGTGCCTCGGTCCGGGTGAGCAAGGTCGTGTCGGTGAAGAAATCGTAGTTTCGGACAGCATCGGTACGCAGGCGGCCCGTCATGGAATGAACGATTCCGGCTGGACGAGACGAGGCCTCGGGCATGCCTGATTCGCTGGCCAAGGCCCAACGCACGAACGACGGCCGAGCCGGTTCGGGCAAGGTTTCCAGCGACGCGGTCAGCGAGCGTCCCATGGGCGCCAGCACGGCACCGAGCAGGGTCGACCCACCACCCAACGAGGCCACGGCCTGGGCACGGACTGCGGCTGGCACAGTGACCGGGGTGGTGGTCGAATTCAAGGACAATGGCCCCTGGGGTCGAGCGACCCCATGGGGTTTCGACATCCCCGAATCCGTCCGTCCAGGAAACGCGGTCATTGCCGCAACCGGGGCGCGGCGAGGGGCACGTGCCGCATGGATGCCATCGGCAACCGCACGGTGCGCCTGATCGAAGAGCCCGGCCACGCGCCGCGCCTGCCCAGCAATGGCAGAGGGGTCCTCGGATAGATCGGGTTTAATCGATAGGTCCGGAAGTTCACCGGCCTGCAGGAACGTCCGGTCCGGGGCATCCAGGGAAACGGCCATCGCGGGCAACGACGCATCGAGGCGATCCCCGGACGCCATCTGGGACGGTGGCTCCCGCGAGAGCATCGTCGGCAGGAACGACTCGGCAGAGGTCGTCTGCATCGTCGAGGATCCGGGCCGGCTCATCAACGTGCTACCAGCAACCGTGGCTGCGGCGCGTTCGGACGAATACGGCGCCCAGTCCAGGCTTGCGGCCATTCGGGTCGATCGAGTGGCCACACCGCCAGGCGACAGGGCGAGGACGCCCGGCGATGTCATGTCATGCGCCCAAGTCCGTCGTGGCTGGCCGGCAACCCCCGCCATGACCGAGGCATCGAGTCCGGCCCCTGACGAAGACCCACCCATGGTACGGATCGACGATGCAGAACGGGCCAACCTGCCCTCAAACGAGGCAACCCCCATCATCGGGGCGGTCTGTGATGCTGTGAGCGAACGTGGCTGTGCGCCGTTGTCGCGGTGGCGCGCACTGGTGGTGGCACGCACCGTCAGCGGCGCAAGCACCGCACCTTCCGGATCTGCGAGCGATGCGGTCTGCCGGGCTGCGGGCATCTGGCCGAATGCCTGGGCGATACCAGGAGCGGCACGCGTTTCGGCCGAGCGCGGGGCGAACCCTTGGGACAGAGGTGTTCTGCCGTATCGCGGCGCTGCGACTTCAGAAGGGCCCCCCAGAACCACCGAATCAGACTTCGGTGTTTGCAGAAGAACACGATCCGCCACTTCCGGCAGCCAGACCTCGGGGCTTCCGTGACGCGCCGATACGAGGGCCTCGCGAATCGAGCGAACTTCACCAGCCAGGGCTCTAGCCATGCGGCGGATGTCATACGTTCGGGTCAAGGGGGAACGGGTACGCCGGGGCGTGGCCGCAACGTCCATCCCCACAGGGTCACGCTGCAGGTGCAGTGCGGACATGACACTCGATTCGATGCCCGACTGCGCCAGTGGGTCAATGCTGGGAATGCGGTCCGAACGCGTGGGCTGCAGCAGGCGCATGTCGTCGGTGCGCATCAGTCGGTCCGAACGACGCCGACTGGAATTACGGCGCGAACCGCGAGCGGCCTTTGTCCGCAAGGCCGTTTCTGTCCGCGAGGCCTTTGGCCGCGCGGTGCCGGCTGCGCTGGTTCGGGGGGCAGTTGGTGCAGTACGCGTGGGCCCCGGTTGGGAACGCCGCTGTGCGGCCTCGGTCACGATATCTTCCGAGAAGGCCTCAATGGCCTCCTCGAGTCGCAGGAACACGGAATCCGCGGTGTCGGACGACAGGCCCCAGGTCAGGGGCCGCGCAGGCACATTCCAGCCTTCGAAGAACGTGGCCACGTCGGACACCAGCATCGGGTTGCGATCGACCCGGATGCTGTCCGCGAAGGAGACCATGGCCTCCAGACGTCGCAACAGACCCCACTGCCATGGGGCAGTCATGGTGCCTTCGGCATTCAGGGACAGCATGGTCCCGCCAGACCAGTCCGCGACCAGCATCAGGTCCGGAAGGGCTTTCATTGACGCTGCCATCGATCCACCTATCCTTGCCCAGCCTCAGGCTAGAGCATGCCCTTGACCTTGTCCACGGCCCAGCCTGCGGCCCCGGCAGCCAGACCCATCAGGGCCCCACCCGCCACGAACTCGAAGTACTCGTACGTGACCTCGATCTCCTCGAACCCGATCGCGTTTTCGGTGGCGTTGAAACTCGGGCCCTTCCAACTCGTGGGGAAGGCATTGAACAGATTGAAACGCCCGATCTCGTCGCCAGCCTCGCTGGTGACCACCAGGGAAATGCTGACCTGGCTGGACTTTGATTTTGGGTTGGGGCTCATGGTCCGCTTCAGCCACTCGTGGAACATGCCCGATCCAGCAAAGAAACCTTTCTTCAGGACCAAGGGCGAATAGGAACCTTGGCCGACCAGGTTGATCTTGTGTCGGTTGTTGCCGCCCACTGGAATGGATTCGACCTCCACCTTCCATTCGAGTCCGGTAGCTTCGGCAAAGCGACAACATGCAATGCCGTCGATCTCGACATAGAAGGAGAACACGATGTCCGGGTCCGCGCGGCCGGAGCCACCCAGCAGGTCGATGAGGGCTTGCCCCCCAATAGCAAGGGCCCCACCCGCAAGGCTACCCACGAGGCCGCCGCCAAGCGCGTCGTTGATGGCACCGGTCCCTGCGCCCACCGCGCCCCCAGTCACTGAAGATCCCATCTTGCCCCAGTCCACCATGGCTCACCTCCCAGACATCGGACCACGGAAGCCGCGAATGCGAGCGGTCATCCGCCCTTCTCTGTCTCTTGCATTTCCTGGGCCAATCGCAGAATCATGAACTCGGCAGGGCGGACCGGTGCTACCCCGATCTCGACGTTCATGCGACCTGCATTACGCTCCGCAGGGGGATTGGTCTCGTCGTCGCACTTGATGTAGAAGGCATCCTCGGGGTTCATACCTCGCAGATAGCCGTCCTTCCACAATCCCACCAAAAACTGCGTCAGATTGCGATCGACCGTCTTCCACAAAGGAGGCATGTTGGGCTCGAACACCACCCAGTGCATGTTCAGGTTGATGGCCTTGGTGATCGCATTGAGGATGCGGCGTACGTTCACGAAGCGGTTGGCCACGTCCGAACAGACCGTGCGCGCGCCCCACACGCGGACGCCGCGCGACGGGGTGGAACGGATGCAGTTGATGCCCTCCCCGTTCAGGTAGCCGATGTCCTCCTCGCGCAGGATCAGCGACAAGCCTTCGATCCCTTCGATGACCTCGTTGGCTGGTGGCCGATGCACGCCCATCTTCTCGTCGCAAAGGGCATAAATGCCGGCCAGGTGGCCGCTCGGGGGAATCGACAGGTTTTGGCCATTGCGCAGAATCTGGAGCCATGGGAAGTACAAGGCGCCATAACGCGAATCGAACTGAAGGCGGTATTCGCGGGTCCGCTCGGGGCTCAGAGGAAACGGCGTGTCCAGAATGGCAAAGCGATCCTGCAGCTTTTCGCAATGCGACAGCAAGGCATCCTGCACGACCTGAACGTCCTTGAGGGTCGAGAAGGGCATGCCGTCCTTGCCTGCGTTGCGGGCAAACAGCCACATGATGTCCGGCACGGCCAACAGGTCGAGTTCCTCGATCAGTTCGAACGCGGCCAACCCCCGTCGCTCGCCCATCGAACTGCCCATGCCGATGAAGTCGTCCGGGGTGACGTTGTGCAATCCGTCCTGCCCCCCGGTCAGCGGTACTTCGGTCACGTCCACGGGGAGGTTTTCTGGCACCGGCGAACGCGTGGGCATCAGTTTGACCACGACCAGGGATGATCGCTCTGCCACGACCCGTTCGACGAAGTAGGGACTGCCTGCCTTCATCGACAGGTCCGAGAACACCTCGCGGCGGAACGGGGTGGCGACCACGAGTTCGAACTCGACCAGATCGACGTAGGTCGGGGCGCTGGCGCGCATCTCCCGCTCGAGCGGTTCGGCCTTCGACCAGCGGATTGTCTTGCCGGACACGCCCTCGAGGTAGCGGAAGGACTGCCCCTCGTCGTTGTGGATGCGCACCAGGGTGCCGGGCCGGAATCCGTGCGTGGATCGGATCGTGGCCTCGCGGTCGCCCTCGGCCGCGTCCAACGTCAGGATGGTCTGGGCCCGCGGGGTTTGGCGCCGAGCGGTAATCGTGATCTGGTTGCCCCACAGCCCCTCGCTCGAGGCAGCCACCAGCAGGGACGACGCACCGTTCGCATCCTGAAGGATCAGCGAGGCAGGCGAGGCCACCTCGCCGAAGCTTCGGCCGGACATGTGGGCCACGCGCACTA
>CAYRIB010000107.1:0-8200 GCA_964424165.1 uncultured Myxococcales bacterium | reverse complement strand
CAACAGAAGCGGAATCATGCGTGTCATGGGGTCCTCCGAGGTGGGTGACCGTCGAGCAACGGCTTTCATTGTCGCGAATGTGGTCGTCGAGGTCAAACCTGGGGCACAGGGCGGCCTTCAGGGGGCGTTCGAGTCGACCGTGACTCGGTTGCGGCCCTCGGCCTTGGCGCGATACAAGGCATCGTCGGCGCGGCGGATGAGGCTGTTGCAGTCTTCGTCGGGTCGGATTCCGGCCACGCCGATGCTGATCGTCAGTGGCTCCAGGGCCTTGCCGCCCGGAGTCGTCAAGGTGGTTCGTTCCACCTTGCTGCGAATCCGCTCGGCCACGACCCGGCCGCCGTCGACGGTGCTCTCGGGCAGGATGACCACAAATTCCTCGCCGCCGTAACGGGCCGCGAAACCGTGTTCATCCATGCGTGCCGAGATGTCGCTGCTGCGCAAACTGCCCAGGACCAGCTTGGCCACTTCCTGAAGGACGTGGTCCCCGACCAGATGCCCGTGCCGATCGTTGACGTTCTTGAAGAGGTCCAGGTCCATGAAGAGCAGTGCGAACGGACGACCGTATCGGTGGAAGCGCGCGGCTTCCTGGCGGATCTGCTCTTTGAAGTAGCGGTGGTTGTAGAGCCCGGTCATTTCGTCCGTGACGGCGGCCTCGCGCAGGGCAAGATGCACACCGTCCGAGGCGGTCAGACGGTCGGCGAGCTGCCGGATGAGGCTGGCGTGTTCTTCGGTCATCTGACTGGCCCCGTCGTTGGTGGCGGCGAGGGATGCGGCCGCCTCCTCGAGGTCCTGACGGAGCGGGCCCAGACATTGAGCCATTCCGTTGCCAAGCGTGCCTGCAAGGCCGTCGAGGCGGCTCAGGAACGCGGCGCCCCGCCTGCTGGCCTCGGCCATGGCGCTCACCTGGCCATGATAGGCCAGCAGGCGGTCCACGAAATCCTGTTCGAGGTCCGCGAGCATATGCTCCCCGGTGTGAATGTCCGAGTTGGTGCAGGCGCGTCGAATCTCCTGGAAGCGGTCGAGCAGGCGTCGATCGCGTTCGGGAAGGGTGTGCCGGGAGGATGTCTGCATGATACCTTCCTTGTGCTTTGTTCAGGACTCCAGTCTGGCCAACGGGGAAAAATTATAGTCGCATCAATGAGGGAATAAATAGCTGCGACATGGCAGTTGCCAGGAAATGGTGCGAATTCGGTTGCCTGAATGTCCCAATTGGGCAGTGAACCACCATTATCCGTATAATCCCTCTCGTGATGAACGAAAGACTCAAAATCATCGGGGCCTTGCTTGCTGGGATGGCCCTTGCCACCGGATGCGACCAGGCGATCGGGGATGCTATGCGGGGTCCCTACCTGGATGCGACCACTGAGCAGGAAGTCAGCCTCATGCAGGATGCGGTCATCCTCGAACATGGGGCCGCGGATTTCAGCGAAGCGGGCCCGGTCGCGGTGGATGACGCGTGGGCGGGGCCGGATGCCTCGGTCATCGCCGACGTGACCGGGCGTGATGATGTGCCAAACGTCGATTCGGATGAGTCATCCCTGACCGGGGATGTGGCCACCTCGGACCCTGGCGATGACAATCCCTACGCGGCATGTGGCGCCGGGGGCATGGAATGCGCTGCTGGCGAGGCCTGCATGACGCACGATGACGAGCAAGAATGCGTGAAGGTGGACGAATGCTCGCCCGACGGGGCCCTGACCGTGACCGAAACGCTCAATCTGCTGCACACCTGGGATCACTTCTACGTCAAGGTTCGAGCCCTGGTGCTGATGGGCACTCCGGCATGCACGGAAATGGCGTGCGTTTCGAATGAATCGTGTTGCAATCAATGCTTTGCGCAACTCTTCTTCGGGCTGCCGCAGATGCGCGTCGTGATCCACGGGGATCAAATGGCCGTCGGTTGCCAGGGGAACGAATGCGACGTCGAGGAACGCTGCGAGCCCCTGGACTCGGGCCGCTGGTATTACCTGTGGGGCATGCTCGACCGCGTGGGCGGACAGGCGGAAATGACGCTCGATTCGTTCTGTCTTGTCATGTGATGCGCGGGGGTACGATGAACCGGGTGTGCCTGGTAACCGGGGCCAGTCGGCGTGTGGGAAGGGCCATTGCCCTGGCCATGGCCGAGGCAGGGTTCGACATCGTGGTTCACTACCGGTCGTCCGAGGCGGATGCGCAAACGGTGGCGGGCGAGTGCCGCGACCGGGGCGTGGCTGCCGAGTTGGTGAGGGCCGACCTGACCCGGTCGGGTGATATCGCCGCGCTGTTTTCTGTCGTGGATGCCCGATTCGACCGGCTCGATGCGCTAATCAACTGCGCTGCGGTGTTTCGCCGCACGCCGCCCGAGGCATTGTCCGAGGCGGATTTCGACTCCATGATCGCCACGAACCTCAAGGCCCCCTATCTGTGCAGCATCGAGGCCGCGTCCCGGATGCGCCGGGCCGGGGGCGGCCGTATCGTGAACATCGCGGACGTGGCGGCCGAGAGGCCGATGCCCAATTACGTGCCCTACTGCGTCAGCAAGGCGGGCCTGCTGATGCTCACGCGGACCATGGCGAGGGCCTATGCCCCGGACATCCAGGTCAATGCCGTGAGCCCCGGGACCGTGCTGTTCCGGGACGACGAGACCGAGGCCATGCGAACCCGGGTGATTGCCCGGATTCCGAGGGGGCGCATCGGGACGCCAGAGGATGTAGCGAGGTCGGTGGTGTTTTTGTGCACCGGGCCCGAGCACGTGACCGGAACCGTGCTGCACGTGGACGGGGGACGCTCGCTCGCGTGATGCGGATGGTAACTCAGAAGGTCGCGTACACGTCGAGATAGTAGTACGTGTAGTTGTTGGCCTCGGACACGAAATCGAAGAACGGGAAGCGGAACGATTCGTTGTTGGCGGTTTTGGGCGGTTGCACCGACGACACCCCGACCGAGAACCCCACGTGTTCGAACGGCTGGTAGGACACGTCGATCGTGCCGTACATCGTGTCGCTCTGACCCCTGCCGCCCTTGGCCGCGTCGGCAGCGAACTCGTCCTTGGGATAGCTGTTGTACGTGAAGGCGTTCAGCAGCGCGAGTTGCAAGGTCACGCTCCAGGCATCCGTGATGATGTAGGTAGCGGTCAGGCTGTTGTAAATGCTGAAGCTCGTATTATTGATGCCCGCAGCCACCAGGTTGGCGCCGAGTTCCTCGTTGCCGCGCGTTCGGGCAATGGCCGTGGGCCGGCTCGCGTCCACGTCCAGGGTCGCTACCGGATACCGGTTGAAATTCTTGTTGAACCGGAACAGATAATCCACGTAGACCGGCCCGAAAAGACGCGTCAGGTCGAAGCCCGCGGCTGCCGACAGGTACTGATCTCGGAAGGTGCTCTCGTAGGACGTGGGAGCACCCAGTCGGATGAACGGCGAGATCGCGATGCCCGTGTAGCGCTCGCGGTAGATGTCCTGATACTTCAGGGTCAGCAGCGTATCCGAAGGCATGATCTGGCGCTTGTGGGTCGTGGTCGTTGCATACGACGAGGTCAGTTCCTGCTGCAAATCGATGCGCAATTCCAGGAACAGACGGTTCGTGAAGTAGTAGCGGGGGCGCAGCGACAGCAGCCAGGCGTAGTAGGCGTTGCGGGCATACGAGTCGCTGACGAACGTGCCGATCCCGAGTTGCTGCTCGAGCAACACGAATCCCCCGAACGCGCTGCGTCGCTGCCCCTCGGTGGCGGACCCGGTGAGCAAGGCGACGGAGTCGGGCAGGGCCTTGCCATCCGTGGCCGTCGCCGTCATGACTGCAGGCTCTGCGGCCTCCTGGGCCCGTGCGCCAGGAATCGCCAACAAGAAGGCCAGCATCATTGCAAGCCTGAGCCTTCCGAGGGTCGTCGACATCGTCTACCTCACCGCTGGGAGCAAGTGATTATAGCGTGAGTGCCGCAAATGGGCACAGCCCCGATTTTCGACGAAAAATGGGGGCGGTACGCATTTTTCGCTACAATCGCGCCATGAATGCGAAACGCTCCATTCACCGGGTCCTTCTGGCCATGAAGGTGAGCTTGTACGAAATCTACGGTCTGCGCCGGCGCGACGGGGACCTGTTGGACCTCCTCGCTGCGAACGACCCGCGGGTCGCCAAGGTGCGCGCCAGTCACGAGGAAACGGTGTCGGCCCGACAACAGGTACGGACCACGCTCAAGGCGGCCGGCCTGCAGGTCGTACAGACGCGGCGTTTGTCCGGGGTACACGACGAGGGCTTCGACCTGATCGTGGTGGTGGGGGGCGATGGAACCGTGCTCGACGTGGCGCGCAGAATCATGAAGACCCCTCTGCTTGCGGTCAACTCGTCGCCGTCGTCGAGCATCGGGCATTTCTGTTGCGCCACGGCCGAGACTTTGCCGGGCGTGCTCGAAGAGGTGCTGTCGGGCGAGCGCCAGCCCACGCCACTGACGCGCATTCGGGTGTCGGTCAACGACCAACCCGAGCCCCTGGCCGTGCTCAACGACGTGCTAATCGCCCACCGGATCCCCGCGGCCACGTCCCGCTATGTTCTGCATGTGGGCGATCGCTCGGAGGAACAGAAAAGCTCCGGGGTCTGGGTGTCTACGGCTGCGGGCTCGACGGGCGCGATTCTGTCCGCGGGCGGCGCTGCGATGGACATGCGCGATGATCGCCTGCAGTTCGTGGTGCGGGAACCCTTTCCCGCGGCGGGCCTGACCCCGCCCTACACCCTGATGTCCGGATGGGTCGACGGGGCGGGGCTGTCCTTGACCATGCGCATGATGCAGGGCGAGGTGTTCCTGGACGGTCGACGGACCAAGATGCATCTGCCCTACGCAGGGCGGGTGACGATCACCCCGGATGCCCCGCGTCTGCCGCTCTTCCTGCGCTGAATCACGAAAAATCTTCGAGTTCGGTGCGGTTCGTGATCACCCGGGACACGAGCCCGTAGTCGCGCGCCTCGGGGGCACTCAGCCAGAAATCGCGCTCGGTATCCTTTTCGACCTGATCGAGCGAGCGGCCGGTTTCGCGGGCGATCAGGGCATTGATGTGCGCCTTGGTCTTGATGATCTCGTTGGCCGTGATCTCCAGGTCCGAAGCGGGCCCCATCACTTCCCCGTGAAACAGCGGTTGGTGGATGAGAAAGCGCGAGTTGGGCAGGGTCAGGCGTCGCTCCTTGGGAACGGCCAGCAGGATCACGGCCGCAATCGATGCGGTCAGGCCCGCGCTTACGATGTGCACGGGCGACCGGATGAACCGGATCACGTCGAAGATGCTGAATCCCGAATGCACCTCGCCGCCCGGCGAGTTGATCATCAGGGTGATGGGCTTGTCCGGGGCCTCGGCCTCGAGGATCAAGAACTGCTCGACGATTCGGCGCGCACTGGCGGGCGACACGTCCGAAGACAGCAGGATCGTGCGGCTCTTGAGCATGCGATCAAACAGCCGGGCCGAGGATTCCGCCTCGTCGGGCTCGCTGGTGCGTGCATCGGGACGCGATTTCATCCGTTTCCTCCGCGGGTTTCGCCGGCACAAACCCTAGCAGAAGATCCGGTGACTGTCACCGGATCTCACCCTATAATCGTGGTCGTCTTGCGAATGGGAGTCTGGTGATGGCACCCCGGAAAAAGAATGCGGACGTCTCCCCCTTCGGGCGCGTCAGCGCCTTCCTCGATGCGTCCAAGGAGGTGATGATTGCGCTTTCGCGTGATCTGGTGCAGCGCAACGCGGTCGGACCGTCGAACGGTGGCCCCGGCGAGGCCGAAAAGGCCGACTTTCTCGAGGCGTGGCTGGCCTCCCAGGGATTGCCCGCGCCCACGCGCCTGACCCCCATGGATGGGGAGGTCCCTCGGCCGAACCTCTACCTGCGTGTGCCCGGCAAGGACCGATCGCGATGCCTGTGGATCATGAGTCATCTCGATGTGGTGCCCGCGGGAGACCTCGACTTGTGGAAGAGCGACCCCTTCGTGATGCGCGTGGAGGGTGATCGCTTGATCGGGCGGGGCGTGGAAGACAACCACCAGGGCATCGTGGCGTCGGTGATGGCGCTCAAGGCCCTGCTTGCCGAGGGCGTGGAGCCCGCGTGCGACGTGGGGTTGTTGTTCGTGGCCGACGAGGAAACGGGCAGTCGCTGGGGCATTCAGTGGCTCATGGAAAACCATGCGGACCTGTTCCACGAAAACGACGCATTCATCGTGCCCGATGCGGGCAACGAGGACGGGTCACTGGTCGAAATCGCCGAAAAATCCATTTTGTGGCTGCGCTTCCGGGTGCAGGGCAAGCAGGTGCACGCCAGCACCCCGAATCTTGGCAAGAACGCGTTCACGGCCGCGGCGCACCTGGTGGTGAAGCTGCGTGGGCTATACGAACGGTTCGACTTGCGCGACCCGATCTTTGACCCGCCCATGTCCACGTTCGAGGCGACCAAGAAGGAGCCGAACGTGGCCAACATCAACACGATTCCCGGCGAAGACGTATTCTTCGTGGACTGCCGCATTCTGCCCCAGACCTCGGTCGACGAGGTGATGGCCAACATCCGAGGCATGTGCGATGACCTGGCCCGCCAGCAGCGGGTCGTGATCCAGTTCGAACCGGTGCAGCGCGAGGATGCCGCGCCCGCGACAGGGGCGGAGGCGCCCGTGGTGCGTGCGGTCATGGATGCGATCAAGCGTGTCTATGGGGTGGACGCCAAGCCCAAGGGCATTGGCGGAGGGACCGTGGCGGCCCATCTGCGCAAGGCAGGGTATCCGGCCGTGGTGTGGAGCCGACTCGATGACACGGCGCACCAGCCCAACGAGTACGTCTGGGTGCAGAACCTGATCGGGGATGCCAAGGTGTTCGCGACGGTGATGATGGGACCCGTGGCCCCCGACGTGGAGGATGAATGATGGATGTGACGCGAATTCGTGATGCGGTGCGGGATGCGGGCTTGGACGGGTGGCTGTTTTGCGATTTTCACAATCGGGATGCGATTGCTTATCGGATCCTGGGCCTGGACTTCCACAAGTTCACGTCGCGGCGCTGGTTCTATCTGGTGCCGGCGCAGGGCGAGCCCGTACGGCTTCTGAGCCGCGTGGAGCCTGCCCGACTGGATGCCCTGCCCGGCGAGCAGCGCTTCTACCGGTCCTGGCGGGAATTGCAGGAAGCCTTGGCGACCCTGGTCAAGAATCGCAAGATCGCCATGCAGTACTCGCCGAACAATGCCATTCCGTACGTGTCCCTGGTCGACGGTGGCACGATCGAACTTGTGCGCGCCGCAGGGGCCGAGGTGGTGTCGTCCGCGGACCTGGTGCAGACCTTCGAGGCCGTGCTTGACGAGGCGGCCTACCAGTCGCACGTCGAGGCCGGGCGCCGCATCCACCCGATCAAGGACGAGGCGTTCGCCCTGATCGGGCAGGCCTTGCGCGAACGCACCGTGCTGACCGAATACGACGTGCAGCGATTCATCCTGCGGCGTTTCGACGAAGAGGGCCTCGATTGCATGGGCGAAAACCCGATCGTGGGTGTCAATGGGCATCCGTCGGACCCGCATTTCGAACCCACGCCACAGAACACGGTGCCGATCCGGGCCGGGGACACTATCCTGATCGATTTGTGGGCCAAGTTGCGCCAACCGGGATCGGTATTCTTCGACATCACGTGGTGCGGTTTCGCCGGGGCGACCCCGCCGGATCGCTATCATCACATCTTCGAAGTGGTTTGCGCGGCGCGGGACGCGGCCGTGGATTTCGTGCGCCGCCGTTTCGAGACGGGACAGGGGTGCTTCGGGTACGAGGTGGACGATGCCACGCGCAACGTGGTGGCGGCCGCGGGATTCGGGGACTTCTTCGTGCACCGCACCGGACATTCGATTGGACAGCAGGTGCACGGGAACGGCGCGAACATCGACAATTTGGAGACCTGCGACAACCGGCGCCTGGTGCCGGGATTGTGCTTCTCGATCGAACCCGGGATCTATCTGCCCGGCGAAATGGCGGTGCGCACCGAAATCAACGTGTTCATCCGGCCCGGGAATCAGGTCGAGGTGACCGGCGACATCCAGAAGTCATTGATCTGCCTGACGTGAGTCGAGTTCACGGCCGGTGAAGGCCGGGGATGCGCGAATCGCCCCCCCTTTTTTGCTTGACAACCCGCCCCGGGTTTGGGTATACAGTCGCTCGGTTCGTTGAAATGCGGGAGTAACTCAGTGGTAGAGTGCAACCTTGCCAAGGTTGACGTCGCGGGTTCAA
>CAYRIB010000106.1:0-8202 GCA_964424165.1 uncultured Myxococcales bacterium | reverse complement strand
TGCCCCACCAGGCTCGAATCGTCATTTCCCTGCGTGGCAAAGTCGGTCACAGACCCCGCCCGGGCATTGGACGCCCATCCGAGCGAGAGTTCCAGCCTGCCTGACAGGGGCGTTTGAAAACCCGGATCAAGCTGGCCCATGAGACGATCGAGGACGACTTGATCCTCTTTGAAGATTTGCGAGGCCCGATAAGCCTGGTCGAGGTGACCTCTGGCCACATCGCGTTGCCCCGCATGAAGGGCCGTCATGGCCGAAAACAGGTACCAGCGTGTTTGTGCCGGACTGCCGATCGGACATTCTGCTGCTTCCAAGTCGTCCCGGGCCCCCTCCAGGTCCCCCTGCCCCAGGCGAATCGATGCGCTCCACAGCAGAGGCTCACCGTCTTCGGGCAGCCGTTCAGCCAGATCCGCCAAGGTCCGCAGCGCCCAGAAATGGTTGTTGTCGACAATGTAGGCCTTGGCCAGCAGATATCGCAACACCATCGAGTCAGGATCCTGCACAATGCCGGTCTTGAGCAAGGTCACTGCATCCCGTGAGCGCCCTCGATCGAGCAGGCTTTGGGCCTGCGACAAAAGAGATGCTGTTTCTGCCTGGACATCCATCGGGACGAGGATCAGCAATGCCAGGATGGCCCCGGCCCATCCGTGCATCCTCATGGCTCCTCCCGGTCGGCACAGCAGCGGAAACCTTTGCCCGAGGGGTTCCAGACCGCGTCGTAATCGCAGCGATGCAACATAACGGAATCACTGCAGTTGTAGGCGCCCCCCCGAAAATGTTCGAATCCGTCGATCGTGTCCACCAGTTCCCAGACATTGCCGTTGAGGTCAAACACCCCATGGACATTCGTGCATCGTGGGAAACTGCCGGTCGGCATCACGTGGAATGCCGCACCACAGGGCCCCCCGGCCTCCAAGGACGAAGCCTGATTGAAACAATGCGGATAAGGACATTGGGACAGTGCTTCGCAACTACCCACATCACAGAAGCAGAACGTGTCAATCCCGTTGCAGGCCATGGGGTCATAGTCGTCCCCGTAGGCGTAGACGGACTGCGACGGTCCCTGGCACACCTCCAACCACTCGTCCGGGCGACACAGGCGTTTGCCCATGGTGGCACACCCAGTGCGAGCCTGCGCCAAGGTGACCGGATACCAGGGGATCACGCCGGGGCGACACGCCGCGGTGGTCGAGAACCCGGCGAACTCGGCCGTCGCATCGTCCCGGGATGCCTCGTACGGATCGATGCAGAACGAACCAACGCCGACCATCCCCGCCGGACAACCCGCAACAATGTCGGGGGACACCGCCGAATCGAGCACGTCGGGCACGAACGCCTCCACGATATCAATGTCCGCCACCTCGATCGCATCCTCGTCAAGACATCCCGCTTCGTTCAAGGCATCGGCGACCGCCTCGATGACATCCACCATCTCGATGACATCCGGTGCTTCGACACCCTCCGAATCAGGGTCGGACGCACTCGCGCCTTCGGGCGTCAGACAGCAGCGAAACCCGCGGGCAGAGGGCGTCCAGTAACCCGGAATGTAGTCACAGCGATGGTAGGTCGCAGAATCCATGCAGTTGTAGGCCCCTCCCCGGATGCTTCGTTCGCTGCCCCCGGCCACGTGTTCCCACAGGTTTCCGTTCAGGTCGAATGCCCCCCAGGCATTGGTACATTTCGGAAAGGCGCCCGTGGGCATCAGGCGGAAGCCGCCCAGGCCATAGGTGTCGAGCCCGTTGCAGGTTGCCGGTTCATAGTCGTTACCATAGGCGTAGACCAGTTGGTCGGGGCCCTCGCAGGCGCGCTGCCATTCCAGGGGCTCGCACAAGCGCTTGCCAGACGCCTCGCAGGCGTCCGCGGCTTCGGCGTTGTTCGTGACCTCCCAGGGCAGGACGCCAGCCACGCTGAGTGCCCGGGAATCATCCTGCCCCGCATGGCTAGCCATCGCATCGGGCCGCGAAGCCTCGTAGCGATCAATGCAGAAGGCCTCAGCCACGGCCACCATGTCCGAGGGGCAGACCAGATCCTGGGACGAACGCGGCACGCAACGATGATCCGTGCAGTCGAATCCGTCCCCGCAGTCTGAGGCCACGCTGCATTCGAACACACAACGACCCACGGCATTGCAGATCTTGGGCGCACTGCAATCGGCATTCTCGTAGCATCGCTGATGAACGCACCCGATCATGCCGCAGGCCAAAAGAACGAAGGCTGATCGCCATGCCCTCGGGGATCGCCTCATCATTTTCACGCAACCATCTCTATGCACGTTTGACCCCTGGCGCTGCACCTCCACAGGCTACCACACCAAGCCTTGGACAACCTCCCAACATGAAAGCACGAAACATGCCATGTTCTTGTAAATCCCTCCCCTTGACAGGCCGTTCTACCCGCACCATAACTGAATCCAGTGGACCGGAATTCAGTCCGGTTCATGGCAAGCGGTTTTCATCAGGCCAAAGGCCTAACAAAGGAGGTTACTTCATGAGCGACACGACCGTGCCCCGCATTCCCCTGATTGGCGAAACGGCACCGGCCTTCAAGGCCTTGACCACGCAGGGCGAGATCAACTTTCCCGAACAGTACAAGGGCAAGTGGGTGATCCTGTTCAGCCACCCCGCGGACTTCACCCCCGTGTGTACCACGGAATTCATGACGTTCGCGAAGATGGCCGACGAATTTGCGGCCCTCAACTGCGAACTGATCGGTTTGTCGATCGACAGCCACTACAGCCACATCGCATGGCTCCGCACGATCAAGGAGAAGATCGAGTGGAAGGGCATGAAGAACATGGAGGTCAAGTTCCCGGTGATTGCGGACCTGACCATGGACGTGGCCAAGGCGTTCGGCATGGTGCAGCCCGGTGCCAGCAACACCCAGGCCGTGCGCGCCGTATTCTTCATCGATCCGAACGCGAAGATCCGCGCCCTGATCTATTACCCGCTGTCGAATGGCCGGAACTTCGACGAACTCAAGCGCCTGCTGATCGCCATGCAGACCTCGGACAAGCACGGGGTTGCGACCCCCGCAGACTGGCGCCCGGGCGAAAAGGTCATCATTCCGCCCCCGGGCTCGTGCGGTCAGGCCGCGGACCGGGTGCAGAAGGCCGGTGGCGACTACGAGTGCCTGGACTGGTTCCTGTGTCTGAAGAGCCTGCCCGAAGGCAAGTAGATCGGCGTCACCGTCCCTGGCCATGAAAGGCTGCGATGCCCCGTTCGCGCAAGACCAGCGATGCCCCGCGCCAGCGACAATGGGCCCGGATCCCTACGGACTCCATCCTCGAAAGCATCTCGGATGGCGTATTCACGGTGGATTCCGAGTGGCACATCACGTCGTTCAACCGGGCGGCCGAGGAAATCACCGGAATCCCGCGCAAGGAGGCGATCGGACGCCAGTGCTCTGACGTGTTCCGAGCCAGCATGTGCGAAACACAATGCGCGCTTCGGCATACGTTGGAGACCGGCACGCCGGTGGTCAACCGGACGGCGTTCATCGTGCGCATGGACGGGGATCGTGTGCCCATCAGCGTGTCGACCGCGATCCTGCGGGATTGTGATGGCAACGTGGTAGGCGGGGCCGAAACCTTCCGGGATCTGAGTCTGATCGAAGAACTCCGCAAGGAGATCAAGGGCCGCTTCCAGGTCGACAACATTGTCAGCCGCAGTCTGTCGATGCGGGGCGTCCTCGAAGTCCTGCCCCGGGTGGCCGACAGCGAAAGCTCCATCCTGATCCAGGGTGAAACCGGCACGGGCAAGGAACTGGTGGCCCGGGCCATTCACAATCTGAGTCCCCGAAGTCACGGTCCCTTCGTGGCCATCAACTGCGGGGCCCTGCCTGACACCCTGCTCGAATCCGAGTTGTTTGGATACAAGGCTGGGGCCTTCACCGGGGCCGTCAAGGACAAGCCGGGCCGATTTGCCCTAGCCAGGGGTGGAACCTTGTTCCTCGACGAGATCGGAGAAATCAGCCCTGCCTTGCAGGTGCGCCTGTTGCGGGTGCTGCAGGAGAAGCAGTTCGATCCCTTGGGCGGAACGCGTCCCGAGAAAGCCGATGTCCGGATTGTCACTGCAACCAACCGGGACCTCGCCAGCCAGGTGGATGCGGGGACCTTCCGTCAGGACCTGTATTACCGGATAAAGGTGATGAAGATCGAACTCCCGCCGCTGCGCCAACGTCGCGAGGACATCCCTCTGCTGGTTCAGCAGTTCGTGTCGGCGTTCAACGCGGTTCAGGGAAAGCAGGTCAGCGGCGTGACTCCCGATGTCATGTCTTTGCTGATGGCCCATCACTTTCCGGGCAACGTGCGCGAACTGCAGAATATCGTCGAACATGGCTTCATGCTGTGCAACGAAGGAGTGATCGGACTGCAGCACCTGCCAGTCGAACTGATCCCCGCCACGCAGCACCTTGTGGAGAAGCACCGCATGCAGGATGTACTAGGTGCCATAGAAGCCCAGGCCATCCGGGAGGCCGTACAGCGCCACCAGGGCAACCGTCTTGAAGCGGCCCGGGAGCTCGGCATCCACAAGAGCACTCTGTTTCGGAAGGTGCGTCAGTTCGGCATCGACCTCCCGGACGAGGACGGACGCTCCAGAGTGCGTTCCCAATGATTCACCCGGAATCGCCCGGATAAGACTCCAAGAGTAATGACAGTCGCATTTTTGCGACTCTATTCAACCTACACAAACACTCACGAAATTCACCATCCGCCTGTAGTGAAAGGCATTTTCAAAACTATTTGGAACACGGTTCACAGGGATGGCCCGATTCATGCTTTTCGGTCACAACGGGGACAGGTTCTGGGGATGGACCTGTCCCTCGCCAAAGTCTGCGAACGGAGGTTGAACATGCCGGCAAGAGACGGAACGGGACCCCTGGGACAGGGACGGGGAAAAGGCCGAGGAATGGGTCGTTGTCGTGGAAACGGAAGAGGACAGGCAGGGGGCAAGATGATGCCAACGCCCGAGCAGCCTCAGAACACACCCAACAACGACCTGCAACAGGCGATCAAGATGCTCGAAGAGCAGCTTCGATCACTGAAGGCCCAGATCGAGGACAAACAATGAAGATTGCCATCACGGCCACAGGTCCTTCGATGGACGCCCCCTTGGACCCGCGATTCGGTCGGTGCGACTATTTTGCCTTGGTCCAGACCGACGACATGACGTTCGAGGCCATCGAGAACAGCAGTTCGTCCTTGGGTGGCGGCGCAGGGATCCAGGCTGCGCAGGCAATGGCCAACCATGGGGTAAAGGCCATTTTGACCGGCCACTGCGGTCCCAATGCACTGCAGACCCTGGATGCGGCAGGAATTGCCGTGTACACCGGCAACACGGGTACGGTTCGTGAAGCCGTCGAACGCTTCCGTGCAGGTGGACTCCAACCAGCCACCAAGCCGGACGTCGAGAGTCATTCCGGCATGGGCGGTCACCATTCATGACCCAGCCACAGATCGGTAGAGCCGCCACCCCAGGACGTTTTTTGCGACTGGCCGTGGCCAGTGGCAAGGGTGGAACCGGCAAGACCACCCTCGCGACCAACATGGCCTTTGCCTTGGGACGCGCAGGGATTCCTGTCGCCTACCTTGATTGTGACGTCGAGGCCCCGAACGGTCACATCTTTCTGGGACCAACCATCCACGAGACCAGACCGGTCACGATCCCGGTCCCCGAAATCAACCCGCTGCGATGCACGTTGAGCGGTGATTGCGCCAAGACATGCCGCTACTCGGCCATCGCAGTCCTGCCCCATCGGGTTCTGACGTTTCCCTTGCTCTGCCATGGCTGCGGCGCTTGTACGGTAGCCTGCAAGCAAGAGGCGATTCACGAAGTCGACCGGGTCACCGGCGAAGTGGAAGGTGCCATGGCAGGCCCCATCCGCTTCTTCCAAGGACGTCTCCACGTGGGCGAAGCCATGTCCCCGCCTGTCATTCGCGCGGTGCTCGAACAGGCTCCTTTCGATCACACGGTCGTGATCGATGCGCCTCCAGGAACATCGTGTCCGGTCATTGCCGCGATACGGACCGCGGATGTGGTCGTTCTGGTCACGGAACCAACGCCGTTTGGCTTGAATGACCTCATATTGGCCGTAGGCATGGTGCGGGCACTCGGCATTCCTTTCGGGGTCGCGGTGAATCGAGTCGGAACGGGCAACCATGACGTGTTCGAATACTGCCATCGGGAGAAAATTCCGATTCTGTTGGAGATTCCGAACGATCGCCGTATTGCAGAGGCCTATTCGCGAGGAGATCTGGCCATCACCGTGTTCCCCGAATTGGAGAACCGTCTGATATCCCTGCACGAAACTCTTCGGGAGATGGCGCAGGTCCGGCTTCCTGTTTCATCCCCTTCCAGTGCGCAGAAACAGGATGGCACATCCGGTCCTGGCCTCCCCCCATCGCAAAGCCCTGCCGCCGTCTCGGGCCCTGTGCCTCGCGAACTCGTTGTCATCAGTGGCAAAGGAGGGACCGGCAAGACCAGCATTGTGGCATCGTTCTTTGCCTTGGCCCAAAACGCCACGGTGGCCGACTGCGATGTGGATGCTGCGGACCTTCATCTGGTGCTCGATCCGACGATTCAGCAGCGCTGGCCGTTCGGCGGAGGACACACCGCCCGAATCGATCCAGAGCGCTGCGATCAATGCGGCATCTGCTACGAACGCTGCAGGTTTGAAGCAATTCGACGTCCGGCCGACCCACTCCCGGTCGCTTTCGAGGTGGATCCGATTGCGTGCGAGGGTTGCGGGGCATGTGCAGATGCCTGTCCATCCTGCGCCATCGCGATGAAACCCTCGTTGGACGGTGAGTGGTTCGTGTCCGAAACCCGCCACGGCCCCATGGTCCACGCACGACTGGGTATCGCCCAAGAAAACAGCGGAAAGCTGGTTTCCCTGGTCCGGCGGGAGGCCAAGGCCCTGGCACATCAACGTGAAAGCGATTGGTTGATCTGCGACGGCTCTCCCGGAATCGGATGTCCGGTGATTGCTTCGATTACCGGGGCCGATCAGGTGCTGATCGTCACGGAACCGACCCGTTCGGGTCTTCACGACCTGATGCGCGTCGAGGAGTTGTGTCGTCGCTTCGACGTGGATGCCGGGGTCTGTATCAACAAGGCGGACCTTCATCCTTCCATGTCCTGCAAAATTGAGGCCGCGGCCCAAGCCCGCGGCCTGCGCATCTTCGGAAGCGTCCGCTACGACGACGCGGTAACGACCGCCCAGTTGCAACGCAAGGCTGTGGTCGAATGCAGCAATGGACCGGCAGCTACCGACATTCGGCGGCTGTGGAATCAACTGATGAAAGGGGAAGACGATGAGTCACGAACACGCGTGTGAAGGATGCCATGACCAGGACTGCTCGAGCCAGGAGCGACGCCCTGGGGAAGGGGACCAGGACTTCCAGGAGCGCCAGGAACTGTCGGCCCGTATGTGCCAGATCAAGCACAAGATCATGGTGCTCTCGGGCAAGGGCGGCGTGGGAAAAAGCACGGTCGCGGTGAATCTGGCCGCGGCCCTGGCACTGGCCGGAAAGAAGGTCGGTATTCTGGATGTCGATATCCACGGACCAAGCATCCCAAGACTTCTGCATCTGCAGGGATGGCCGGTCTGCTGGACCGACACCGGGCTGGATCCGGCCCGAATCGACTTCGGGGCTGGGGAACTTGCGGTCATGTCGATCCAGTTCCTGCTCGAAGGCCGGGACGACGCCGTGATCTGGCGTGGGCCCATGAAATACGGGGTGATCAAGCAGTTCCTGAAAGACGTCATGTGGGGCCCCCTGGACTATTTGATAGTGGACGCCCCTCCCGGCACCGGTGACGAACCGCTGTCCGTGGCCCAGCTCATCCCCGAGGCAGACGGAGCCGTGGTGGTTACCACCCCGCAAGAACTCGCGGTACAGGATGTGCGCCGCTGCATCGACTTCTGCCGCAAGCTGAATCTCCCGGTGATCGGCGTGGTGGAAAACATGAGTGGCTTCACCTGTCCGAAATGCCACGAATACATCCCCATCTTCGGCACCGACGGAGGCAAGGCCATGGCCCAGGAGATGGGGGTTTCCTATCTGGGCGCCATTCCCATCGAGCCCGAGGTCGTTGTTTGCGGGGATCAGGGCACCCCGGTGGTGAAATCCCATCCGCATTCCGAAACGGCCAAGGCATTCGGCCGCATCGTGCGAACTTTGCTCGAACCCGAGTTCAAGCCGGC
>CAYRIB010000105.1:3438-8390 GCA_964424165.1 uncultured Myxococcales bacterium | reverse complement strand
ACGATCCGTCCGGTGACGAGCATCCGGGCCGCACCGGCCTCGACCAGACGCTGCACGGAATCGGGCGCCACGGCCGCGGGCGCGTTCTTCCAGGGCGAATAGGGCGGGGGCGTCGGGGCTTTGCGCGGTGCCGATGCGTTGGAATTGCCGTGGTCGTAGGACATCGATGTCTCCCTAGCGATCGGGCAGGGGCGGGACTTCGGGCTCGAGCACCGCACTCACCACCTGTACCCGGTCGCGTTGAATGGTCACGTAGCGCACCCAGTCCGAATAGCCGGGTTTCGCAAATTTTACAAGGTACTTGCGGGTTTCGAGCTCCTGCCGTCCAAGCGGGGTGGTCCCCAGTTCACGTTCATCGAGTAGAACCCGGACCCCATCCGGGGGATCGGTCCTGACCTCGAGAAAGCCGATCATCCGCTTGCGCACCATGACCATGGTCTTGTCCGCGGCGTCCGGCCCGGCGGTCACTTCGACGTCCACGGCCTGTTCGTCGAAGTCGGGGTGGCGGAACGTGGCGCGATAACGTCCTGGCGACAGGGGGACCTCGATCAGGGGCGTTCGGCCAATCAGGGTGTTGTCGAGCATCACCTCGATGCCGGGTGGGTCCGAGCGCAGCGATGCCCTGCCGGTCTTCTTTCGGGCCTCGCACTGTCGCAGGGTGTCTTCGGCGGTCCGAATGTCGCCTTTCACGCTGTCGCCGGTACCGCCCGATGCCAGGTACAAAAAGGCGCGCAGATGAACGATGGCAGACCGGCAATCGCCCAGATGACCCGCGATGTTGCCCACGTTGAAATGGGCGTCCATCTGGGACGGGTCGGCCTTGAGGGCCTGGCGGAATGCCTCGAGCGCCTTCGTATACTGGCGTGCCTTGGCCAGTCTGGCGCCTCGTGCCATGTGGGAGGAATAATCCTGTGCAACTGCGGTGGCGGTGATTCCCATCGTGAGGATGGCGGCTACCAGGGCCCGCAGCATCAGAGATCGGTGAAGGCCAGCGATCATGTCGTCTCCGTCACGGGCGTTCCGCCGCCTCGGGCGATCCAGAGGCGGGCGCGGACTTGAACAGGGTGAAACGGCGTACCGTCGAGCGGCTCTTGCCTTCGGTGGCGTGCACCGAGATGTCGTTGACCCCGTCGACCAGGGGGATCGTGGCATCGATCGGGATCAGGGCCTCGGTGTTCAGGCCGCTGGCCGACCAGAAGTGGACCTTGTCGCGCCCCCGGAAGATGGTGATCTTCTTGCGATCGCCCTTGGCATGCGCACTGAACCGCGCGTGGCCCTGTACCTGGATCGAGGGCCCAGCGACCGCGGTGGCGGGCGTCAATCCGGGAACGGTGACGTCGATGGCCGGCGCCACGTTCAACAGGCCCGCGCTTTCCGGCAGGGGCGAGAAGCGCACCACGCCCACCGACGCGTCCACGTCCGCAACGGCCACGAAGCCGAAACGTCCCCCTTCGAGGTCCACCTTGTAGAAGTCCCCGATGCGACCGATCCCGCGCAAGAACGTGCCTTCGGCGATTCTGAACAGCAGTGGGGCGTCACGATCCGCAGCGGCCAGCATGTTCGCATCCGGGGTTCGGGTTCGAAGCGCCTGTGAACGAGGGTCGAGCGTTTCTGCTCGCCCCTTGTGCACCGGCACCGTGAACTCCTCGGACAGGATCTCGCGCAGCCGCAAATCCACAACCGACACTTCGAACGTCAGTTCCTGCGGCTCGAAGCCCCGACGCAGTTCGAGCTTGAAGCGCGCCTCGCCGAATCGGCCGACGGGAATGCCATCCCGCATGGTGATGCGGCCCTCGCGCAGGAACACGCCTTCGCCACTGCGATTGCGCAGGGTCACCAGGACCTTGTCCGCAGGACCCTCACCCACGTTCCTCACGTCGAAGATCAGGTTCGCGGTCTCGCCGGGACTGACCATGCCGTCCCCGTTGCCCTGGGGGTCCTGCAGTTGCCAGGTATAGGCGAATCGGGGGCGCGGCAGGCTTCGGGTGGCGAGCAGCGCGGGCGTGGGCCGAGGGCCTTCGACTTCGCCCTGGAAGAGTCGGAAGACCACCTGATCCAGGCGATCCCAGGACTGCCGCGGCAGGGTGACGAAGATTTCGCGGGTCACGGATTCGCCGGGTGCGATGCGCCCGAACACGAAGGCGCGTCCATCGAGGGACGGGTTTTCGGATTCGGTCTCGCAGTGCACCCGGAACACGGGGTCTGGTCGTTCGTTGCGCATCGTCATTCGCAACTTCACACGGGTTCCCGCCACGATCGGCTGGGGTTTGTCGACCGAGAACGCGAGCTTGAGTCCCTCGAACGACGTGGGTGCGCCCGCGGACCAGTCCGTGCCCTGGGCACGCAATTGCTCGGTGATGTTGACGTCTTGTTGCTGCACCTCGGCCTGCAGAACCGCTTGGGCTTCCTGAAGGCCCGCGGCCCTCGTCGGGGTCTTGATGCCCCCCAGAAGCCGGGCTGCCAGATTGATCTGGGCGTCGCGTTCGAACCGGTCTTCCTTGATCGGGGGTTCCTCGTCGTCGTCCGCGCCTTCACCGGGTTCGCTGGGGACATCGAGCACGTAGGGGACTCGCCACGACGGGCGGTCCCTGGCCACCTTGCCGAACGCGTCGAGCCGACGTCCTTCACGCCCATCCCTGGGGTCGGTCTCGACGCCTACCGAGACGGCATCGCCCTTGAGCACCAACGGGACCATCCGGATGTCGGGGGTCACGCCGACCCCCTGAATCGACAGGTCGCCCGGTGCCAGGAGGTACTGCGCAACCGTCAGCTTCAGGGCCCCGTCTCCGACCTCGTACATGACCTGGACCGTTCCCTTGCCAAAGGTCGTGTCGCCGAGCAGCAGCGCACGGTCGTTTTCCTTCAGGGCACCGGCCACGATTTCCGCGGCGCTGGCACTGCCCTGATCCGCGATCACCACCATGGGGAGGTTGGCGAACGGCGCCTTGCCATCGGCCACGTGCTCGCGGCGCATGCGCCTGCCCTCGCCCTCGGTGACCACGATGGTGCCGCGCTTGACGAACAGGTTCGATACCTCGATCGCCTGATCGAGCAGGCCGCCCGGGTCCTGTCGCAAATCGAGCACCAGGCCGGACAACGAACCCTGCTGCGCGAGGTCCCCGAGCAGTCGCGTCACTTCGGCCCGGGTGTCCTCCTGGAAATGTTTGATGTGCACGTAGCCGATGCCGTTGCCGAGCACTTCGGCGGACACGCTCTGAATGTGGATTTCGGCACGGGTCAGCGTGAAGGTCCGTGGCTCGGGCCAGCCCTTGCGTTGCAGCACGATCGTGATGGTAGTGTCGGGCTTGCCGCGCAGTTTTGTGACCGCGTCGTTCAGGCTGAGGTTCATGGTCGATTCGTCGCCGATCTCGACGATCTGGTCGCCGGACTTCAAACCAGCCTTGCTGGCCGGGGTATCCGGCATCACGGACACAATCGTGATGAGTCCCTTGCGAGTGGTGATCACGATGCCCAAGCCCCCGAAGCGGCCTTGGGTGTCCATCCGGAGTTCGCGATAGGCCGTGGGCTGCAAAAAGACCGAGTGTTCGTCGAGTGGCTGCAGCATCCCGTTGATGGCCGCGTACTCCACCTCTTCGGGTTTGACGTCCGGCGGGAGATGGGCCGCGATGAACTGGAACTGATCGAGCAGGCGCCAGTTCATCTCGTACAGATCCGAAATGTCCCCGATCGGGAAGGATTTTTGCTGGTCCGCAATCCGGATCACGACGTTGCTGGCCTGCTCGGCATCGAGGGCGTCCGGAGTGGCCATGAGTTCGGGGATCAGGCCTTCGGCGCCCTTGAGCGCCCCCAGCAACATCGGCAGCGGTTGGGCACGCGTGGGGACCACGTAATTCGACCGGATGTAGCCCAGGGATCGCGTGAGCAGGCGGAGGCGGCCAAGTTGGCCGTCGGGTCGCTCGCCTGCCTCGGCGGCCGATGGTGCCACGGTCTCGAACAGGCGGGACGGGGTCTCGACGTCGACGGCCAGCAGCACGTAGGCGATGAAACTCGCAGACAGCACCAGGACCGTGGTCCGAAGAATGCGTCGAAGCAGCGAGTCGCGTTTTTCCACGAGTTGGTATCGTTCCATCGCGCGGCAATGGTATCCGAAGGGCGGCACATCCGCAACTTTGGCGCCCGGTTGACGAAGGCCCGGCGCGTTCTTATATTCTTTTGCGGGTTTGTTGCGAGGGAGCGCATGTTTTTCGACCCGATGTATCTTTTGTATCTGGCGCCTGGACTGATCCTGACGTTGTGGGCTCAGTTCAAGGTCAAGCGGGCCTATTCGCGCTACTCCGAGGTACGTTCGTCGTCGGGCATGACCGGGGCCCAGGTGGCGCGGGCGATCCTGGATCGGTACGTGGGACGCGACATTCCCGTCGAGGTCACGGGCGGGGTTTTGTCCGATCATTATGACCCGTCGGCGCGCGTGCTGCGCTTGTCCGAGGCGGTGTACCACGGACGTTCGGTGGCTGCGGCCGGGATCGCGGCGCACGAGGCCGGGCACGCCATGCAGCACAAGTCCGCGTATGGTCCGCTGGTATTGCGTCAGACCATGGCCCCCGTGGCCATCTGGGGATCGAACCTGTCGTGGATCTTCATCGTGGTGGGCTCGCTGGTGAGCATGACCGTGGCCTGGATTGGGGTGGCGTTGTTCGCAGTGGCGGTCGTGTTTTCGGTGGTGACCTTGCCGGTGGAGTTCAACGCGTCGCGTCGGGCCAAGGAGGTGCTGCCGCAGTTGGGACTGGTGTCCACGGCCGATGCCAAGGGAACCAACGCCGTGCTCAACGCCGCGGCCATGACGTACGTAGCTGCTGCGGCCACCGCGATCCTCCAACTCGTGTACTTCCTCACCCGAATGGGTGGTTCCCGGGACTAGAAAGGTCAAGCGACCGCATTCTAGAAAGGATCCCCGAAACGGATCTGGGAGTGCGCAAGCTTGCTTGCGCTTT
>CAYRIB010000105.1:0-3338 GCA_964424165.1 uncultured Myxococcales bacterium | reverse complement strand
TCTGGGAGTGCGCAAGCTTGCTTGCGCTTTGGCGGAATCTCCCACCGGATTTGTCGCGCCCTCGTCAATTCGATACAATTCCCATGGACTCAATCGTGTCTGGAGGTGTCGCATGTCTCTCATCACAAGACTTCATCATTTGGGTTTGGTTCTCGGGCTGGCCTTGCTGGTCGCCTTTGCCGGGGGGGCTTGCGGAACCAGTGGAACCGTGGACCCGTTCGTCGAGGGCGAAGACAGCGACCCGGACCTTTGGACTGCGAAGTCCACGCTGACCGCGGCTGCGGACTGCGAGGAGGCCGCGGCGTTCATCCGCGAGGCGCTCAAGGATGAGGTCAATCGGGTTGCCCTGATGTATGCGGCCGGTGCCTACGGGGGATACCGGGAAGATGGCGATTGGAGTGGCCCCCAAGCCCCCACGGCCGGCGCCGAGGACAACGAATCGGGCGCTCCGGTGGGCGGGGAGGATTCCAAGGACTATTCGGAAACCACCACCCAGGTGCAGGGCGTGGACGAGTCGGACATCGTCAAGACCGATGGCGACTTTCACTACGCGCTGGCCGGTCGTGACCTGGTGGTGCTCAAGGCGTGGCCCGCGGTGGAACTGGCCGAAATCGGGCGCGTGAAGTTGCCGGTCAGTGCCTCGAGCTTCTTCCTGCTGGGCAACAAGAAGATCGCGGCCCTGTCGGGCACGTGGTTCTATGATTACAACGAAGAGGGCGAAAAGCCCTTTGACGGTGTGCCCCCATCCGAACCTTCGTCGGGCGGGGCAGAACCCTTCCCGGCCGAGGATCAGAGTTCGGCCTTGCAGGACATTCCCTTCAACGGGTCCGGCACGATTCTGTCCGTGGTCGACGTGGCAGACCCGGCCAACCCGGTGCTCGTGGACGTGCGGCTCTTCGAAGGCAACCTGATGGGGTCGCGCCGGATCGACAACGTGGTCTATCTGGCCCTGTCGGTGCCCCCCCGCGTGCCGTACGACTGGATGTGGATCCCATCGGTCGCGTACAGCCAGGACGAGGCTGAGCGCCTGGCCGCGATGGACGAATGGGCCGACCAGATCAAGGCCGAGATCGACGCGATGAGCCAGGAAGAACTGCTACTTCACTACTACGACGGCATCGTGTCTGCGGACGCGGGCCAGGGCTTGGAATACGGCGCGGGCAAAGCCCTGCTGGCCTGCGACAGCTACTACCAGCCCAACGTGTATTCGGGGGCCAACCTGATGGCCGTGGTGGCCGTGGACCTGACCGACACGGAACTGTCCCAGAAGGGCGCGGCCATCCTGGGGTCGTTCGGTACCGTGTACATGAGCCCCTCGTCGCTCTACATCGCGGCCACGAATGAGATGCTGTGGGGATGGGCCTATCCGATGGGCGTGGCGGACGTGGCCACCACGTCGGCTGAGGGAGTGGATGGTAACTCGTCGTCGAGCGACGATGGCGACACTTCCGAGGCACGCGCATCGGCCCTCGAAGAAGAGCCCGAGGTCGAAACGCACCTGCACGGGTTCGCTTTGGTCGGCGGCGAGGTCACCTACACGGGCAGCGGATTGATGGATGGCCGCGTGCTTAACAGTTACGCCATCGACGAACACAAAGGCTACCTGCGGGTGGCCGCGACCACGGGCTTTGCCTGGTCCGAAGAGGCCCCGTTCCTCAATCACGTGTACGTGTACCGGAACGTGGAAGGCGTGTTGACGCTGTTGGCCGAGGCCGTTCATGCCGACACCCCGGAGGTCAAGGGTTTCGGCGCGGGCGAGCAGGTACGCGGGGTGCGGTTCCTGGGGGACAAGGGTTACGTGGTGACGTTCAAACAGACCGATCCCTTGTTTGCCCTGGATCTGTCCGACCCACTAAGCCCCCGGATCACCGGGGAACTGGGTGACCTGACTGGATTTTCGACCTGGATTGGACCCTTCGATGAAGATCACCTTCTGGCCGTGGGCCAGGAAGCGGACCTCGATGGCCGCGTGATCGGCATCCAGGTGAGCTTGTTCGATGTTTCGGACATGGCGAACCCGACCTTGCTGCACCGCAAGTCATTGACCGGAGGCGTCTACTCCGAAGCGATCGGTGACCCGCATGCGCTGACGTGGTACCCCAGTCGGGGCAAGCTGTCGCTGCCGATCGAAGGCTGGATGACCACCGACGACTACATGTACTCGACGTACGACGCCCGGTTGGCCATCTTCGACGTGGATCTCGAAGACGGCATCACCGAAGCGGGTGAGATCCGCCACACGGATTTGATCAACCCGACCGGCGGACAGGATTGTGCCCCGTACACTTACTGGATGAGGCTGCGGCGCGGCGTGTTCGTCGAAGACTTCGTGTACGCGTTCTCGGACTTTGCGGTGTCGTCGCACGCCCTGGCCGACCCCGCAACGCGTCTGGCGTCGGTTCTGCTGAATCCGGACTTCTCGTACGGGCCGATCGACTACGTCGGTGGGGTGGCCGAAGACAGCATGCCCGCCATGTGCATCGAGTATTATCCCGTCCCGCCCGTGATCAGTTCCGTCAGGTGCACGACCAGCAGGTGAATCTGCTCGCATTCCACGGTGACGGCCGTCTTGCAGGCATTGCGTTCCAGCACCTCGATCCGCGGCAGCAACGCGCGCCCGAGGATTGCGGCGTCGACTCGGAAGGCCGATTCCTTTGGAACACGCAGTACCAGGCGGGCGGCCAGGCTGTCACGCCCTTCCCGCATGGCGGCCTCGGCTTGCAAAAAGGTCTGCTCGTGCTCGCGTTCCGCGGTCAGGCGTTCTGCGAGCCGGATCACCCGTGCATCCCGCGGCGCGATCACCTGGGCGCGATCGAGCGCGGACGACGCCGCGGCAAGGCGCCTCTGGCCCAGCATAACCTCGGTCTCTTGCAGGGTTGGAAGCAGGGCCTGCGAAGACTCTTCGGGCGGGACCGCGGCATGCGGAGCGGGGGTGCTCACCGGCATCTCAGACGGTGTCATCGGTTTGGGGACCAGCAACAGGTATCCGACGACCACCAAGGCCAAAAGGGCCGCGCAGACCCCAACGATCACCCACGGCAGATAGGGGGCCCCCTTCTGAGGCGCAAAACCCCGGCCATGGGATGACCGCGGCCTCAAGAAGACGTGGAAGTCCGCGATCTGGATGGCTGAACGTTGGTCCACCCGACGGGGGGCGGCAATGGCGTCACCGTCGACGAAGACCCCATTGGCGCTTTGGAGGTCCTCGATCCAGACACCACCTTGCGCCGCAAACACGCGGGCATGCCGGCGGGATACGTTGTTGTGGTCAAGCACGATGTCACAAGTGGTGGCGCGACCGATGACGACCCCCTCGGCCGTGAGCACCTGCTCCGCCA
>CAYRIB010000104.1:6175-8458 GCA_964424165.1 uncultured Myxococcales bacterium | reverse complement strand
GACCCGGAACTTCCGAACCGGGCGACCGCGGATGCGCGAGTGCCTCTGCCGAACCTCTATGTGAACAAGACGGCGTCGGCGATTGCTCTGCCCGGCAGCAAGATCACCTACGTGCTGAACTACGGCAATGGCAGCAAGCAGCCCGCCGAGGCCGTGGGCCTGATCGAGGCGCTGCCCTCGGCCGACGGGGCCGCGCTGCTGAAGTTCCTGGCCATCCGTACGTCGCGTGGCGAAAAGGTGTGGTTCTACGCGGCAGGTACCGGCGCGGCACCGGTTCTGGACCCGACGAGCGATGCGGCCAACACGGCCGCGGGCTGGAAGACCAGCGTGGGGGGCCTGACCGGCGGGGTCGCGAGCTTGACGCACATCGGACTGACGATCGGCACGGTTCCGGCCTTCTCGGGCCCGTTCCGCATCGAGATCGACATGGAACTGCGCAATCCGGCCACGGATGCCGAGTTGGTCGCGGGCCTGTCGTTCGAAAACTGCGCCACCATCGCGTCGAGCGGGGGCCTGGCCGACGCCAACGACGATGACAACACGTCGTGCGTGACGACGCGGACCCCAGCCGTGGACATTGAAGTGACCAATGTCTGCAGCCCGAACGGGGCGGAACCGGGCATCCTGCCCGGTGGCGAATTCACCTACATGACCCGCGTCGAGAACACGGGCACGGTCACGGCCTACGGCATCCGGGTTCACGTGGCGCTGGCGTCCGCGATCGAGTACCTGCAGGATGATGCTGCGGTGGTGACCCTGCGTGATGCGCTCGGCGCGACCGTGCTGCCCGTGACCGCGACGGGAACGCCGATTGCCGGCGCAGTGCCGTGGACCCGCGACGGGACCAGCTACGTGATTGGATCGTTGGATTCGACCTCGGGGCTGTACTTCCGCAACGTCGGTCTGCCGGCCGGTACCTGGACCCAGTTCAGTGTCACGGGTCGTGTGGGCGAAGCAGTCGCCAACGAGACCCTGCTGGCCAGCACCTCGATCGTGGAAACCGAATACTCGATCGACTGGGTCGAGGGCATGCCGACCGAGACCTTCGTGGGCAACAACACGACCGAATGCGGAGTGACCGCGTTCCGGGCGGACATGTGGCTGGAAAAGGCGGTGGTAGACCAGACCACCGGCTCGACCGAGGTGTGCGACGGCGGAGACACCCTCACGTACACCGTGACCTACGATAACTTGGGCGGGGCCTCGGCGCAGAACGTGGTGATGGAAGACACGCTGCCCGCGGGCGCCAACATCGTCCCAGGAAGCTTTGCCAACCTGCCCGCAGGTGCGACGTTGTCGTTCGACGACGGAAGCGGCACGTGGGAATACGTGCCGGATCCCCTGCGGATGCACCTGCCGGACCCGCGGATCCAGGCGTGGCGAATCACCTTCGCGGACGCGGTCACGGCCCCGGCCGGTGGCCACTTCGTGCTGGTGACCCGCGACGACTTCCTGACCGACGGGACGTTCGACGGGACCGAATACATGGGCGAAGCGGATGCCGGTATCGTGCTGCCGTCGCGCATGGGCGATGCGTCCTACACGACGTCGATCATCCCTGCACAAGGCCAGGGCAATGTCACGCAGTGGAAGCGCCTGGTGCTCGGGGGCGACGCCGAGGTCAACGGTTCCACACTGACGGTGAGCATCCTGGACGCGACCACGAGCGCCGTGGTCGTGACGGGCCTGGTGCCCGACGCCTCGGGCGTGGTTGACATCTCGATGGTGTCGGCTGCACAGCACCCACGGATCCGGGCGCGTCTGGACTTCTTCTCGGTCGAAGGCGAGGTGGCGCCCGAGGGGTCGGCGGTCTGCTGGACCGAGAAGACCGGCTACGAGGGGCGCTACACGCTCGACAACGAGAAGATCGGCAGCATCACCCAGGTGGCGGTCAACCAGATCCGTTGGTCGGAACCGCCCTATGACTTCATGGCCCTGGAAGACAGTGGCAAGTTGTGGACGGTCAACAAGTTCCCGCCCGACAGCCTTGTGTTCGGGGAATACGGCCTGCTCAAGGACCCGCCCCGGATGATCCGGTCCGGACTCACGTATCTCAGCAGCGGGGACTACCACAGCAGTGGCTGGGAGCCGCGCCGTCATCAGGACGTGGTCGGCATCGACATCAACGGCAACTACATCAGTCCCGAGGGCGTCCAGTTCGGCCCGGACAGCACCAAGGCGATGGTGCTCGATGTGTCGCGCGGGATTTCGGGCAGCGCGCCGGCCATGCACACGTGCCTCGTGTTCGAGAACGTCGGGGCAAGCGAGCTTTGCTCGGTCACG
>CAYRIB010000104.1:1834-6075 GCA_964424165.1 uncultured Myxococcales bacterium | reverse complement strand
GGGGACAACCGCTATGGCCAGGCCGGTGTCGGAAACAATTCGACCTGGTACTACGGGGACCTTGCCTCCACCCCGAACGTGGTGACTTTGGATGCGGACGGGGCCTGGTCGCAAGTGTCCGCGGGCGGTTTCCACACCTGCGCCATCCGTAATCTGAAGGACCCCAAGGCCGAGGGCCAGGATTACGGCAGCATGTGGTGCTGGGGCCGAAACACCAACGGACAACTGGGCATCGGCGACGACCTCATGCGCACCAGCCCCGTCCAGATCGATGAAGACCCCATGGATTGGGTCGCGGTCAGCGCGGGCCTGCACACCACCTGCGGCATCCGGGGAACCCGGGATGACGAAGGCAGGATGCAGGGCTACGGGACCCTATGGTGCTGGGGCAGCAACTATCGTGGCAAGCTGGGTGACGGCACGCAGTACGACAGCCTGATCCCGAAGCAGGTCGGGACCGCTGCCGACTGGCGGTTCATCGACACCCGTGCCGAGACCTTCGCATGCGGCATCAAGCGCGATGGCGGCTTGTGGTGCTGGGGGTCGGACGACACCGGCATGATCAAGCCGAACGCGTTCGTGCCCGTGGCCATGGACAGTGCCACTGGCGAAGGCGAGGCCCTGACGCCGGCGGCGCGCAAGACCTGGAGCATGGTGACCGGGTCGGCCAGCACATACTGCGGCATCATGACGGCGCAGAACTGGGGCGCCTACGTGAACCGGATCAGCGCGGCCTACCTGACGGACAAGCGGCCCTCGTTCACGTTCAATGCCCAGGTGGCGTGGCCTCTGTTCGGGGTGCTGACCTCGGGGGACGCCACGGGGCGCGACACGGGCTGCCAGACCGAACTGGTCAATCAGGTGGACGTGACCACGACCACGCCCGAGATCGGGGACCAGAACAATACGTCCCGGGCGCAGATCGCGGTCAACACCGCCAACCTGATCGCGTCGGTTACCGTGGACACGGCAGCCGCGACCGCGGGCGACACCGTGACCTACACTGTGACCTTCCGCAACGACGGGCCTGGCACGGCCAATAACGTGCAAGCCACGTTCTATGGTCCGGGCGTTATGGACCCGGTGGTGTGGGAGATCGAAGCCATGGCCCCGGGCCAGGAAGCGGTCCACACGGTGAAGGTCCTGGTCGGCCAGGGGGTGCCAGGGGATGCCCTGGTGGGTCGTGTCGAAGTGACCTCGGGCACGATCGACTGCCTGCCGTCGGACAACGTGGCCTCGGCGAACGTGGTCTATGGGAACTGGCCGAATCTTTGGGTGGACATCACGGGGCCCGCGGTCGTGTCGCCAGGCGAAACCGTGACCTACACGATCACCTATGGCAACAACGGCAATGTCGTGGTTCCGGATGCGGCGGTCAGTTACGTGCTGATCGACGGCCTGGTGTTCGTGTCGTCGGATCCCGCGGCCACGGTCGTGAGCGGGGGCCAGGTAATCTGGTCGATCGGCGTGCTCGAACCCGGGGAGTCGGGAACCATCACGGTCACGGTCACGTACCCCGGGTGCGAAGCCATCGACACCACGTACGAACACGTGGCGGCGATTGCATCGACCGACGGCATGGCCGAAACCTCGATCCTGGACAATGAGGACGTCACGCCCACGATCGTTCGGCCGGCTTATGGGGATCTGCGCGTCATGGCGATCCCCGACCAGTCCACGGTGTTTGTGGACGGCATGCTCGGCTACACCGTGTACTTCGTCAACGATGGCGGTGGCCGGGCGACGGACGTGGTGCTGACCTCCGAGGTGCCGCTGGGCACCGTGTACGTGGATGGCAGCGCCTCGTCAGGCGGCGTGCTGCAGTCCGGACGGGTGGTGTGGAACCTTGGGACCCTCGAAGCAGGGCAGCACGGTTCGGTGCACTACCTCGTGCAGGCCGGCGCGGTCACGGGCAATGCCTTGGCCGGCAAGGTCTCGATCAACGGGTTGGGTGCGTGCGCGGTCGACGGCCAGCTTGGGACCGCCCTGATCCTGGGTGAACCCGCCGAGGGTGAACCCCTGTTGCAGGTGGTCAAGGCCGCGGACGTGGGCCAGGCCTGCAACAAGACCGACGACGTGATCACCTGGTCGATCACCGTGGTGAATCCCTCGGGCGTCGAGGTGACCGACGTGGTGGTCATGGACGTGGTGACGGACCCGACCCTGTACGTGGCGGGCAGCATCGCGGGCCCGGGTGCCAATGACAGCGCACTGCCGAACCTGACCTGGGCCGTGGGCACCCTGGCGGCCGGGGCCGGACGGACCGTGACTTTCCAGACCCGCGCCGAGGTGGGTAGCGGACAGCTTGGATTGAATCAGGCCGTGGTCACGGCTGCGGGCGGCATCCAGGTGGTGTCTGCCCCGGCTGCGGTGCGGATGGATTGCGGCTGGACGTTCGCACTGAAGCGGTCCTGGGGTGGCGATTGCATGGTGCCGGGCATGACGCTCGACATCACGATTGCCTATCGCAACGACACGGGCTTGGCGCTGGCCAACGTGCAGCTCGTTGATGCGCTGCACGAGACCCTGGAATTCGTGGACAGCGCGGATGGCGGTGTCTATGACGCGGCAATGCGCACCGTGACCTTCAACATGGCCACGGTTGCGGCCGGGGCGCGCGGGGAAGTGCACTACCAGGCCATGGTCCGTCGCGACGTGGCCGGCGCGACCCTGGTGACCGGTCGGACCACCGCGTCCGCGTTGGGAATGGTGCCGCAGACCTCGAACCAGAACGTCACCTTCGTGATGGTGTGCGACGACGGCCAGACCTGTACGGTCGAGTCCTGCTCGCCAGTCGAAGGCTGCGTGGTGGCCTTTGCACCGGACGGCACGAGCTGCGACCGACTCGAGGACGGCTACTGCCTGTCGGGCGGCGAGTGCGTCGAAGGCTTGTGCAACGGCGGCCAGATCGGCTGCCTGATCGATGACACCTGCTATCCCGAAGGGGCCATGAACCCCGATAACCGGTGCGAGTACTGCGATCCTGCCTACAGCGAGACGGCCTGGACCACGCGCACCTGCGTGACCGACATCTGTCACGAGGCGGGCGTGTGTGATCCGGAATCCGGTCTGTGCCGGGCTGCGCCGCGGCTCGGGGATGCCATCGTGGTGACCCGGGTGCGCGACATCGGCATCATCGGCGGCAAGTTCAGCAACGCACGGGCCATCAATGCCGCGGGCAAGGTGGTCGGTGAGGCGCGCGACTTCGACGGTTACGAGCGGGCCGTGATCTGGACCGCGCAGGACGGTCTGGTCGAGCTGGGCGGACCTGCGATGAGCACGGGACGGGCCTATGGCATCAACGATTCCGACCTGGTGGTCGGCGTGATCGGCAATGCCGGCGAAGAGGCGAGGGCGTTCTTGTGGACCGTGGCGGGCGGCATGCAAGTCTTGGATCGTGTGGTCGACGCGGATGCGGCAACGCCGGTCGTGGGACCGACCGCAAACGGAGCGATCGCGGGTACGGGGTTCTACAAGGGCTTCGGCCTGGAACCCGTGGCGATAACGACGCTGGCAGGCGGCACCTGGGTGCAGCCCACGGCCGTGACCGACACCGGTTTGGTGGTCGGAAATGCGGACAATGCGGCTGGCGAGGTGCGTGGGTTCGTGTGGACGGCGACGTCGGGCACGGCGGACCTCGGGTCCCTGGGTGGCAACGAGACCCACGCGGTCGCGGTGACCTCGTGGGGCCGAGTCGCGGGGACGTCCAAGAACGCCGAGGGGCATGCCCGGGCCTTCGTGGCGCAGGTGACCTTGTCCGGGATGGTCGAGGCGATCACTGACCTCGGCACGCTCTGCGTGGAAGGGGCCTGCGGGATGCAGGCTGCTGCCACGGGCATGAACGCCTTGGGTGACGTGGTCGGCTGGTCGGAACTGGCCGACGGCACGATCCACGCCTTCGTGTGGTCGAGCGGTACGGGCATGCGCGACCTGGGGGTCGTGGACGCCCTGGGCACGAGCCGGGCCGTGGCGATCAACGAGGCCGGCACCGTGGCGGGCAATGTGTCGTCCGCGACGTCCGGGCCGAACGCGTTCGTGTGGGTTCCGAATTACGGCATGTCCCTGATCACAACGCTCGGCGGCGCGCAGGCCGAGGTCGAGGCCCTCGGGCCCGACGGCCGGGCCGTGGGCTGGAGCCTGACCGAAGGTGGGGACCGTCACGGCTTCGTGACCACCGGGACCCGGACCACGTGCGAGGCCTGTCTGGTGGACACCGAAGGCCCGATCGTGACCTGCCCGGC
>CAYRIB010000104.1:0-1734 GCA_964424165.1 uncultured Myxococcales bacterium | reverse complement strand
ATCACCGAGGCGCGTTGCATCCATGTGGGCGAGGATGGCACGGACATCGACGTGTCGGATTCGTGCACCCTGACGGTCGATGGTGCCAAGGTCGAGGTGGTGGCCCCGGGCATCGACGCGAATCGCGTGGTGTGGACCGTGGTTGTGGTGGATGCCAGCGGCAACCGTACCGAGGGCGTGTGCCGTGTGACCCTGACCGGCGACGCGGATGCGGGCGTGTACCTGCACGGCAACGGCTGTGCGGCCGGCGATGACACGTCGCGTGGTGGGCTTGTTGGCGTTGCGGCCCTGCTGCTGGTGCTGTGCGGGGCATGGTTCCTGCTGCGGCGGCGCGTTTCAGGGGCGTTGCTCGGCGTGCTGTGCGTCCTGGTGATGGGCGCCGCATCGGCCGAAGCTGCGACCGGGGGCGTGCCCACCCAGCAGTTCCAGCCGGTGCCAGGTGGTGACAACAACTACCTGGGGGTCATGGGACACCAGGTGCTCGGGCATTTGCGTCCGTCGTTCGGGCTGTATTTGAACTACGCGTACCTGCCGCTGTCGTTCGATACGCGGCCGGCCGGCGACACCCTGCACGTGGTGAAGCATCAGCTCGGGGGCGATCTTTTGCTGGCCATGGGTTTCTTTGATGCCCTGGAACTCGGGGTGGCGGTTCCAGCCACCCTGTTTCAGAGCTCGGGTGACCTGGGGTTGCGCACGGTGGTGCGTGAGCCCTCGGCCACGGTGTTCGGTGACATCCGCATCGTGCCCAAGTGGCGCATCTACCACGCCCGCGAACGAGGGGGCCTGGCCTTGGCCGCCATCGTGACGGCCCCGACGGGAAAGCCATCGAGTCAGCAGGGCAACAAGACCTGGACCGTGGAACCCCGTTTGGCGTTCGACTGGTTGGTCCACGAACGCGTCCGGTTTGGCCTGAACGCGGGCTACCTGATGCGTGGTCAGCAGGGCCTGTTCAACGTGGACGTGGGCAACGAATTCACCTATGGCCTGGGCACCGAGATCAAGACCGACACCAAGGGCCTGTTCGTGCTCGGCGAAGTGACGGGAAAAGTGGCTGCCGACGCGGACTCGGACCTGGCCGAAGAGACCATGCCCCTCGAGATCCTGGGGGGGGTGCGGTGGAAGATGGGCCACGGCCATTCGCTGACCGCGGCGGCCGGCACGGGCCTCACCCAGGGCTACGGTAGCCCCACGGCGCGAGCCCTGATCGGCTACACCTATACCATGCCCGCGGACACGGACGGGGATGGCTGCTACGACGAGGTCGACCCGTGCCCCTTCGAGCCCGAGGACTTCGACATGTTCGAAGACAGCGACTGCTGCCCGGACGCGGACAACGACAAGGATGGCATCTGCGACCCGTGGGTGGCGGATCAGAAACTGTCGGCCAAGTATGCGTCGACCTGCCGCGGTCGCGATGCCTGCCCGGACATCCCCGAGGATGCGGACGGCTTCGAGGACGAGGACGGGTGTCCGGACCCGGACAATGACAAGGATGGGATCTGTGATCCGTGGGTGGCGGACCAGGGCGTGAGCGGCAACTACGCGTCTCAGTGCAAGGGCCGTGACGTGTGCCCGAACGTGCCCGAGGACTTCGATAAATTCGAAGACGAGGACGGGTGCCCGGACCCGGACAACGATCGCGACCGGATCTGCGACCCCTGGGTGACCAAGGACGGCCAGGCGGGCAAGTATGCCGATCAGTGCAAGCTGTCCGACCAGTGCCCGGACGTGCCC
>CAYRIB010000103.1:0-8479 GCA_964424165.1 uncultured Myxococcales bacterium | reverse complement strand
TCTTTATTAGTGCCCAGGGGCGGAATTGAACCACCGACACGGGGATTTTCAGTCCCCTGCTCTACCGACTGAGCTACCTGGGCCAGTCGTCAACGCGAGTCCGTTTATAGGTCGCCTCGAACTTCAAGTCAAGACAAAAAGCGCTCAATTCCCTTGCCCGGCGGCACGATGCGGTCTATTATCCTCTCTGCCTTTGCATCGGGGAGTAGCGCAGCCCGGTTAGCGCACTTGCCTTGGGCGCAAGATGTCGGCGGTTCGAATCCGCTCTCCCCGACTATCATTTCAAAGGGTTACAGCGTTCAGAGAGGGTCCGAAACTGCGTTCGTGAACGGTTGTCGCTCGCCATTATTCCATCCGCCGTTCGAAACGGGCCCAAACGGGGTACATGGGCGACTGGAACCGGTGCGAGGAGGCGAAACGCGCACCAGTGATCGTCATGATGAGGCACAGAGCTAGCGTCGCGGGGCGCTCGACACGGACCTAGCCCTCGCGATCGGGTCAATCGCGGCCATCGAGACGGGCAACGAACGCATCCTATGCGGCGTCGCGCCACTCGTACCGATGGTGCACGCCACCGATGCGCGGAAGCGACACGACGGTCGCGGATGAGGACGGCGACGACGTCGCGAGTCGTCCTCCTGGCGTTTCCTTCCCCAGGCCCAGATGCGTGCGGTCGTCGTGGTAGTAACGGACATACTCCTGCAGGAGGCGACGCAGATGAGCCTCGCCGAACGGCACGACGTGGTCTAGCAGTTCGCGGCGGCAACTGCCAATCCAGCGTTCGCAAAGGCCGTTCTGCCAGGGACTTCGAAACGACGTCCGCTTGGACTCGACGCCCATCGCCTCGGCGGAAGTGACGACCAAGTCCCCGAAGATGCTGTCGCGATCGTGGATGAGATAGCGCGGCACGTCGTCGCCGGGAAATGCCTCGCGCAGTTGCTGCACGACCCACGGCGAACAGGAATGCCGGGTCACGTTGACGTGCAGGACCCGCCGCGATCCGTGATGGATCGCGACGAAAACGACAGCATGCGGAAGATCACGGTCGGCACCACGAAGAAGTCCATCGACACGATGTCCGAAGCGTGGTTGCGCAGGAACGTCTTCCAACGTTCGAGCGAGCCCGTCGGTGCCGGCCGTTTCGGCATGTACTGCAGGACCGTCCTCTCCGCAACATCGCAACCCAGCTTCAGTAACTCCCCGTGGATCCTGGGCGCGCCCCAGGTCGGGTTTTCGCGGGCCGCGAAGCCTACCTCATCCTCGGCCAGAAGCCGCCACGATTCCGCAGCCGATGGAGTTTTGGCGAGGGACTGACACAGCATCCAAACATATCCAGGCTTGTCTAAATCATCTAACTTGACAAAACAACCAAGGCAGCCTATTTAGACAAGTATGGATGCCTTGACCGAACATGACCGCTTGGCGAACAAGATCCCCGAGGTGCTGGCCGGGCTGCTCGGAGTCCGTCCGGCGGAGGTCGATGTGGTCTCGGAGGCCCCCTCGGGCGCCGACCTCGTGGTCCACAGCGCCGGGCAGATCATCGTCATCGAGTTCAAGAAAACCACCAGCGCGGGCTCTGTTGCGGCGGCCGCGAAGCGAGTCAAGGAGTACGCCCGATTGGTCGACGAACAAGCGTTGCCTCTGATCGCCGTGCCGTTCATGGGGGATGTCGGACGAAAGGCTTGCGAGGAGGCAGGCGTTTCCTGGCTGGACCTTAGCGGCAATGCCCGCATCGTCGCCCCTGGCATCAGGGTTATCGTCAGCGGCCAACCTAACCTGTTCCGCTCTGCTGGCCGGCCGTCAAACCTGTTCGCACCCAAGAGTTCCCGGGTCGTGCGGTGGTTGCTCATCCATGCAGACAAGTCCATGAGTCAGCGGGAGATTGCGCTATCGACCGGCCTTGACGAGGGCTTCGTCAGCCGTCTCGTGGCCCGTCTCGAGAACGAGAGCTTCGTCGTCCGCGACGAACGTGGTGCTGTCCGTCCCGAAAACCCGGCACTTCTGCTGGATGCTTGGCGCGAGGTATACCGGTTCTCCAAGCATGCCGTCCGGCTGGGCCATGTCGCAGCTCGTTCCGGAGACACGCTTCTTTGGTTCGTGCACGACATTCTCTCAGAGCGGAAGGTTGAACACGCGGCTACGGGATTGGCGGCTGCCTGGGCACACACCCGGTTCGCCGCGTTCCGTACCGTCACAATGTACCTGTCAGAGGATCCCCCTCTGGCTGCCCTCAAAGAACTGGGATGGGGTGACGACCCCCGCGGAGCGAACCTTTGGTTGGTGGTCCCGAACGACGCCGGTGTTCTCCAGGGGGTCGCCGAGGTGAACGGCATCCCCTGCGTGCATCCGCTGCAGGTATACCTGGACCTCAAGGACCAGCCCGAACGGTCGGCTGAGGCTGCAGAGCGCTTCCGCACCGAGTTCCTGACATGGAGGAGTGATGGCTGACAAGCCGAATCGAGCTTCGGACTACACGCCCGAACAAGTTGAACTGGTGCGGGCGACCTGTCTCTATGTGGCGACCAAACTCGGCGACCTGATGAACGACGTCGTGGTCGTCGGCGGGCTCGTCCCGACGTTGCTCATCGACCCGACTGGTCTGTCCGAAGGCACATCGGTGCACGTCGGCACGATGGATCTCGACGTTGGGCTCAAGCTCGCGCTCCTCGACGAGGGCCGCTACCGGTCGCTGACCGAGCGGTTGAGGGATGCCGGTCTGGAACCGGACCACACCGACGATGGGCGGGTCATCCGGCAACGCTGGCGCTTGTCCAAGACGGGTTCCGTTACTGTGGACTTCCTCATCCCACCATCGCTCGCGACCGATCAGGGCGGGAAGCTCCGCGACATCGAGAAGGACTTCGCGGCCATCATCGCCCCCGGCCTGAAACTCGCCTTCCTTGATCGCCGGCGAGTCCGGCTCGAAGGGACGACTATCCTCGGCGAGAAGGCCTCGCGAGAGGTCTGGGTCTGCGGGCCTGGGGCGTTCGTTGTGCTCAAGGCCCTCGCGTTTCTCGGGCGCGGGGAGAACAAGGACGCCTACGACCTCTACTACCTCGTCCGCAACTTCGGTGCCGGCGTCGAGGACGTCGCCGCCAGCCTGAGGCCTCTCCTTGGCGACCCTGAGACCCAGCGGGCTCTTGAGGTGCTGCGAGACGACTTCCTCGATCACGGTGGCATCGGGCCTCGCCAGGTCGCGGAGTTCCTTCAGGGCGGACCTCACGATGACATCCAGGCCGACGTCACCGGGTTCGTTGCTGCCCTTCTACGGGTCCTGGGGCAGAAGGCGTGACCAGGATGGCGCCTCCAATCATTCACGGTCTTTGAAGCCAAAGGATTCGAGGGGTTACATCGATGAACGTGAACGGTAACGCGCGTAACCCTTCGATCTTACAACAATGTGGCTTCACTTGGGCGCAAGAAGTCGGCGGTTCGAATCCGCTCTGTCCGACGACAACGTCGAGGCTTTCGACGGAAACGTCGAACCTCTGGCCGAACTTCTGGGATGCCGCCCTGTTCACTTTTAGAGAAGGCCATTCCTGTCGCGCGCTGTCAGTCATTTTCGGAAGGAGTGTGCTCTTGGCACTCTCCTTGCTTGGACTCTACTTGTCGTTTTTCGTCACATTTTCTTTGATGGAAACGGGGACGGGAGACGAGTGTATTCTTCAGTTCTCTCACAATGGAGGTCGAGATGCTGAAACGTCTTGAAATGGCTGTTAGTGCCGCAGTTCTGATGACGTTCCTGCTCGTATCCCCGGCCATGGCTCAGACAGAGGTGGAGATCCAGGTGTCCCCCAGCGTCCTGAACATGGACTCCCTGGGGGTTTGGGTCACTGTGCATGCGGACATCCCCTTAAGTTCGGTGGACGGTGTCTCGGTGACCCTGGATGGTCTGCCCGTGAAAGTCGTCAAGGCGGACAGCCTGGGTGACCTGGTCGCGAAGTTCGCCCTCGACGAGGTGAAGGCCATACTTCCATTGGGCTCGGTCGAGCTGACCCTGAGCGGGACCACCAAGGACGGGATCCCCTTCATCGGGCGGGAGATCGTGCTGGTCATCAAGGTCAGCGGAAAGCGCTGAACGCTCGTCGCGATTTCTTGAAACCTCGACACCTCATTGTGTGGCCGCACTATCGGGTTTGACTTCTGCCACCGGGCGCGCCATCCTTGGTCCATGAATAAACCTCGCCCGGGCCGATGTCTTCGTGCATGGGTGGCGCTGACTCCGGCCGCAGCCCTCGTTATCGCCATGGGCAATGCCTGCAGCAGCGATCCCAGTCACGTGAACCGTCCCGATGCCTTGATCGCTAAAGATACGCTTTGGGAGGCGCGGGACGACATGGCGTACCCGGAGATGGATTCGGACGAATCCCCCCCGGCGGACACGACCGGCGATTTTGCCGACGTTGACAACGCCTCGGCCGACGACACCCTGGTCGAGCAGGACCACGACGACGATGGGGACGTGGCGAACCCCGATGACCTCGCCGTGCCCGACGATTCACCTTTTCCCCCCTACCCCGAGCCGCTCGTGTCCGGGCAGATCGAGCGGGTCGACAATACCTTCTGGCAGAACATGGACGACTTCATCTTCACGGTGGCACGGCCACGCGGCCTGCGGCTCTACGTTGCGCTCTTCGACGCCAACTTCTTCAACTGGCAGGAGCGGCGAGCCCTGGGACGCGATACCATTCGCCACCCGGAAAGCTTCTTCAACAACGCCCTGGTGCCGTTCCTTGATCGCTACGCGGACAGCGGCGTGCTGTGGGCCATCGATTGCCTCAACGAGCCTGAGGCCATGACGGCCGGCGCTGACGCCAACTATGAGGATTGGGGCGTGACCTGGGCCGAGATGCGCGCCTTCTTGGCCGCCTGCGCGGACTACGTTCATCTGTACAGCGATCTGCCGGTTTCCGCCGGCTCGGGCTGGCACGGATGGGACAACGTGATGGCCGGGCGATACTCGGGCCTCGGCTTCGACTTCTTCGACTTCCACCGATATTCGGATGCCCCCGACCTGCCCTCGGCCACATCCGTGGGTGGGGGTCTGCCGGTGATCGTCGGCGAGTGCGGACAAGCCACCAGCATTTGGGACGACACACTCCAGCTCGAGGCCACCCTCGGCTGCTTCGACGAGGCTCTGGCCGGCGGCTATCAGGCGGCACTGAGCTGGTACTACGACTTCGCGGGGTCCACTAACCCACTGGCCCACCTCGATGACGACGGCTCGTGGCGACCGGTGATTGATGCATTTACGGCGCATGCCTCGACGGGGCTTCAGACGGGCATCAATCTGGCCTGGTTCGAAGGGGCCTACATGCACGATTTCGGCCCCAACCCCAACTACCCGACCTGGACCGTGGCCTACGATCATGCGACCGCGGATGCCGCCGTGGCCGACCTTCAGGCGCAGGGCATCGACCTGATGCGCCTGTGGCTGTGGGAAGGTCAGGAGGCGCTGCCCTACGATCCGGTGTTTGCGGATTTCGAGGACGTCGATGCCGAGTGGCAGGCCGAGCCGGCCGGAGCGGTGTCGGTGAGGCAGAGCCTGCTTCATGGAACCAACGGGTCGCACAGCCTGGCGATCGACATCAGCGCTACCACCCCCGGATGGTACGGCATCGCGCGGCCTTACAGTCCGGACGCCCCGCTCAATCTGGCCTTGGCCAACCTGTGGACCGGCGAGGCCTTCAACGACCTGGGCACCGACGTCGGAATCAATCTAGCATTCACGACCACCGACGAGGCCGAGGCGACCTATCAGACCCGACCCGGACCCGGCGGGGGCCAGCGGTGGCTCGCGGCGGGCACCGGTGGCAACATGGCAGTTTCTCTCGACGAAGCAGGCTTCGCATCCCGCTGGGCGCTCGATACGGCTCCCGGCGTCGGCGTGGCGCGTCCCGATGCCGACGTCCTGCAGACAACGACCCGTATCCGCGTGCGGGTGTATCTGGATGCAGGACAATTGCCCATCAACGGAACGCTGTACCTGGATGACGTGAGGATCCGCCACTAACCCGATGGGGTGATTCTGAAGACAAGCATGGTAATATCCTGCCGTCATTGGACGAATCCGGAGGTATCGATGAAATTCTTGAATTTGATGGTGATCATGGTGATCTTGGCACTGGCCACCGGGTCCTGCTCGGGAAGCAGCGGCACCGAGACGGACGTGTCGTCCACGAACGATGTGTGGCCAGACCTGGTCCAGACGGACCTTCCGGCCACGGGCGATGTCGCCGCGGACCTGGTCGAGGCGGATGATGTGCTGGACGCATCACCCGACCTGGAGAGCACCGACACCATGGAGGAGGCCACGGATACCGTCCAGGAAGTTAGTGGCGACGCCGAACAGGACCTGCAATCCGCGGTGTCGGCCATCCTTCAGGACCACGGCATTCCGCAGATGACGGTGCTCGTCGATGAAACCGAGATCGACGCGCAGGCCTTGGCCTACCCGGGCCCGGTCACGTTCCTGCAGGCCCTCGACTCGGTGATCGTGAGCTTCATGACCGACGACGCCGATCCCGAATGTCCCTTGAACATCCTCGTGGACGTGGAATTGGTTGCGCCGTGCGACCAAAGCAACGTCGGCGAACGCCTCCGCTGCTACATGAACATGCCGGCCACGACGTTGCAGTTGGTCACCCGGGAGGGGCAGCCATGGCCCCCCGAGGAGGCCGAGCCGATCGCTGAAAATTGGGTCTTCTTCCTGTCGCTGAGCGAATTCTCGGACGTTCTGCACTGGGGCATCGTGGACCGCGCCGGCGTGAACCCCACGTACAACTACGGATTCAACTGATCCCGTCCCGCTCGATGATCGACCCGCAATCCACGTCTTTCTTTGGCGCACCCAACGGCGTTCGAATCACGCGATCAGGCTACTGGGGGGCGTTACAGGCAGTCCGTGGCCGAGTCGTCGAAGTTGTTCTGGTTGGGGTACAGCGCGTCGCAGGCATCCTTGTCGCAGACGTTGTCGCCGTTCCAGTCGCAGGGATCGGCCACCGCGCAGGTACACGGCGTGTAGAGCATGGCATCGCACTGCTTCTGCACGATCGTGCTGTCGCTACAACTGAATGCGCAGTCGCACTCGGGACCGTCCGGGGTGGTGTTGCAGTCCGCTCCGGTCCCACCCACATAATCGCAGTAATCCGAACAGGCCAGCGAGAAGAATTCGCTGTAATCGGTGTCGCACACGCATACGGTGGTGCCGTCGGCCATGCAATAGCCCAAATCATCTTCGTCGCACGCACCCTCACAAGCCGCGCCCCCGCCGCAGCCCACGCACGGCGAGAAGGGATTTTGCATCGCGGCGAAGAAACAGGTGTCGCAGGCCTCGTCCGTGCCGCTGTCACCGCACTCGGTGGCGCAATGATTGCCCGCGGCGATGTCATCCCACACACAGAAGTACAGGCGCAAGACCGTCTCGTAGGCGGTCTTGCTGGCGGCATCGAGGCAGGCATCGAATGCGGCGTCCGTTTCAGCCGCCGCCAAGCAGGTCACGGTGGTGGCGCAGTCCGCAGTCCCGAACGGTGCGGCACTTTCGCCACAGGCAGCGGCCTTGCTGGCGCAGACGCCCGATTCGGCCTCGCGGATGCACGTCGAGCACTTCGCGGGGTCGATGTAGTACCCATCCGCATCGTAGGCACAGGGCACCAGATCGGTGGCGGCGGCCTGCTGAGCGCTTGGGCATTCGACATCCTGGCAGGTCCAGTAGTCGGCCAGGTCCGTGCCAGCGGCCAGGGTGGATTGGTCGATGCAGTTCGGCCCGCAAGCGGCGTCACCGGCCGGACATTCGGACAGGCAGGTCAGGGTATCCTCGCAGGTCACATTGGCCGTGCCGTGATAGCAGAAGAAATACTCGGCCGCGCAATTCGCGAAAATGCAGCCATAGCTCGAATCGTCCGCGCAGGGATCGGCGAAGCAGACCATCAGGCCCATGACCGCGTTCGGCACGCCGACCTGCGCCTCCGGGTCACAGTGCGTGGCCAGGCAGGCCACCAGCGCATCGTAGTCGGCAGCCTCGGCGCAGTGCTCGTTCATGCAGTCAAAATACGGATCGCATCCCATGACGCCCGACAAGACATCGCCCGACACATCGGCGGCGGGCAGTTCGGCCGGGATGATGTCCAGGTTCACCTGGATATCGGGGATGGGGGCCGTGTCCAGGCCCGGCGAGGTGTCCAACGGGGGCGGCAGATCCTGCACGGGCAAGTCCGGGGACGCCGTGTCGGGCTTGGCTGCCGTGTCGGCGGGCGTGTCCGGCTTGGGGATGTCCAGGGGCGTGGCATCGGGAATCGTCGGGATGTCGAGCACCAGGACGTCCGTCGGCTGCGTCACGTCCGCGACCGTGTCGCCATCGCCGCCGCCACCGCAGGCCAGCATCGCGGCGACTGACAGTACCAGGCACAGATTGAGGAACTTCGTCATGGTCTTTCTCCGTCCCAGGATTGGATCATTATACCCAAAATGGGCGGTCGTG